>JAZNJA010000218.1:0-37577 GCA_045577755.1 Eubacteriales bacterium
CAGGCTTTTTCGTCATGCCTTTTTCTATTCTTTTCTTGTTGCTTTTCTTCTGCTTTGCGTTTTTCTCATACTGAATGCTACTGATTTCTCATTGTAAATGCAAGCCCTTTGCTACTGTTGCATTTACTTTGAGAATTTACGATATTTTTTGGATATTCTACCTTGGATTCTTTCGCTGTTTTTACGAGGTGGCTTTACTTCTCTTTTTCTGTTGGATCAGGAAGAAGACACCGTAAAAGGCGGCTATGTAGATCAAAAACAGCACCACCACGCCAATGGGGTAGAGGACGGGGCTTCCACCAAAGAGGTTGTAGAGTATATCATAGGGAGTACCGTCACCCTGCCGCAGGAACATATAGTTGGTGTCCAGAGCCATATTCGCGATATAGGCGGCGGCACAGAAGACCGCGAGGATGGCGTAGGTGATGGGGATGTTCCGCTTTTTCATGCTGGCTTGGCCCGACAGGACGATGTAGAGGGAGGCGAAGCCCGAGATGCAGTGGGTCAGACCCGAGGCTACGTTGTCCAGGGAGAGGACGGGGTAGGCGTTGTAGTTCTGCCCCGCGCCTACGGTGCCCAGGATGGCACCCAGGAGGCCGAATATGAAGACGAAATCCAGAGCCGCCTCCCGCACCCGTCCTTTGGTGAATGCAGCCAGGGGAATGGTGATGAGCTGGATACTACACAGGAACAGGGGGAGGTGATTATGCCAGGTGGTGGGATCGTCGCTGCGGTAGCACATGATGGCGATCTTGGCGATCTCGATGGCATCCATAAGAATGGCGGTGATCATCAAGGTCGTATTCCTCGTGAGGTCATCCCTGCGGCGGTTGCGGAGTCCCAACCAGACCGACAGAGCAAACATAGCGAACAGCAGAAATCCGACAAAGAGGATATGCTGCCAGGACAGGTAGCCCTCGGGCTCGCGGGCATAGCCGCCGATGCCGAGAAATTCTTTCATATCAATCTCCTTTCGGGTATGGATGAAAGGATGGATCACGGTCGGTCAACAGAGCGGATACGATGATGCCGCACGATAGCTTCGGAATCCATTCTACATACTTCGACACAACCATTATAGCATAGGAAAGCATTCTTCGGTTGTTAAGCCCGAAAATTTAATAGTATTAAATTTATCTGTGATGCAGAAGGATCCGAATCGGCCGTTACACGGTGACCAGACACGGTGAAAGAGCAAAGAAGATAGCTCGGCGGCATTTTGCAGAGGTTCTGCATTACCCCTTATCCGCACGAAAAAAGCAGGGCGTGTTGATGCACTCCCTGCTTTTTTGGTGCGGGCAAGAGGACTTGAACATCCTCCGCTTCGCTCCGGGGCAAGATGCGCCGACATAGTGCCAACGAGATGCTCGCTGGCATCTTGCAGAGGTCCTGCATCACCCCTTATCCGCACGAAAAAAGCAGGGCGTGCTGATGCACTCCCTGCTTTTTTGGTGCGGGCAAGAGGACTTGAACCTCCACCGAGTTGCCCCGACTAGAACCTGAATCTAGCGCGTCTGCCAATTCCGCCATGCCCGCTTATGGAGTTGCACCGAATACTCGATGCAACGGTTGGTGCGAGAAACGGGACTTGAACCCGTACGGTGTGAACCACACGCCCCTCAAACGTGCGCGTCTGCCAGTTCCGCCACTCTCGCGTGTCGCTTGAACGCAACGGTGATATTATACACGATTTGCGTCAAAATGTCAAGGGGTTTTCCAAAAGTTTTTCAAAAATTTTCGCCAATTTTTCGCGGTGCTTCTACCGCTTCCCCGTTGACTCTCACAAGGGGCCCTATGGGGCAAAAGAGAAGGCATCCTGTGCCCGGTGCCTTGCTCTTTTATCCCTTGGATACGTTCCTTACAGCGCCTCCACGTAGGCGTTGCCCACGGGGTCAGTCTGATAGGCCTCGAATGCCTTCCAGATGACCGCGGCCACCTCTTCGGGGGTGCGGCTCGTGGAATCCACGATGAGGTTGAAGTTATTCCAGTCGTAGTAGTCGGCGCCCTCGCCGTAGAACTTGATGAAGCGGGCCTGCTCCACCTTGCTCCTCTGCTCCAGCTCCTCGTAGATCTCTACCTCGGAGGCGGGCTCGCCGGGGCGGGGGTCGATGCCCACGCGGCGGGCGGCCACGGCGGGATCTACGGTGACGTAGACCTTGAAGGTATCGGGAGCGAAGAACCAGGCCATGCGGGAGTCGAAGACCAGCTTCTCGTCCTTGAGACGGATGGCCACCTCACGGGTGCGGTCGTCGATCTTTCTGTCCTCGGTGGGGTCGTCCACACAGCGCCGGTTGTACTCCAGGATGCTGATGCCCGCCTCGGCGGCCAGCTCCCGCATGATGTTGCCCGTGGAGTAGTAGGTGTAGCCGTGGTTTTCGACGATGAGCTTGGCAACGGTAGACTTGCCGCTGCCCAGGCGGCCGGTGATGGTGATATGCATGATGATCTCTCCTTATCCCGCGGTTTATTTCAGAGTGGCTTACTTGATCTCGATCTCGATCTTCTTGATGCGCTTCTTCATCTTGGACAGATCCTTCAGCATCTTGAAGGTATCCTTGAATACGTTGACCTTGGATTCTCTGTGGTTGATGATCTTGACGGGGGTCTCCACGATGACCTTGCCCAGCTTGGTGGCCCAGAGGATGGCCTCGAAGTCGAAGGCGAAGCCGTTGACCTCACAGCGGGGGAAGATCTCCCACACGGTCTCCCGGGTGAAGGCCTTACAGCCGCACTGGGAGTCGGAGAGCTTGAAGCCGCCCACCAGGCAGAGAACCTTGATATAGATCTTGGAGGCCAGCTTACGGATGAAGGTGTAGCCCTCGTAGCCGTCCTTGTGGAGGTTGCGGGAGCCGATGACCATGTGGGCCTGGGGGTTGGCGGCGAACTCGTCGTAGACCTGCTTGATCACGTCACAGCCGTAGGCCAGGTCGGCATCGGTGAACATGACGATATCCCCCTCGGCGGCCAGGAGCGCGGTGCGGACGGCGCAGCCCTTGCCCTTGTTGTCGGGGTAGCCCACTACGCGGACGTTGGGGAGATTCATCTCCTCCACGATCTTGTCACAGCCGTCCTTGGATCCGTCGTTGGAGAAAATAATCTCGTAATTCTCAAAGGTGGCGGACATATACTCGTGCAGGGTCTTGGCGGTATCGGCGATGATACTGCTCTCGTTGTACATGGGGATGCAGAGGGAGATCTTCTTGTTGAATACGGTCTCGACGGTGCTCATGGTGATTTCCTTTCGGTGGGAATTATTTCTGTATCAGATTTTTTCGTAGACGTGGAGATCGAAGGACACCTCGGTCACGAGGGCCTCGGCGGCGGCGAGACGGGCGTGGCCGTCGCGGCTTGTCCGCCAGTAGTAGGGAGTCATGGAGAACAGGGCTTCCATATGCTCCGGGTCCTCCACGGTGATGGAAAAGGTAACGCTTCGCGTCTCGACCAACCGCAGCCCCTCCTCCCCGGTGGGAAGATCCCGGCGGGGGTCGTTCAGGTAGGGATCGTCGTAAACCAGCTGCTTCAGGCCGAAAAGGTGGCGCTCGCCCGCTCCCGCCACCACAAGGTGGCCGTCCGACCTCAGCACCCGGGCGTACTCGGCGGGGGCACAGGGGGCGAAAACGTTGATGACGGTGTCAAAGCTCCCGTCAGCCACGGGAAGCTCGAAAACACTCCCCACGGCGTAAAGAGTGGCGGCCGGCTGTCCGCGGTTCATGCACGCGCGTCGCGCCGTCTTAGCGGCGGCGTCCACGGCGAATTTGGAGAGGTCAACTCCCATCACGGAGTATCCTGCCTCAACCACGTGACCCGCGTAGTATCCTTCCCCGCAGCCCGCGTCCAGGACGAGCCCACCCGCGGGGGTGATCTCCTTCACCAGCGCGGCCAGCGCCTCGGCGGCGGGGCTGTAGTAACCGCTCCGCAGGAAAGCGGAACGGGCACGGACGGCCTCCTTGGAGTCGCCGCCTCCGCCATGACCCGGAGCCAGGTGGACGTATCCGCCCGCGCCACCGTCAAAAAGGTGAGACTTCCCCCGGGGATTACGGTCAGAGAGGAGCCCCTCACAGGCGAGGCTCCTTCCCTCGGCCGTCACCGACAGGGCGGCTCCGCAAACGGGGCAGGCCAGGATTCCCAGCAGGCGGGGATTCAGTTCACGGTTCAGGTCCAGCATAGTTCACTCCATTGGTGGGTCATAATGCTTTATTATACACTATTTCGCGTGGGTATGCAAGGGGTTTTTGAGGATTTTTCGGATTTTTGCGAATTTTCCGTCTTTTCGGCGCGCCGCAGATGGTCTTTTTCCGCTCGGGAGGAATCAGACCTCGGGATCCGTTCCGTCTCTCGGATCATTGGGAAGGTCCTCCTCCCACGGCTCCTCGGGGACCGAAAGGACCTCCTCGCTGACAATGGCATCCACCGGCATCTCGAACCAGAATATCGAGCCCTCACCGACCTTGGACTCCACGCCGTAGGTGGTATGGTGAGCCTCCAGGATCTGCTTGACGATGGAGAGGCCCAATCCCGTTCCAATCATGGCGCGGCGGTGGACCTTATCGATCTTGTAGTAGCGATCCCAGATGAGGGGGATCTGATCGGGAGAGATCCCCGCGCCGCTGTCGATGATCGAGACGCGCACGCGGTTGCCGTTCTCGCTGAGCTTCTGGGTGACCCGCACCAGCTTGTCCTCGCCCGTGTAGTTGATGGCGTTATTGATGAGGTTATAGATGACCTGCAGGAGCATGGTGCGGTCAGCGCGGATGTCCACCGAGATGTCGGATTCGTACTCGATGCGGTAGCCGTCCTTCTGGGTCAGCTTCTCGTAACGGAGCAGGGTGGCCTCGATCAGCTCGGTGAGGTTGAATACCTCGGGGGTCGGGGCGCGGGAGCCTGCCCGCAGCTTGGAAAGGTCCAGAAGGTCGTTGACCAGCTGGGACAGCCGCTCGGTCTCGTCGATGATGACCTGGACGTTTTCGGGGGTATTCTCACCGGGCAGATCCCGCATGACCTCACTGTAGCCGATGATCATGGTCAGAGGGGTCCGCAGGTCGTGGGAGATATTGGCGATGAGCTCCTTCTGGAGGGTATCGGTGCGGGCCAGCTGCTCCGAGGCGTGGGTCAGGGAGCGGGACAGCTCCACCACCTCCCGATAGCCGTCGGCGCTGAAGTCAGCGTCGTAGCGGCCCGTTGCCAGCCGCTTGGCGGCGCGGTTCATCTTTTTGATGGGCTCGGAGATGTTGCGGGAGATGAGGATGGCCAGGAACAGGGCGCCCCACAGGAGGATGAAGGCGATCATCCAGAACTGGGTCTTGAGGGTCTGCACCGTGGCGTTCAGGGGCTCCAGCTCGGAATTGAGCATGAGGATATAGCTCTCCCCCCGATGGCCCATGATAACGCGGACGTGGACCATGTTGACGTCTCCGCTCAGGGGCGACAGCCAGGGCATATCGCGGAAATCCTCCCGATCTCCCTGGGGAGGTCTCTCACCGGGCATGGTATCGGGGAGAGCTTCAAAGAGCGTATCCGGGGAGACCCTTGTGGTATAGACGCCGCCATTGTGGACGGCCCGGTTATAGAGGTGGGTCAGGTATCGGTTGGAGATGCGGTGGATGAGGCAATCGGCAGTCACCTCGGCGCTGATGATCTGCTGGGCAGTAGGGCCTTCCACCCGAAAAAGACGGATGCAGAGCAGGTACTCGGTAGCGCAGTTCTCCACCGTACTCTCCAGGTCGGAGGGATGGTTTTGGACGGCATCGGTGATGAGGCGGTCCGCCGTATCCAGCTCCTTGTACTTACTCTGGCTGTAGAAGTAGTTCAGAAGGCCGATCTGCATGACCCAGACCACCGTCAGGATGAACAGGGTAAAGATCGCCAGGTAGGCAAACAGCTTCCAGGAAATGCTGATACGCCCCCCGACACCCTTGCGGCGGCGGGGGGAGGCGTTCATTTTATGGGATTCGGATCTGTCCGACCGTTTGGAAAGAGCCATAGCGGTCAGCTTCCCTCAAAGCGATACCCGACGCCTCGCAGGGTGACGATGTACTTGGCGTAGGGACCCAGGCTCTTGCGCAGGAGCTTGATGTGGGTATCCAGGGTACGGGCATCCCCGAAGAAATCGTAGCCCCAGACCTCGCTGATGAGCTTTTCACGGGATAGAGCAATATTGCGGTTGGAGAGCATATAGAAGAAGAGATCGTACTCCTTGGGGGACATATCCACCCGCTCGCCGTCCACGTAGACGATGCGGGCGGTGACGTCGGCACGCAGGCCGCCGCCATCCAGCTCGATGACCCGGTTGGGGGTGGGATTCCCCGCGGTGACGGCAGGGCGATTGACCCGCTTCATGACGGCGTCCACGCGGAGCATCAGCTCCTTGGGGGAGAAGGGCTTGGTCACATAGTCGTCAATGCCCAGCTCAAAGCCGTTGATCTTGTCGTACTCCTCTCCGCGGGCGGAGAGCATGATGATGGGGGTCTGGGTGATCTTTCGGATCTCACGGCAGGCCGAGAAGCCGTCCAGCTCAGGCATCATGATATCCATGATGATGAGGTCGAAGGTCTCCTTGCGGCACAGCACCACGGCCTCCATGCCGTCTCCTGCCTCGGTGACGGTATGGCCCTCGAACTCGGCATACTTGCGGATGATGGAGCGAATGCGGCTTTCGTCATCTACGATCAGAATATGGTACATAGGATTACCAGCCTTTCTTGAAATGGTCGGAGAGGGGAGAGGTTACGCGGCGGCGTCGGGCGCCTTGGGAACCGACTCGGTCACGGTGACCGTCACGGTGATCTGCTGCTTCTTGCGGTACACCGTCAGCTCCAGGCTTTCGCCCACACGCTTCCCCTGAATGAGGGAATGGAGCTGACTGCTGGAGGTGATCTCCACGCCGTCGGCCGCCAGGATGAGGTCACCGTAGCGGACCTCGCTGTGGCTGTTGTCGTACACGTATACCCCCGTATAAAAGGAATCGAAATAGTGCATGGCTGTCTGCACCGAGGTGACGTCCACCACGGTAAAGCCCAGGGCGGGACGGCCGCGGACGTAGCCGTGGTCGATCAGCTCCAGAATGATCTCATAGGCGGTATCGATGGGGATGGCAAAGCCCAGCCCCTCGATCTCCTCGTCGGACATCTTGGCGTTGACCACGCCAACGAGCTCTCCCGCCAGGTTGAAGAGACCGCCGCCGGAATTACCGGGGTTGATGGGCGCCGACACCTGCAGAAGGGTCATATTAACGCCGTTGACGTTGATCTCGCGGGCAGTAGCCGAGACCATGCCCTCGGTGACGGTGCCGCCCAGGGAGCCCAGGGGATTTCCGATGGCGATGATGTCCTCACCGACAACCAGATCGAAGCTGGCGCCCAGGGTAGCCACGCTCAGGGGATAGCTGCCGCGGTCGATCCACAGCACCGCGATGTCGGTCTGCTCGTCGGTTCCGATGAGGGTCGCGGGGAACTCGGTGCCGTCGCTCATACGGACGGTGATGGTGTTCGCCCCCTCGATAACGTGGTGGTTGGTGACCACGAAGCCCTCCTTGGAGATGACCACGCCGCTTCCCGCGCCGCTGGTGACGTACTGGCCGATGTAGCCCGACTGGACAATGGTCTCGGTGGTGATCTCCACCACACAGGAGGCGACTCTGTTGACCACGGTGGCCACCGACAGGGGATTACTGCCCGCCGAGGTCAGCACCTCGCCGTTGACGTCGGTCTCCACCTCGGCGCGGCCGTCACCGTTGGTATCCTGGCGCTTGGGGGGGATCTTCTCAATGGAGGCCAGAGGAGGGACGGTACCGTCCTCGTCGCGGTCAGCGTCATCGGCGGGCGCGCGGGTCTCGTCGGGAACGGGCTGAGGCGAATTCCCGGGGAACAGCAGTCCCTCGGTATCGGCGCCGTCCTGACCGTCGGTATCGTCGCTGATGAAGAGGCCCTCCGAGGTCTCCTGCTCCGGGGAAGCGGCCGACTCATCGGGGGTCCCGCCATCCCCCGTATCCAGAGAGCGGACGGCGATCAGCGCGCCGAGCAGGCATCCGCCGCCCAGCACCAGCGTGGCCAGCACGGCGGCCAGGGCGATGACAGCCCCACGCCCCCGGCGGCCGGGATCGGGTGTATTTTTGGAATTGTACACGAAGCCGTGGCTTCCGTCGGGGTTGGTGTAGCCCTGCCCGTCGCGGGAGCCTGAGGCACTATAGGTATAGCTGCGGTCAAAGGTACCGTAGGTGTCATTGCGGTCGCCCGCGGTATTGTCTTTCATCGGGTCTTGCTGGTTCATGAAAAAAGACCACCTCCGTAACGTATGCGGAGTCCCACTCCGCGAGGATATGCTCATTATACCCGACCAATGTGACCATTTCATGATTAACAGGGCATATTGACTTGAAAAAACATGAAAAAGCCTTCATTTTTTCCGCGTCGACGGAGAAATTTTCCGGGAGAGAATGACCGCCGCCCTACACACACTATTGTCGGACGGATACCGCGGCCACAGGGCAGAAGGGTATCCGCGAAAGGAGTCGATCATGTCCGATCCATTGAACACCCCCGAGATGAACGCCTCGGAGGTCTATCCGGATCCTTTGGGCATCGCCAAAGGGGTCTCTATGTCCCTCCGGCTGGCTGACGCAGCCCTCGCGGGGGATATGCCCGTCTCGCGGCTGTTTTCGAGTCTTCCCGCTTCGGTCGAGCGGGACGTGCGGCGGGAGGTACGCGAGGAGCGGAGGGAGGCGGTCGCGCCGAGCGAGCCGGAATCATGAAAAGGATCCTGCGCGTGCTGCAGCTGGCCGTCTACCACGTTCTGGGCAGGGTCGCGGGGCCGGGCTTCAATCCGGATACTCTTCCAGTGTCCAGCCTTTTTCGCGGATCCTTGTGGCGGCCTCTACGCCGACGAAGCGGTAGTGCCAGGGTTCGTAGGAGTAGCCGGTGGTGGCCTCGTCGCCCTTAGGGTAGCGGAGGATGAAGCCGAAATGGTGGGCATTCGCGGTCAGCCACTCATAGACGGGGTTATGGGCAAAGCTCTCGTCCAGCACCACGTTTCGGGTACTGATGAGATCCATGCACAGCCCTGTCTGGTGCTCGCTCTCCCCGGGGAGAGCGGAGTAGGTCAGCACCTCGGCACGGCATTTCTCCGCCGTCCAGCCGGGGTGCTTTTCCATTTCGTTACCGAGGTAGGTGTTGAACAGGATCTGCTGGTACTCGTAGGAGCGGTAGCCGCTGGTGATGACGATATCCTCGTAGCCAACGGCGCGCAGCTCCCGCACCAGGGCCTCGGCGGCCAGGGCGGCGGTGGATTCCATCTGCACCTCCTTGCCGTACAGGGTCAGCTCGGAGGGAATCGCGGAGAGGCTCTCGGGGACGTAATCGGGACCGCAGGGATGGGTCTTGTTGACCAGGGTCAGGTAAGCCTTTCCGCTGGCGGTGATGGCGTTTTCGTAGGGTGTCATGTCGATCTGATAATCATAGTCGGGCAGGTCTCCGCCGCAGGAGGACAAAAGGGCAGTCAGAGCCAGGGCGGCGACGGCGATCCTGAGAGTTTTCTTGAACATATATTTTCCTTTGGACACAGCGATCCGCAAACGCGAAACCGTTCCTGATCCCGCGTTTTGCGCTTTGCATGTTTACGGCTTGGTCTCCACCACGATGAAGAAGGGGGAGGTGGGGGAGTTGATAATCTTCACCAACGTGGCGCAGACGCGGTGGCGGGAGATGCCCGCCAGGTAGTCCAGGATCATCTGGCCCTCAGCGTCGCCCTCCTTGTGGCCGGGGTAGACGGCGATGTTCAGGATGGCGTCGCGATCCATAAGGCTGATGGCGTCGCGGATGGCGGGGAGGGTGGTCTCGCGGAGGGTGGTGATGGACTTATCCCCGCCGGGGAGCCAGCCGAGATTGAACATACCCGCCTTGAAGGGGACGTCCACGTATTTCTTGACGTTGGAGTGGGAGTCCAGGATCAGCTGGTAATTATCGGGACAGCCCGCGCGCACCAGGTGCTCCTGGGTGGAGGAGAGGGCCTGCTCCTGGATATCGAAGGCGTAGACGAAGCCCTCGGGGCCTACGGTCTTGGACAGAAACTCGGTGTCGTGGCCGTTGCCCATGGTGAAATCCACCGCCACGTCACCGGGGCGGAGGTGCTTGAGGATGAAGTATTTGTGAAGCTCGAGTAGGTCGATCATGGGGGGGAATGACTCCTTTTCGGATAGTTTCGTAGATCACGCGCCCGCAGGGGCGCATATCGAGTCCCAACGGGACATATCGAGTGCCTTTAGGCACATATCGAGTTCCGCAGGAACATATCGAGTGCCTTTAGGCACATATCGAGTTCCGCAGGAACATATCGAGTTCCGCAGGAACATATCGACCTGACGCTCCTGTCGATATGCCCCCTTCGGAGGCTCGATATGCCTCCGGCATGGGCCTCCGGCTCGATATACCGCTTGCGCGGTTCGATATGCACCCTTCGGGTGCGAGAACATTACAAATTCAACAGCACCACCGACACCACCCCCACCGCAAATCCCGCCCACTGCTTGGCGGTGAACCGCTCGCGGCGCACCAGAAGGGCGTAGGGTACGATGAGGATGAGCTCGCCCGCCGAGAGGACGGGGAACATGACGGACGCGGGGATGAACTGATTGAGGTAAATGGCGAGGTAGTTGACCGCGCCGTTGAAGAGACCGCAGAAGAGGGACAGGGGGCCGCCCACCCGGAGGGTGGTCTTCAGGTCGGTCTCCTTGGTGAGGAAAGAGGCGGCGATCAGCACGACGGTGGAGAGTCCCAGGGCGGCGATGGTGGAGAGATTCAGGTTGACGTCGGCACCCAGGTAGTGGGGGGCCAGCTTCTGCACCGTGGAGCACATACCGTTGCCCACAAAGCCCAAAAGGACGAAGACCAGCCATTTGAGGGAGATCCTTTCCTTGGGGGTGTCGGCGGACTTTTTGCGGTGGTTGGTGAGCCAAAGGGACAGGACCAGGAGGATCATGCCCGCGATCATGGGGATGCCGATGGGCTCGCGGAGAATGATCAGCCCCGCGAAGGCGGGGACCAGGAGGGAGTAGGACATGATCAGGGTGGTCTTGGCCAGAGAGCCGCACTTGATGGCCAGCACCACAAAGACCGTAGCGGCGGCGTAGGACAGACCGAAGGAGACGGCGGGGATCATCAGCTCGTTTGACCAGACCCAATTACGGTTGACCGCCATGAAAAAGCACATGGCGAAAAAGGAGATCATGCCGCTGAAGAGGAACACGCCCGACCGACACTTGGCGTTGTAGCGGTCCTGTATGACCTTCTGGAAGACGATGAACAGGGCGGTCAAAAACAGCAGGAAATAGTTCATAGGGTGCTTCCCCGCTCCTTACTTATTGTGGATGTCGGAGCGGATGAACTTGATGGCCCGCTCCACCGCGTCCTTGGAGTTGTACCAGGGCTCGGCGTCGTAGCGGTAGTCGAACTTCTTGCAGAACCAGCTGACGTCGTCGGTGAGGGTGGTCATGTAATCGTTCACGACCTTACCCACCTCGGTGGAGAACTGAGCCAGCTTCTTCTTGTTCAGCCGCTTCTGGCCGTACTCCAGGAGCTTTTTGTAGTGGGGGATGCAGAAGTAGGGCTGGGCGCGGAGCTTGGGGCCGAAGTCCTCGTCGGCGTCCCAGAGGTAGACCACGCACTCGGCCATATGCTCGAAGTGGTACTGAATGCGCTTGCAGACGTAGCAGGATTGCTCCAGCTCGGCGATGCGCTTGACGGGCTTACTACCGGGCGCGCCGAACAGACCGCCGTCCTTGATATCCTCCTGCAGCTCCTTCAGGTGGCTCTCCAGAGTCAGCGCCATGCCCAGGCGGTTCTTGCGGACGAACATGAGATCGTAATGGAGGCGGCAGAAGCCCTGCTCGTTGGTCTTGATGCGGACGTCGGGCTCCATCATGGAGGCGCCGAGGATGAGATCCAGCTCGTTCTCCTCCAGCTTGCGGTAGATGGCGCACATGGGACAGCCGCAAGCAGGCTCGTCGCGGGAGGCCTCAAAGGCTTCGTTTACGGGTATGGTATAGATCTGCTCCATAGGAACCTCCGAATTTACAATTTGCTCTTGCATTTTGGCGCGGAATCATGTATAATTGTACCATAGAATCCCCGATATTGCAAGGGGTTGCGAAGAAAATTTACACCCGATCTCGCGCGATGCCAACCGTCCGGGAATCGACCACGACCGCCAAAGGAGACAGCTATGCCACAATTCACCCTCCCCGAATACGCTTCCCTCCTGACCCGCACCTTCACCCCCCGCTTCCCCCGCGACAACCGCCCCCGCGCCGTCAGCGACACCACCGACAAGGGGGAGGAGACCCTGGAATTCATCCTGCCCCATCCCGAGGACGGGCGTTTTTCGGTGTCCCTCACCGTGAGCGAGCGCAAGGGCTTTGCGGGGACCTGTACCCTCCGCTTCGGCCGGGCCGAGGTGGCCTCCGCCCTTGACCCCGAGGTCGCCGTTGCCGCCATAGAGGAGGTCATCTCCGACCGCATCGTGGCCATCGTGCGCTACAAGAACCGCGACGCCTACGACGACTGCCGCAAGGTGTCCACCGCCCCCATGGAGTGGCTGTACCAGATGCCCGACGACGAGGCCGAGCTTGCCGCCATGCTGGAGAAGCTGAAAAAACCCGCTTCCTTCATGGAGAAGATCGGCGGGAAATACGTGGGGGTGTTTGAGGTGTATCGGTGGGGCGGGAGTGAGGTTATTGAGAGGAAGTAAATACAGCGACCGCCGAGGGCTTTGGGGCCTTCGGCGGTCTTCTTTTGTGCAAATCCCCCAGTTATTTCTCTACAAAATATAAAGAATCCCCATTTTCCCATTTGACAATTCCCTTTCTTTGTGGTATAATATAAGTTGGATTATTATGGAGCACTGTACCGTAAGCACCCCCGAGGAAAGGAGCCACCCACATGGTCAAGATCACCTCCGTCACCCCCCACAGCCGCGCCGAGCGCCACGGCATCGTCGCGGGGGACACCCTCATATCCATCAATAGCCGCGAGGTCACCGACGTGCTGGACTACCGCTTCTTCCTCACCGCCACCGAGGTCAGGCTGGAGCTGACCCGCGACGGCGAGCCCTTTGAGGTCACCATCCGCAAGCGGGAGTACGACGACATCGGCCTGGACTTCGAGACCCCCCTCATGGACAAGAAGCACTCCTGCGAGAACAAGTGCATCTTCTGCTTCATCGACCAACTGCCAAAAGGTATGCGGGAGACCCTCTACTTCAAGGACGACGACAGCCGCCTGTCCTTCCTCCACGGCAACTTCATCACCATGACCAACCTCCGCGACAAGGACATCGACCGCATCATTGAGATGCACATTTCTCCGGTCAATATCTCGGTGCATACCACCAACCCCGAGCTTCGGGTGAAGATGATGCACAACAAGCGGGCAGGGCTGGTGCTGGATTATCTGCCCCGACTGGCCGAGGCGGGCATCACCCTGTGCGGTCAGCTGGTCCTCTGCCGCGGCATCAACGACGGCCCCGAGCTGGATCGTTCCATGCGTGACCTGTATGCTTTAGGCGACGCCATGGAGAGCGTGTCCATCGTCCCCGCGGGGCTGACCAAGTATCGGGACAAGCTCTACCCCCTGACCACCTACTCCCCCGAGGAGGCCGCCCAAGTGATCCGTCAGGTGGAGGCCTTCGCGGAGAAGTGCCTTGCCGAATGCGGCTCCAGAAAATTCTTCTGCGCCGACGAGCTGTACCTCAAGGCGGGGCTTCCCCTCCCCTCCGAGGACTACTACGAGGGCTATGCCCAGATCGAGAACGGCGTGGGCATGATCACCTCCCTGCTCACCGAGTTTGACGACGAGATGAACTTTCTCGACGAGTATCTGCCCGACTACAAGGCCCCCCGCACCGTATCGGTCTGCACGGGCGTGGCCGCCTACCCCACCGTAAAGGCCATGGCCGCCCGGCTGGAGGCACAGGTGGAGGGCTTGACTGTCCACGTCTACGAGATCATCAACCACTTCTTCGGCGAATCGGTCACCGTGGCGGGTCTGCTGACCGGCAAGGATATGTACGAGCAGCTTGCGGGCAAGGAGCTGGGCGATGAGCTCATCATCCCCGAGAACACCCTGCGGGCTGACGAGGCCATGTTCCTGGACGATATGACCCCCGCCGAGCTGTCCCGAAAGCTGGGCGTCCCCATCCGCGCGGGAAAGAACGACGGTGGGGAGTTTATCAAAGAGATGCTGGGGATCGAGTAAGAATTCGTAATTCGTAATGCGTAATTCGTAATTACGATACGAGGCTCCTGCGTTCCTGTATATCCGATACCGATCGTTGCGATCAAGCAAGATACGACTCCGACGGTTTACCCATGACTGTTCCCATTTCGATTTCCCATCACCAATTACGAATTACGAATTGCGAATTACGAATTCCAATTCCATCCCCTTACCGAAAGGAGACCATACACCATGTCCAAGCCTATCATCGCCGTTGTTGGCCGTCCCAACGTCGGCAAATCCACCCTTTTCAACAAGCTCATCGGTGAGCGCCGCTCCATCGTGGAGGACACCCCCGGCGACACCCGCGACCGCAGCTACGGCGAGACCGAGTGGAACGGCCGCCAGCTGGTCCTCATCGACACCGGCGGTATCGAGCCCCGCACCGACGACATTATTCTGTCCCAGATGAAGGTCCAGGCCCAGGTGGCCATCGACGACGCCGACGCCATCATCTTCATGTGCGACGTCCGCACGGGACTGACCGCCGCTGACCGTGACATTGCCGTCATGCTCCAGAAGAGCGGCAAGCCCATCATCCCCTGCATCAACAAGTGCGACAGCGTGGGCCAGCTCCCCTACGAGTACTACGAGTTCTACGAGCTGGGCTTCGATCTGGACCCCATCGCGGTGTCCTCGGTCCACGGCTCGGGCACGGGCGACCTCCTGGACGCCTGCTGTGACGCCCTTGCCGACTGGGAGGAGGGCGAGGAGGAGGAGAGCGGCATCAAGATCGCCGTCATCGGTAAGCCCAACGCGGGCAAATCCTCCATCATCAACCGCTTCCTCGGGGAAAACCGCATGATCGTTTCCGACATCGCGGGCACCACCCGTGACGCGGTGGACACCCGACTGGTCAACGACAGAGGCACCTTCACCTTCATCGATACCGCGGGCATCCGCCGTCAGTCCAAGATCGGGGATCAGATCGAGAAGTACAGCGTCCTCCGCGCCCACATGGCGGTGGAGCGGGCCGACGTCTGCCTCATCATGATCGACGCCTCGGTGGGCATCACCGAGCAGGACGAGAAGATCGCGGGCATCGCCCACGAGGCGGGCAAGGCGTCCATCATCGTGGTGAACAAGTGGGATTCCATCGAGAAGGACAATTCCACCGTCAAGTCCTTCACCGACCGCATCCGCGAGTCCCTGGCCTATATGCCCTACGCCCCCATCACCTTCGTCTCGGCCAAGACGGGCCAGCGCATCGACGGTCTGTACGATCTGATCCAGTCGGTCTACGACCAGTCCCACTTCCGCGTCACCACGGGCGCCCTCAACGACGTCCTGGGCGAGGCCATGATGCGTGTCCAGCCTCCCACGGACAAGGGCAAGCGCCTCAAGATCTACTACATGACCCAGACCCAGGTGGCGCCCCCCACCTTCGTCCTGTTCTGCAACTCGGCGGAGCTGTTCCATTTCTCCTACCAACGGTATATCGAGAACTGCCTGCGGGAGACCTACGGCTTCAAGGGTACGCCTATTAAAATGGTCATCAAGCAGAGAGGCGATGATCCCGAGATCAACGTGAGGGGGAAGAAGGATAGGAAGGAACAGGATAGCGACGGCGGGGATTTCGAAGAGTAATCTCTTTCTCCGCGGAGATTCCCTCCCCTCCTCCGACTCCCTTCCCCGCGATACCTTCCCCTGGGGGGAAGGGGGACCGCGAAGCGGTGGATGAGGGTCCCCTTTCCCGATTCCACTCTCTTTCGTCAGACAACAACGCGAAACACAGAACCAAGTAAAGCAATGCCACTGTATCACAATTCCAAAAACGTACCCAACGCCCAAAAACTCCGCAAGAACATGACCCCCGAAGAAAAGATGCTCTGGTATCAATTCCTGAAGCGTCTCCCCATCACCGTAAACCGCCAAAAAAGCATTGGCCATTATATCGTGGATTTCTATATCCACAGCCACAATCTTGTGATCGAAATAGACGGTTCTCAACACAAGTTGCCTGAAAATCGAGCGGCCGATGATGAGCGGGATCAGTTCTTTTGGGCTATGGGAGTAACAGTCTTGCGTTATTCGAATCGGGACATTAACCGAAATTTTTCTGCCGTCTGTGAAGATATTCTGCGGTATTTGGGTCTGAATGCATCGGATCTGAAGTAACCGTCTACCCGGTAGAGAGAGGCAACCCAAGGGGGACCCTCATCCACCGCTGACGCGGTCCCCCTTCCCCCGAGGGGAAGGTATACCGATCAACCTTTTTTCCTACCGTTACCCGATAGGAAATCCTCACTTTATTTCAATCCTCCCACGAAAGGAGAACCCCATATGCAATTTTTCGACCACGTAAAAGTCCACCTCAAAGCCGGCGACGGCGGGAACGGTGCCATTGCCTTCCACCGGGAGAAGTACGTCTCCCACGGCGGCCCCAGCGGCGGGGACGGCGGGAACGGCGGTAATATCGTCTTCCGTGTGGACAAGGGTACCAATACCCTGCTGGCTTACCGCTACAAGCACCATTTCACCGCACAGAACGGCGGTAACGGTCAACCCGAGAAGTTCCACGGCGCCAACGCCGAGGATCTGATCCTCCCTGTGCCCGAGGGTACGGTCATCAAGGACGCCGCCACGGGCAAGGTCATCCACGATATGTCCGAGAACGGCGGCGCGGACTATATCTGCTGCCGAGGCGGCCGAGGAGGCTGGGGCAACCGCCACTTCGCCACCGCTACCCGCCAGGCTCCCCAGTTCGCCAAGAACGGCACCCGCGGCGAGGAGCGGGAGGTCCTCATGGAGCTGAAGATGATCGCCGACGTGGGCCTCATCGGCTACCCCAGCGTGGGCAAGTCCTCCCTGCTGGCCCGCATCAGCGCCGCCCGTCCCAAGATCGCTGACTACCATTTCACCACCCTCTCCCCCAATCTGGGCGTTGTCCAGGTGGCGGGAGGCGACGGCTTCGTGGCCGCCGATATCCCCGGTCTCATCGACGGCGCCGCCGAGGGCGCGGGTCTGGGTCACGATTTCCTCCGCCACATCGACCGCTGCCGCCTGCTCCTCCACGTGGTGGATATCTCCTGCTTCGAGGGCAGAGATCCCATCGAGGACGTCAAAAACATCAACTCCGAGCTGGAGAAGTACAGCCCCGAGCTGGCTACCCGCCCCCAGATCATCATCGCCAACAAGTGCGACGCCCTGGACGAGGATGTGGTGGATGTACAGGCCTTCGAGGATTTCGTGGACGAGTGTGAGTGGGAGATGATCTACGTCTCCGCCGCCACGGGGGAGGGCATTCAGGACATTATCTTCCGTGTTTCCGAGCGGCTGAAGATGCTTCCCCCCATCACGGTCTACGAGAGCGAGGTGGACGAAAAGGAAGCCCTGCTGTCGGATATCGCGGGGGCGGGTGTCCAGGACACCGTCATCCGTCAGGAGAACCGCACCTTCTTCGTGGAGGGCGACTGGATCTACAACCTCATGGGCCGCATCAACTTCGACGATTACGAATCCCTCAACTACTTCCAGAGAGTCCTGCAGGACAGCGGGATCTTCGATATGCTGGAGGCAAAGGGCTGTCAGGATGGAGATACGGTCTCCATTTATGAGTTTGAGTTTGATTACGTGAAGTAATGAATATCTGGCTTTCCCAAAAATGGCGCTCCTTCTACGACCAACACCCTCACCGCACCGGCTTACGGGTACGGTACGAGAACGGAGTCGACCCTGAGGTACGGCGCGCCTGCATGGAGTTCTTTGATTGGCTCCGCTCGGAATATGAGTTTCCCATGCGTGTCGTCGTGTACGTCAAGGCTTGCGAACAGGTTCGGTGTATGGACGGCGATCTTGCCTACGGTACCTTCTTCCGCCCCTTTGACCGTCTGCAGGAGCCCTACGTGCGGATCGCCACGGGAGATTATGAGAAGCGTTTGGAGGAATGGGGAAAAGATAGTATCTTAACAGTCAACCTCAAATGCATCGCCCACGAGCTGACACACTATTTCCAATGGCTGAACGATGTGGAATTGACACCCATCGGAGAAGAACGGTCGGCTTCTTATTGGGCGCAAGAAATTCTTTACGATTACGCCGATACCCGCGAGCATCCGTAAGCATTTACCGCAAAACCAATCATTTACATAAGGAGGCACTCACTATGAACGTTTGGCACGACATCGACCCCGCCGAGATCACCCCCACAGACTTTACCGCCGTCATCGAGATCCCCAAGGGCTCGAGCTGCAAGTATGAGCTGGACAAGAAGAACGGTATGCGCCGTCTGGACCGCGTGCTCTACACCGCCACCCACTACCCCGCCAACTACGGCTGCATCCCCCGCACCTACGCCGACGACGGCGACCCCCTGGACGTGCTGGTGCTCTGCGCCGAGCCCATCTACCCCATGACCCTGGTGCAGGTCTACCCCATCGGCTGTATGCGTATGTACGACGGCGGTAAGCTGGACGACAAGATCATCGCCGTCCCCTTCTCAGATCCCACCTACCACGGCATCAAGTCCATCGACGAGCTGCCCTCCCACATTTTCGACGAGATCATGCATTTCTTCACGGTCTACAAGCAGCTGGAGAACAAGCAGACCGCCGTCAAGGAGCTCTTCGACCGCAAGGAGGCCGAGGAGATCATCCAGATGTGCATTGACCAGTACAACGAGAAGTTCGTGAACGGTCAGGGCGAATAAGTCATGAGAAAGCTGACGATCAAGCAGGCCGCCGCCGCGGTGCTGTCCCTTCTGACCCTGCTTCTGGCCTCCTGTGACCCCTCGGGAGACGGAAACACCACCGAAGCCCCCACCGAGAGCGGTGAGGTGACTGCCACCGCCGCGGAGGACGTGACCACCGCCCCCGACACCGAGGCTCCCACCGAGACTCCCACCGAGGACGTAACCGAGACCCCCACCGAGGAAGAAACAGAAAGCGAGGCATTCGTGATGGGCACCCTGCAAAATCCCCTCTCCGCAAACGCCGCCGCCGATCCCGTGGTGGTCTACCACGAGGGCTACTACTACGCCACCTACACCGAAGCCATCGGTATCTCCCTCTTCCGCAGCAAGGATCTGAAGACCCTCCTCACCGACGAGAAGATCACGGTCATGAACCTCAGTGACACGGTACAGGGCAATATCTGGGCCCCCGAGCTCCACTACAACCCCGCCACCGACCGTTGGTATATCTACGCCTCCGGCTCCACGAACGGCTGGGACTTCTTCACCATCCGTATGTTCTGTCTGGAGTCCAAGACAAACGATCCCTTCGGTGAGTATATCTTCAAGGGCTTCACCGACCCCAACACCCTGGCCATCGACCAGACCGTGTTCTACGACGAGCAGAGCGGCACCCTCTACACCGCCTTTTCCCAGTTCACCGACAAGGGGCAGGTCATCACCCTGGCTGTGATGGAGAACCCCTGGACGGTGTCGGACAAGCGCATCGAGGTGTCCTACCCCCGCTACGAGTGGGAGCGGCTGGGCAAGACCGAGGGCAAGGACGAGCGGGTCAACGAGGGCCCCGTGTTCCTGTACCGCAACGGCAAGCTCTGCCTGCTCTACTCCGCCAGCGGCTGTTGGTCAGAGTACTACTGCCTGGGCCTTCTGGAGTTCACGGGTGAGGACCTCACCGAGGAGAGCGTCATGCGCCGTACCAACTGGAAAAAGAGTAGTAAGCCCGTCTTCCAGGCCGCCAACGAGGTCTACGGCGTGGGGCATTGCTTCTTCTTCGACACCCCCGACGGGCAGACCTGGATCTCCTACCACGGGATGCACACCCCCGACGCGGGCGAGGCGGGACGGTATATGTATATCCAGCCCATCGGCTTTGACGAGAAGGGTCTCCCCGTGCTGGGTGAGCCTTTGGCCAGAGATACCGTGATCGAGTACCCGCTGGCCAAGATCACCGAGGCGGAGTAACCTCCCCCCACCGACAACAAATCATGAAGGAGTGCTTATGAAACGGTTTTTGTTCCTTACCGTCAGCATCCTGATCCTCTGCGCCATTCTCTGCGCCTGTGACACCGCCCACGGCCCCGCCGATACTACGGCGGATGCGGTGACGGATACCCCCACGGATGCCCCCGCCGAGGCCCCTACCGATCCCGAGACCGAAGCCCCCACCGAGACAGAGCCCGAAACTGAACCCGAAACCGAGCCCGAGGTGCTGGTCTCCGCCGCCGCTCCCAAGAGGATCCTGGATCAGCTGGCGGGGCGGGTCTCTCCCCGCTGGATCTCATCGGTCTGTATGCAGGTCACCCTCACCGAGCTAGATATCGACACGGTGAAGGACGCCTTCCTGAAGGAGGGCTACATCACCGCCACCACCACCCCCGCCCACGGCACCAAGCTGGGGACCGCCGTGCTGAAGAGCCTGGAGCATACCGTCACCCTGGTCGAGACCGCCGACGGCTCCCTCCACGTTCTGTGGGAGAAGGCTGACGCCGTCACCACCGATCCCCTGTACGCCATTCGTAACCCCGAGCAGGGCGACGTGACCATGGCCCAGATCGGCATCGCACGAGGGGATCAGAACGACAACCCCATGATCGGTATGTGCTACGTCTACCGCCTGTCCGACGGCACCGCCCTCATCATCGACGGCGGCATCAACAGCACGGACTGCTCGGTCAACCTCTTCCAGACCCTGCGGAGGCTGGATATCGCCAGGGACGAGAGCGGTAAGTACCGCATCACCGCCTGGATCTTCACCCACGGCCACGCCGACCACATGGGCACCTTCAAGCGGTTCTCCGCCCAGTACGCCAACCGCACCGACCTTACCTACGTCATGTACAGCTTCCCCACCGACGCGGTGGCCCCCAAGGGCAACACCACGGGGGAGGAGTTCGCCGAGATCGTCCGCGCGTCCTACCCCAACGCCAAGCGGGTCAGCCCTCACGCAGGACTCACCTACTACTTCGGGAACCTCGCGGTCCATATGCTCTATGCCCCCGAGCTGCTGTACAATTCCCCCGAAGGGGTGAACTACTACAACACCACCTCCCTGCTCTTCCGCATCGAGGCCAACGGCCAAAGCGTCCTCCACATGGGCGACGCCAGCGAGGCGGCCTCCAAGGCGGCGTGGGTCAACAGCGAGACCGCCGCCTTCAAGAGCAACGCCCTCCAGATCACCCACCACGGCCTGTACACGGGCCCCGACAGCCATGATTGGAGTTACATGAGAAAGCTCTACACCGCCACCGACGCCGAGATCGGTCTGCTCCCCATGGGCACCCGCAACCCCGGGGATGGCCGCAACGGCCGCCACACCGTACTGGTGGGCTGGGGCATGGCGGGCTATCAGGTCTCCTTCGTCATAGACAAGAAGGACAACCGAGGCGGCGCCTCCACCGATCAGGCCTACTACGACAAATTCGTCGCTGACGTGGCGGCGGGAACGGCTGACCGCGAGACCCTCTTCGGTTACGACGGCATCAATACCGTCAAGAACCGCTCGGGCATGGTCACCTACATCTCCGCCGGCGAGGACGCCCTCATGGCTACGGTCTTCACCCTGGGCGAGGGCGGCTTTACGGTGGTGTCCAACGAGAAGCTGGATACATGGTTGGGTGAGTGATCCCATCGCCCCGTATCGGCAAGATTTTCCCTTTTTACCCTTGACAAATCCACTTTCGTGTGGTACAATACTACTTGGTTTTGTTTCCCATTGATTACAAGCAGAAAGGTAATATAGAATCATGGATAATTCCGCAAAGACTATGGACAAGATCGTCGCGCTGTGTAAGAACCGCGGCTTCATCTTCCCCGGCTCCGAGATCTACGGCGGTCTCGCCAACTCCTGGGACTACGGCCCTCTGGGCGTTGAGTTCAAGAACAACGTCAAGAAGGCTTGGTGGAAGAAGTTCGTCCAGGAGTGCCGCTACAACGTGGGTCTGGACTCCGCCATCATCATGAATCCCCAGACTTGGGTGGCTTCGGGTCACCTGGGCGGCTTCTCGGATCCCCTCATGGACTGCAAGGTCTGCCGCACCCGCCACAGAGCCGACAAGCTCATCGAGGACTACGCCTTCGTCAATGGCCTGGAGGACAACCCTGCCGGCTGGACCGACGATGAGATGATGGCCTACATCAAGGAAAAGCACATCGTCTGCCCCTCCTGCGGCAGCGGTGACTTCACCTCCATCCGTAAGTTCAACCTCATGTTCAAGACCTTCATCGGTGTCACCGAGGACTCCTCCAACACCGTGTATCTCCGCCCCGAGACCGCTCAGGGCATCTTCGTCCAGTTCAAAAACGTGGCCCGCTCCACCCGCCGCAAGATGCCCTTCGGCGTAGCCCAGATCGGTAAGTCCTTCCGCAACGAGATCACCCCCGGTAACTTCGTGTTCCGTACCCGTGAGTTTGAGCAGATGGAGCTGGAGTTCTTCTGCAAGCCCGGCACTGACCTGGAGTGGTTCCGGTACTGGAGATCCTACTGCGAGCAGTGGCTCTACAACCTGGGTATGCGCCGCGAGAACCTGCGTCTGCGCGACCACAGCCCCGAGGAGCTGTGCTTCTACTCCAAGGGTACCACCGATATCGAGTTCCTGTTCCCCTTCGGCTGGGGCGAGCTCTGGGGTATCGCTGACCGTACCGACTACGACCTGACCCAGCACCAGACCGTGTCGGGCGAGTCCATGGAGTTCTTCGATCCCGAGACGGGCGAGAAGTACATCCCCTACGTCGTGGAGCCCTCCCTGGGTGCCGACCGCGTGGCTCTGGCCTTCCTCTGCGACGCCTACGACGAAGAGATCGTGGATCCCGCCAAGAACGACGTCCGCGTGGTGCTCCACCTCCATCCCGCTCTGGCTCCCGTCAAGGCCGCCGTTCTGCCCCTGTCCAAGAAGCTCTCGGACAAGGCTCTGGAGGTCTACGACGAGCTGGCTAAGTACTTCAACATGGAATTCGACGAGACCGGCTCCATCGGCAAGCGCTACCGCCGCCAGGACGAGATCGGTACTCCCCTCTGCATTACCTACGACTTCGAGTCCGAGACCGACGGCTGCGTGACCGTCCGCGACCGCGACACCATGGAGCAGGTGAGACTGCCTATCTCCGAGCTGAAGGCTTACATTGAGAAGGCCATCGCATTTTAATTTTGAGTGAATACGGGTGGGCGCGGCTGAAAGGCTTGCGCCCGCTCTTTCTGTTTTTCCATTCATCTATTTTTCTACAAGGAGACGATCATGATGACCCAAGAGACACCTGTCAAGAATCCACACGCGGGACACCGCGAGCGGCTCCGTGAGCGCTACGCCCGCTCGGGCATGGAGGATTTTGCGCCCCACGAGGTGATGGAGCTGCTCCTCACCTACGCCATCCCCCGCATTGACGTCAACCCGATGGCCCACGCCCTCATTGAGGAATTCGGCTCGGTGGCAGGGGTATTGGACGCTACCGAAAAGGAATTGACCGAGGTCAAGGGCATCGGCCCCAAGACCGCGCGGTTTCTGAAGATGCTCCCCGAGGTGTTCCGCCACTATCAGTTATCGGGCTATGACGACCGAGAAACCTACGATACCGTCGCCAAGCTGGGAGACCACCTCCGTGCCCTGTACACGGGGGTCACGGTGGAGCGGGTCTTCCTGATCCTTTTGGACAACAGCCTGAAGATCAAGGCCTGCATACACCTGTGCGACGGCTCGGTGAACTGCTCCTCGTTGACGGTGCGGACCATCGCCGAGCACGCCCTCCGCGGAAACGCCGCCGCGGTGGTGCTGGCCCACAACCATCCCAGAGGGCTGGCGATTCCCTCAAGCGCGGACCTGGAGGTCACCCAGACCGTGGAGTGCGCCCTGGAGACCATCGGGGTGCCCCTGCTGGAGCACTTGATCGTAACCGAGAACAGCTACGCCCCCATCCTGCGCCACCGCAAGGGGCTTCTGCGCTCGTCGCCCAAGACGGGGCAGATCGACCAGGAGTTCTATCGGCGGTTCTATGGGGAGGAGCAATCGTAAGCGGGGCTGTTCTTTTCGATAGTGGGAGAGGTAATTCAACTCATATTTCAAATTTGGGTTTGGCGGGGAGTTTGCTACCCGTAACGGATCGCATATTTCTATGCACGCGTACTCCTTCACCCGCCTGCGGGCGGGAGCTCCCTCCCGGAGGGAGCCTTAGGAGCGCGGGGCAAAATCACTTGTCGGGTAACTAATTTCCGCGGGGCAAGGCGAAAGGCTCCCTCTCCGAGGGGGCTCCCGCGAAGCGGGTGGGGGAGTCATCACGAGAAGTGAGGCACTCTTTTCTGTCAGACCGACAAACCCCAATTTGAAGGCCAGTAGGATAGTAACAGTTTTTTTGGAAAAATTATCCCTTCCCCCGCAACATCCCCCAAAAATATCCGCCTATAAGGGTGAGGCACAACGCCACATTCCATTGAAAGGAGGGAGCGCCATGGAGGACGTCCACATCATCGAGCTGTTCTTTGCCCGCGACGAGGCCGCCTTGCTGGAGACCGAACGCAAGTACGGCGGGAGGCTCACCGCGCTGGCCTGCTCCATCACCGAGGACCCCCAGGACGCCGAGGAGTGCGTCAACGACACCTATTTAGAGGTCTGGCAGGCCATTCCTCCCGCGAGACCCGACCATCTCTTCGCTTTCCTCGCCAAGATCCTGCGGCACAACGCCCTGACGGTCTGCGAGAAGCGTCACGCCAAGAAGCGGGAGGGGGTCACGGTGGAGCTGACGCGGGAGCTTGCGGAGTGTCTGCCCGACAGCTACGACCCCACCGCGGAGGAGGACAGCGCGGCCATCCGCAAGGCCATGGAGGACTTTCTCCGCGCGCAGGAGGAAACGGCGCGCAGGCTCTTTCTGCGGCGGTACTTCTACGCGGTTCCCGTCGCCGAGCTGGCGAAGGAGACGGGGCTGACCGAATCGGCGGTGACCTCACGGCTCCACCGTCTGCGGGAAAAGCTCCGCGTACATCTGGGAAAGGAGGGGATCGGACTATGAAGAAGGAAAACGGAAGCAGACTGCTCGGTATCGTGGGAGAGCTGGACGACGCCCTGATCGCCGAGGCGGCCGAGCCTATGACCCCCTCGCTACAGCAGGAGACGCCCCGCAAAAAAGGGCTCGTTCTTCGGCGGGCTTTCGTGATCGCGGCGGCGGTACTGCTGCTCTGCGGGCTGGCGGTGGGTACCGTCCTGGTCCTTGACCGACGGAGTCCCGGGAGCAGCGCAGAAAAGGTCCCCCTTTGCGTCACAGACGATCTGGAGGAATTCGTGGCGCATTGGCAGGCAACCCACGACGAGCAGGGGATGGACTTTCTGGTGGTGCCGGTGTGCAAGACAGATGAGTTCATTTTCGTTCGCGCTCATGAGAACGAGTACTACTACTTCTACCGCTTTATGCCTACGGGTACGGTATCCGACTCGTCGGGCATTTCTCCTTCCCTGTACGATGTGGGTATCGAGATCTCGCTGTCCAAAAGCGACGGCTCCTATGCGGCGGTGCTGGATCAGTTCAACCTGACCGATCGTGGGGGAAAGGCCTTCTATGCCCATGGCGATCAGTCGAAGATCTGGTATATCAACTACAACGGACACCGCCTGTCGGTGCGCTTCTTCAACGCGGCCCCCTTGCGGGATCCCGAAGATTTCCGTACCGTGATCGACCTGTTCGAGTTCCTGGTCTTCACCGAGGACAATACGCCGACCCTGCCCGAAAAGGAGACCGCCACCGAGCCGCCCGTAACGAATACGCCGTGATCATATCCCACCTCTGTTTTTACGGAGGTGGGATATTTTTTGCACAAATTTTCCCAAACCCCTTGCAATTTGCTTCAAAATTGTGTATGATATATATAACCTGAAAGCAAAGGAGCGCACTCCATGAAAGTCACCTTTCTCGGCACCGGCGCGGCCGACTGGGACATAGGCGCCTTTGTTCCCGGTCAGTTCCACCGCCGCTTTTCCTCGGTCCTCATCAATGACGATCTGCTGGTTGATCCCGGCCCCCATATCTTCCATTTCTGTGAGCAGAACGGCACCCCCGACCTGCTGGACGGTGTGAAGAACATCATCGTCACCCACTCCCACGGGGACCATTTCACCCCCGAGACGGTAGCCAAGCTCTGCGTGGGCAAGGACTGCACGGTCTGGGCGGATGCCGCCTGCAAGCGCAAGCTGATCCGTGTGCTGGGGGAGGAGACCGCCGAAAAGATCAACTTTGTAGAGACAAGACGCAACCGCGACTATGAGATCGGCGGCTACAAGGTCACCTCCCTGCGCTCCAATCACGCCACCGAGGACCCCGACGAGGATACCCGCTTGTACCTCATCGAGGAGAACGGCCGCATCCTCTACTACGGCTGTGACTCGGCCTGGATCCCCACGGTCTCCTGGAACGTCATCCGTACAAAGCCTGTCAACGCCATGGTGCTGGAGCTGACCTGCGGCGAGACCGCCACCTTTGATTGGCGCATCTTCGAGCACAATACCCCAGAGATGCTGGAGATCATGCTGACCATGTTCCGCAAGTACAAGCTCTTCGCCCCCGACGTCAAGTATTACGTCTCCCACCTGGCGCGGACGCTCCACACCGACCATGAGGGTCTTGTGAAGTATCTGGAGCCCATGGGGGTCACGCCCGCCTACGACGGGTTCAGCTTTGAAGTGTAATCTACCATAACATTAGGCGATTGCAAAATGCTTCAAATTTGGGTTTGTCGAACTGTTTGACGGGAAGGACACGGCAATATCCTCGTTAGCCCTCTCACCCGCTTCGCGGGAGCTCCCCCGGAGGGGGAGCCTATTAGCCTTGTCGGATAAGGGAAAATCACAAACATGGCACGAAAGGCCCCCCCTCTGGGGGCCCCCCCGCCGTAGGCGGGTGAGAGGGCAACTCGTAAAGGGGAACACAAACCAACAGCCTGATAAACCCCAATTTGATATCCCCAAATACTTTCCCACATTTCAAAAATCTCCTTGACATTCTTCTCCATAAATGTTATAATAAACACAAATCACCCCATCAAGGAGGTTCCATGGCAACCACGCTCAAGATCATGTCCTTTAACCTCCGTGTGGATAACACGGGAGACGGCATCAATTCCTTTACCAACCGCTTCCACCGCGTAGTGGAGGTTCTTGAACAAGAAAAGCCCGACCTGGTGGGCTTCCAGGAGGTCACCGACAGTATGCGCGCCCGCCTGCGGGATCACCTCCCGGGCTATACCGTCCAGGGCTGCGGCCGCGAGAAGAGCTACCACGGCGAATCCATGCTCATCGCCTACCGCACCGACGCGGTGGAGCTGATCTCCCTGGAGAATATCTGGCTCTCCCCCACCCCTGCCGTTCCGGGCTCCACCTTTGGCGGCGATCAAAGCGGCTGTCCCCGTATGTTCACCGCCGCTCTCGTCAAGCACGACACAGTGCCTGCCCCCTTCTACTTCATCAACACCCACCTGGACCACGTGGGAAAGGACGCCCGCTATCTGGGCGCCATGCAGCTCTGCCAGTATATCTCCGCTCACCGTGAGCATTTCATTCTGACAGGCGACTTCAATGCCACCCCCGAGGCGCGGGAGATCAGCCTGATCACGTCGGCTCTTTCCCATCGCGGGGCCCTGGATTGTACCGCGGAGTTGGGTCCTACCTTCCACAACTTCGGCCGCCTCGCCCCCGAAGCACGGGTCAAGATCGACTATATTTTCACCGACGGCCAATGTAGCTCAGCCTACGTCGTGGAGGATATCCCGGCGGAGGGACAGTACTACTCTGACCACAACGCCGTCTGCGCTTTCATTACCCTGGAATAACAGAAAGGAAATACCGTTATGGCACAGAATCAGAACAGCAGCCAGTCCCCCGCCGCCGAGGGCATCAAGAAATCCCTGGGCTATGCCGCCGATCTGGCCTCCCTCAAGATCAAGCTGGGCAAGGCCAAGAGCCGCCGTAAAGCCGCCTATACCCGTCTGGGTGAACTGTCCTACACCAAGTACCGCCCCCGTACAAGCGACGTCTCCGAGGACATCGAAAACGCCATCGCCGCCGCCGTCACCGAGATCACGGATCTCACCCATGAGATCACCGAGCTGGAGCTACGGGTCAAGCTCCTCAAAGCGGGCGCGTGACGGGCTAACAAGAAAAATCCCTTATCCGTATTCGGAAAAGGGATTTTTTATTGGCCATTCTTTACCGAGAGGGGCGGCGTCACCCGAGAGCTCAACGCTGTACCCGTCCCGACCCGTCTCCTCCCGCCAGCTTCTCTACCTCGGAGACGCTGACACGGTTGAAGTCACCCTCCACCGAGTGCTTCAGAGCCGAGGCAGCTACGGCGAACTCAATGGCCGCCTGGGTGGACTTGCCCGTCAAGAGGGAGTAGATGAGCCCCGCGCCAAAGCTGTCGCCGCCGCCCACACGGTCCACGATGTGGAGGTGGTAGGACTTGGGGAAGCAGTAGTTCTCGCCGTCGTAGAGCATACCCGCCCAGTCGTTGTCGCTGGCGGAGATGGAGGAGCGCAGGGTGATGGCCACCTTTTCAAAGCCGAACTTGTCAGAGAGCTGCTTGGCCACCGACTTGTAGCCCTCGTGGTTGAGCTTACCGCCGTAGATGTCGGTGTTCTCAGCCTCGATACCGAAGACGTCCTTGGCGTCCTCCTCGTTGGAGATGCAGACGTCCACGTACTCGCAGAGCTTGGTCATGGCCTCGCGGGCTTCGGCCCGGGTCCAGAGCTTGCCGCGGTAGTTGAGGTCGCAGGAGATCTTGACCCCGTGAGCCTTGGCGGTCTTGCAGGCGTCCAGACAAATGTTTACAAGCTCACCGCCCAGAGCGGGGGTAATACCGGTAAAGTGGAACCAATCGGCGCCCTCAAAGATGGCATCCCAGTCAAAGTCGGAGGGCTTAGCCTCGGCAATGGCCGAATGGGCGCGGTCGTAGATGCAGACCGACCCGCGCTGGGAGGCGCCCTTCTCCAAATAGTAGATACCCACGCGGTCGCCGCCGCGGACGACCCCCGAGGTGTCCACCCCGAAATAGCGCAGGGAATCAATGGCCGCCTGGCCGATGGCGTGACCGGGGAGCTTGGTGATATAGGCGGAATCCAGACCGAAATTGGCCAGAGACACCGCCACGTTAGCCTCGCCGCCGCCGAAGGTGGCCTGCATCTGGTCGTTCTGGAAGAAGCGGTAGTAGCCATTGGGGGCGAGTCGCAGCATGATCTCGCCGAAGGTGATGACTTTCATGATAGATCTCCGTATTTGATAGATTTTTGGTGTCGGTAAATTTGGGTTTGGCGGTGGATTCTTGCGCCAAAGGCGCATATCGAGCCGCGAAAGCGGCATATCGAGCCGAAGGCCCATGCCGGAGGCATATCGAACACCCGAAGGGTGTATATCGACAAAAACTCCGGGTCGATATGTCCCTTCGTGACTCGATATGTCCCTTCGGGACTCGATATGTCCCTTCGGGACTCGATATGTGCCTTGTAGCACTCGATATATCCCTTCGGGATTCGATATGCCCCCTGCGGGGGCGTGACGGGCTTCGCCCGCTAAACCCCAATTTACAGCTCGATCTTCTCCCCCGTGAGGAACTCATAGGCGGCCATATACTCCTCGGCGGCCTTCTTACACCGCTGGGAGTTGGGATCATACCTGCGGATGCCGCGGAGCATGATATTCTTGGGGGTCTCCTCGGGGTCGATCAGCTCCAGGGCGGTGACGTCGTAGCCGTTTGCCTCCAGCTTCTTGAGGCGGAGGGCGTCGGTGGCGGCGTCGCAGAGCTTCTGGCGGAGCATGGAATGCTCAGCCACGAAGGCCAGGGCGGGACTGTTCAGGCGGCGGCCCAGATCGTGGTGACAGCAGGGGGTGGAGAGGATGACCTCGGCCCCCCACTCGGTGGCCTTGTCCAGGACGATGTCGGTGGCGATATCGCAGGCGTGGAGGGAGATGACCATGTGCACCTGCGCCCCCTCGGGGAACTCGTACCTCGTCACGTCCCCGCAGACAAAGGACAGGCCCTCCATGCCCAGGTTACGGGCGATGGCGTCGCACTCGCTCATGACCTCGGCCTTCATGTCCACGCCCACCATGCGGACGGCGCGGCCCTTTATGGCGGTGAAGTAGTGGTAGACCGCGAAGGAGAGGTAGCTCTTACCGCAGCAGAGGTCAGCGATGTGGAGGGTGCCCTCGGCGGGGAGGTGGCTCTCCACGTCCCGGATCAGCTCCAGGAAGCGGTTGATCTGGCGGTATTTGGCCTGCTTTTTATCGTGGACGCGGCCGTTTCGGTCGCTGACCCCCAGCTCCACGAGGAAGGGCTCGGCGCCCGACAGAATGCGGCGCTTGACCTTATCGTTGCCGCCGACCGTGATCTTCTTGGGGGTATTGTCGCCGCCGTTCAGGGCTTTTTGGATGGGGGTGGCACCCAGCAGGGTCTCCTTGCCCCCCTTGGAGCGGCGCAGCTCGCAGCTTCCCGCCGTGGTCATGAGGTTGATCTGGTCGAACTCGTTCACCAGCGCGGACAGGACGGCAGGAGCGTCGGGGAGGCGGATATTTTCCTGGGAGGCCTGGATCGGCTTTTTGCCGTTGACCTCGGTGTCGGCCACGTCGGCCACGCGGAGAGTTTCCCTTTGGAGGACGGTGTCCCCCTTGACCCGCTTGAGGGTGAGGGTGACGCGGGACACGACCTTATCGTGGGGCTTGGAGAGCACCGCCTTGGAGAGGATCTCGGCCTCGGCGGCGGAGGCTATGAGGGCCGCCAGGGCAGCGGCGGGAGTAGAGGTCTCCATGGTGAGCTCCTTTCGGGGGATCTTCAGATTTTGGCTTGGCGGTGAGCTTACCCACGCCGAGCATAGTGCGCCCTTCGGGCGTAACGGGCTTCATCCGCTCATCCGCCGTTCACTGCCGCGTCGCCTCTTCCCCGTCCTTCTTTTTCTTCTTGAAGGAGATCTTGGACTCGGTGTGATTGACCAGGCGCTTGAGATTTTCACGGTGCATGAAGACCACCAGCACCGCCATGATCACCGACATGATACGGGCCGTGGGATTCTGCTCGCCCGAGAAGGCCGAGAGGAGAATGGGGTAGAGGCACATGGCCATGACCGAGCCCAGGGAGACGTAGCGGGTACCGATGACCACGATGAGGAAAACGATGAGGCAGAAGAGGCAAGTGATGGGGGAGATCATGAGGATGACCATCCCCGAGGTGGCCACGCCCTTGCCGCCCTTAAACTTGAAGAAGATGGGGAACATATGCCCCAGCATGACGAAGAGGCCCGCAATGGCGGCACCGAACTGATCCCGGTAGTACAGGACCTGTCCCGTGGCTTCGTCGGTGATCTGATGGTTCGCCCCGATGATGAGGTAGCCCAAGCCCACGGCGACCACCGCCTTGAGCATATCCCCTGCCATGGTGAGAACGGCAGCCTTCCAGCCGAAGGTACGGAGCATATTGGTGGCGCCCGCGTTACCGCTTCCGTGGGTGCGGACGTCATCCTTATAGTGCTCCCTTGAGATCATGACTCCGAAATTCAGGCTTCCCAGCAGGTAGGGGATCACGATACAGAGAAACACACCGCCGACGGTAATGGCGGTCGCGGCGAGGGTGCCGCCCACGCCCAGCTTGTCTATGAGATAGGATACGAGGTTCATCTGTCCGATTCCGTTCATAATAATCTCCATTCCGCCGCTCTTTGTCGGCTCTGCGATCCGTTGAAATACTCTCCCGGTATCTTCGTGGGGTGACGGCCTGCCTCCGTCCGCTCGATGCGGATCGGGGAAGGCTCGGGTTTCTTCCGTTTCGGTTGCTCTCTTACCCGCGGTCCCGTCCGAACAGGCGGTCCAGCCGCGCGCGGGCGGCCTCCCGTCGAGCGGCCGTTCCCTCCTCGTCATAGGAGGCGGACAGGATCCGCCCCTCGGCGATCTCGGCGGTCAGCACGTCGGATTCGGAGGGCTCGCGGCCCGTCAAGCTGCTGTAGCGCTCACGGGTGACGGTATAGATCCGCTCCCCTTCGTCCTGCAGCACCACGGTTTCGCCCTCGAGGCGTTCCACACAAAGCCACACGGTCATGCCCTCCTTGAAATATCTATAGTCGGTATCATTATACCATATTCTTTTCGGTTTTGCAAGATGTTTGCGGATTTTTCAACCTATTCACCACAAAAAGCGGCGTTATTTTCGTATTGGCAAACGAAAAGCCGCCTCCGAGGCGATCGGAGACGGCTGAACGGCAGGGGTCAGATCTGGCTGGGGTTGAGGTCGATGCTCAGCACTGCCTGCTGGAAGCCCCGCCCGCGGGGGGCAAACTTGACCAGCAGCTCCTCCAGCATACCGCGGGAGCGGCGGTTCAGGCGGCATTTCAGCACCATGCGCATACGGAAGACGTTGTCCACCCGGTAGACGGGAGCCTCAAAGGGGCCGAAAGCGATGAGGGGCACGTCGGCATAGGTGGTCTTCATCAGGCGGGTGACCTCCTCGGAGAGGCGCTGGGTAGCCTTCTGCAGCTCCTTTTCGGAGGGGGAGGTCAGATTCAGCAGCACCATATCGCAGAAGGGGGGGAATTGCAGCAGGCGGCGCAGGCGGATCTCCCGCTGAAAGAAGGTCTCGTAATCCTGGGCACAGGCCAGCTTGATCACGTCGCTGTCGGGGTTCATGGTCTGAATGACCGCCAGGCCGGGCTTGTCTCCCCGTCCCGCCCGACCGATGACCTGGGTCAGAAGGGAGAAGGTTCGCTCCCCCGCGCGGTAATCGTCCAGGTACAGGGACATATCCGCCATCAGCACCCCCACGAGGGTGACGTCGGGGAAGTCGTGTCCCTTCGTGACCATCTGGGTGCCCAGCAGGATATCCCCCTCCCGACGGCGGAAGGCGCCCAGCAGGTCGTTGTAGGCGGTCTTTGTGGAGGTGGTGTCGGCGTCCATGCGCAGGACTCTGGCACCCGGCACCAGGGCCGTCATTTCCTCCTCCACCCGCTGGGTACCGTAGCCCAGCCGCTGGAGGTGGGGGGAGCCGCACTCGGGACAGGCTGTGGGCAGGGGGCGGCGGGTACCGCACCAGTGGCAGACCAGCTCACCCTCAGGACGGCTCGGCCGCACGTGGACGTTCATGGCCACCGAGCAGCGGGGGCAGCTGACCGCCCGTCCGCAGGAGCGGCAGACCGTCTGATGACTGTAGCCCCGTCGGTTCAGAAACAGCACCGATTGGTTCCCCTCCGCCTTGACGCGGTTCAGCTCCCCTCTCAGCTCCTCTCCGATGGGGGACAGATTCCCCTGTCCCGGCTCACCCCGCATATCCACCACCCGCACCTCGGGCAGGACGGCAGAGCCATAGCGGTTCTTCATGGTGATGAGGGTATAGCGCCCCTCCAGAGCCCGCTGATAGCTTTCCAGCGAGGGGGTCGCCGAGGACAGCAGCATGAGGGCGAATTCGGCGGCACAGCGGAATCGGGCGATGTCTCTGGCGTGATATTTGGGGTTCATGTCGGACTTATAGGTATGCTCCTGCTCCTCATCCATGACGATCATGCCCAGATTGGGCACGGGAGCGAAGACCGCCGAGCGGGTACCCACCACCACGGGGGCATCCCCCGACAGGATACGGCGGTAGGATTCCAGTCTCTCTCCCGCTGAAAGCCCCGAGTGGATGACCGCCACCCGACTTCCGTAGCGGGCGTTGAAGCGGTACAGCATCTGGGGGGTCAGGCCGATCTCGGGGAGCAGAACGATGGCGCCCTTGCCCCGATCCAGCATACGGTCGATCATCTCCAGGATCACGCAGGTCTTGCCGCTCCCCGTGACTCCGTGGAGCAGGGCGGCCCGCGGCTCTCCCGTATCGGCCAGGGCCTCCAGAGTACAGACGGCGTTTTTCTGCTCGTCGCTCAGGACGTGGGGGGTGCGGATCCCAAGATCCGTCTCCCGTCCGGCGCCGCTCAGAGCCTCCTCCTCCTCCATCACCAGAAGTCCCTTGCCCACCAGGGCGCGCAGGGCCTCCGTCCCCGCCGAGGCGGCCTCCTTGAGGCGGTCGGCGCTCATGCGCTCCTTGGCGGCAAGCAGGGTCTCCAGCACCCGTCTCTGGGGCTCCGACGTCACGCGGACTCCCCGCACCTCGCCCCGCAAAATGGCCTCCAGCTCCGCGGAGGAAGCGGCGGGGCGGTAGTAACGCACCGTGGGCAAGGAGGGTTGGCGCACCGTCAGCTCCCGCTCGATCAGCTCCCGCTCACAGAGCCTCTCCAGGGCGGACGCGGCGCGTGCACCGAAATGGCTCTTGACCGTCTGTCCCGACACCGAGCCGCGGCTGTGAATATAATCCAGCACCAGCAGCTCCGAGGCGGACAAAGCGGCTCGCTTCCCCTCGGCGCGGTCGGGCCCCACGGGACAGGGACGGAAGTACTCCACCAGGGAGGCCAGCGCCGAAGCGGGCACCACCGTCCGCACCGCTTCTCCCATGGTGCAAAGAGTGGTTTCCCGCAAATAAAAGCAGAGAGCCAGCTGCCGCTCGCTCAGAAAGAGCTGCTTACGGCAGATGCCTCCCAGGGGCTTGATCCGATCGGGGGTCACGCCCTCCGCCAGAGCCGAGGCATCGTCCACGCTGACCACCACGGCCAGCTGCTTACGATTGCCCCGCCCGAAGGGGACCGTGACAAAAGCCCCCCGCACCACGGCATCGGCCATGACCGAGGGGACATAGTAGTGGTATACGTCGTCGATGCAAAAGGGATTGTCCATGATGTGTACGCCTGCGTAACGCTCGGCGGTACCCGATTCCCGAAGCATACCCGTCCTCCTTTTGTCTGCACGAGGGGTCGCGGGGGGCGTTTACTCAACGTCCTCGGCGCTCTCTTCGTCGGCGGGCTCGGTCTCCTCAAAGGCGGGGGCCGACTCCTCGTCGGTTGCCTCGTCCGCGGGATCCTCATCCTCGTCGTTCATGTCAACGGGCTCGGTCTCCTCATAGGGGCGGTTGATGCCCGCGAGGATGGCCTGCTCCTCCCGCTCCTGCTCGGCGGGATCCTTATGGACGATGGTGTACTCACCCTTATGGATACGGCCGATGGCCAGCTTGACGGCCTTCTCGTCCCGGACCTCCTTGTCGATCATGGTATTCAGGGGCTTGTCGACCTCCTTGTTACCGGTCATCTGACGCTCAGCATCCACTCTCTGGCGGGTGTACTCGTTGGTGATCATACGGGCGCACTTGGCAGTAGCCAGCGCGATCTCGTAGCGATTGTACTCACCGCCCTTGGTGAGCTCCTTGATGGTGGGGTAGATCATTTCTATATTCTCCTTCATGATGATGTTATGGGATAATTCGTAATTCTCAATTCGTAATTCGTAATGAGAAAACGGGGGATCGGCAAAGATCCTGCGATCCATGCCACGGTCGCGGCAGCTGCCTTTGGCTGTGTGTATTCGTTTCCGCGTAATTACGAATTACGCATTACGCATTACGAATTGCTTACGCCTCGTCCTCGGGCTCCTCGTCGTCCATGGCCATGTCGCCGCCGTTCTCCAGGCGGTTGGCGATGGTCTCGGTCTGGATGGCGGCCAGGATCACGTGCTCGGAATCGGTGATGATGACGGCGCGGGTCTTGCGGCCGCAGGTCACGTCGATGACGCGTCCGTCGTCCTTGGCGTCCTGAATGAGACGCTTGATGGGAGCGGAATCAGGGCTGACCAGGGTCACGATGCGTTCCACAGCCACCATGTTACCGTAGCCGATATTGATGAATCTCATAGCGGTATCCTTCTTTCTGTCAAAGCGGGTTACTCAATATTCTGGATCTGCTCGCGGATCTTTTCCAGCTCGCTCTTGACCTCGGCCACGGTCTGGGCCATGGAGGCATCGGAGCACTTGGAGCCGATGGTATTGATCTCGCGGTTGGTCTCCTGGAGCATGAAGTCGATCTTACGCCCCACGGCCTCGGAGGACCTGAACAGCTCCTCCAGGGCATCGAAATGGGAGGCCAGACGTACCAGCTCCTCGTCGATGGCCACGCGGTCAGCGTAGATGGCGCACTCGGTGATGACGCGGTTCTCGTCAAAGGCGGCTCCCGTCTCGCCCAGGGCGGCGCGGAGGCGCTCCCCAAAGCGGACGCGGTAGGCGGCGACATTCTCGGCAGAGCGAGCGGCGATGGTGGCGACCATGGCGCGGATGCCGTCCAGCTTAGCCAGCACGTCGGCAGCCAGACGGGCGCCCTCCCGCTCTCTTGTGGCGAGGAAGGCGGTCACGGCCTCCGTGACCGCGGGGGAGAGCTTCTCCCAGACCGTATCGTCATCCTCGGCGGTATCCTCCTTGACAGGGACCATGACCCCGGGGAGGGTCAAAAGGCGGGAGGTGGTAAGATCGTGATCCACGTTCAGCTCCTCGCAGAGCAGTCTTGCCGCTTCCACGTAGCGGCGGGCGGCCTCCAGGTCGGGCTCCAGCACAGCGGCACCCGAGGCAGCGCGGGTATCGGTAACGGTGACCGAGATATCCACCTTACCGCGGCTGACACCCATGCGGGAAAGGGCGGCCTTGATGCGTTCCTCCTGAGCGGTCCAGGCGCGGGGGAGGCGGAAATTCAGATCCAGATAGCGGTTATTGACCGAACGAAGCTCGACGGTCAGCTCATAGCCCTCGCCCGCGACGGTGGCGCGTCCGAAGGCGGTCATGCTTCTCATATTTCGGGACTCCTTTCGGGCTTTCATATTGGCATACATATACATTTTCAATTTTACACCATTTTGAAACTCTTGTCAACACTTTTGGATGATTTTTGGCGCACCCGCACAAAAGTATTTTTGAGGAGAGGACTCTATTGGGCAGTTTGACCGAGCTTTTTCCGCGGGACAAAAAAAGGAGCGGGACTCCCGCCAAGGAGGCTGAGGAGTCCCGCCGGACGGGCAGGGGGGTTCAACGGGCCATGCGTCTCGTCTCACCCGACAGGGGGCGGCCCTCCCGGTAGGCAGCCACCACCCGATCCACCTCGGCCGGGGGCTCGACGGTGAAAATGAAGTGATGGCCGGCCAGATGAGCGCGGGATACCTCGTCCATGCGGTCGGACATACCCGTAGGCAGGGAGTTGCACACCAGATTGCGGTGGCCTGTCCCCTTTGGCGAATCCTCGCGGAGGACGGGGAACTCCTTGCCCATGCGGTCCTTGAGAACGGCGGCATTCCTTCCGCAGATCTCGTGGCAGACGGTCTCGGGCTTCATGGCGCGGTAGATCTCCCGAATGGCGCACTTTTCCAGAAGCATCAGGGGAAGACGGCCGTAGACAACGGCGGCGGTGGCGGCGATATGACCGTGCTCCGACAGAGCCGAGGAGATATCCCGCATACGGGGGATGGTCAGCTCGGGGGAGAGGATGAGATCCGAAAGTCCCAGCGACAGGAGGCGGGCGGAGGCGGGGGTGTTGGCGGCGTTGAGGCGGAGATCGCCGTGGAGACCCG
>JAZNJA010000219.1:0-2496 GCA_045577755.1 Eubacteriales bacterium
AGATCAGTATGTTTTTGGGTGACCCTCATCCACCGCTATCGCGGTCCCCCTTCCCCCGAGGGGAAGGTCAATGCGTCAGCCGTTTCCTTGGCTGATACCCAAAAACATACTGATGCCAATAGCTTTTCAGGGATAACGATAAACACGAGCCGAATACCTTCCCCTCGGGGGAAGGGGGACCGCGTTGCGGTGGATGAGGGTCACCCTTCCCAATTCCACTCTGTTCCGTCAGACCGATAAACCCAAATTTGAACCCCCAAAAAGGAAACATCATGTCAGAAACCATCTATTCCACCATATCCCGCGATGCCTCCGCCGCCCTGCGGGAGCTGATCGCCGCCGCCGACCTCAAAGCGGGCCAGCTCCTGGTCATCGGCTGCTCCTCCTCCGAGATGGTGGGCGAGCGCATCGGTAAGCACTCCTCCATGGAGGCCGCCCTGGCCTTGCGGGACGCTGTCCTGCCCATCCTGGCCGAGCATGGCATTCTCCTGGCCGTCCAGTGCTGTGAGCATCTCAACCGCGCCCTCATCGTGGAGCGCGCCACCGCCGAGAAGTACGGCTACGACCCCGTCTGGGTCAAGCCCCAACCCAAAGCGGGCGGCTCCTTCGCCACCGCCGTCTGGGAGGCCATGTCTGACCCCGTAGCCGTGGAAGCCGTCAAGGCCCACGCGGGCATGGATATCGGTGCCACCCTCATCGGTATGCACCTCCGCCGCGTGGCCGTCCCCGTCCGCCTCTCGGTCGCCAAGATCGGCGAGGCCTCCCTGGTCTGCGCCCGCACCCGCCCCGCCTACGTCGGAGGGCCGAGGGCGCAGTATCAAACCGAAGAACCGTAAAGTAAGATACAGAGATACAAAGATACAAGATACAGAGATACAAAGATACAAGATACAGGATATGACAGACTGAGTTCGCATTTTTATCTTGTATCTCGTATCTTGTATCTATTGGAAAATTCAACCCAAAGGAGACTCTCCCATGTCCCGTGACAGACTCGCAAGCCGCCTGGGCTTCATCCTCCTCTCCGCCGGTTGCGCCATCGGCATCGGTAACGTATGGAAATTCCCCTGGATGGTGGGCCAGTACGGCGGCGCCATCTTCGTGCTCATCTACATCGCCTGTCTCATCGTCCTGGGCATCCCCGTCATGACCATGGAGTTCGCCGTGGGCCGCGCCGCCCAGAGGTCCCCCGCGGTCATGTTCCGCGAGCTGGAGCCCCCCAAGTCCAAGTGGCACATCCACGGCATCACCTGCCTCGTGGGCTGTGTCATCCTCATGATGTTCTACAACAACGTGGCGGGCTGGATGATGAACTACTTCGTCAAGACCGCCACGGGCAAGTTCGAGGGCCTGGATACCGAGGCCGTCAACGCTGAGTTCGGCAAGATGCTGGGCGACCCCGTCTGGCAGACCGTCTTCATGGCCGCCGCCGTCATCATCGGCATCGTGGTCTGTATGCTGGGGGTCCAGAAGGGTCTGGAGCGGGTCACCAAGGTCATGATGGTGGCGCTCCTGGTCCTCATGGTGGTCATCGCCGTCAACAGCGTCTTCCTGGACGGAGGCGTGGAGGGACTGAAGTTCTACCTCGTCCCCAATATCGAGAACGTCAAAAAGGCGGGCATCTTCAACGTCATCGTGGCCGCCATGAACCAGGCCTTCTTCACCCTGAGCCTGGGTATTGGCTCCATGGCCATCTTCGGCAGCTACCTGGGCAAGGATCGCGCCCTCATGGGTGAGGCCGTCAACGTGGCCGTCCTGGATACCTTCGTGGCCTTCACCTCTGGCCTGATCATTTTCCCCGCCTGCTTCGCCTACGGCATCAACCCCGGCGCGGGTCCCGCCCTCATCTTCCAGACCCTCCCCACCGTCTTCAACAATATGCCCCTGGGCCGTCTGTGGGGATCCCTCTTCTTCGTCTTCATGTCCTTCGCCGCCCTCTCCACCGTGCTGGCGGTCTTTGAGAACATCATCGCCTGCGTCATGGATCTCACGGGCTGGAAGCGCATGAAGGCCTGCGTGGCGGTGGGTATCGGTATGCTCCTCCTCTCCCTCCCCTGCGTCTTTGGCTACAACATCTGGTCGGGCTTCGCCCCCTTCGGCGAGGGGACCGCCGTGCTGGATCTGGAGGACTTCGTGGTCAGCAACCTCCTCCTCCCCATCGGTGCCCTGATCTTCACCCTCTTCTGCGTCACCCGCTACGGCTGGGGCTGGAAGAGCTTTATGGCCGAGGCCAACACGGGCAAGGGCCTCAAGGTCCGCTCCTGGATGCGCTGGGTCTTCACCATCGCCATTCCCATCATCATTGTCGTCATTTTCGTCATGGGACTGGTGAGCTTCTTCTCGTAAAGCCAAAAAGAAGGGGCTGAGTCAAAAGCTTTTCAGAAAGCGAATGGCTCAGCCCTTTTCTATGTAAGCCAACACTTATAAGCCCCAACAAAAGAAAAAGCCTCCAAAAGAGGCCAAAATGAGTACGACAAAAAGAGGATCCCAAGATCC
>JAZNJA010000220.1:0-23333 GCA_045577755.1 Eubacteriales bacterium
GTGGCGGCCAGAGCCGCGTTTTGACCGACCCGCAGGGAGACCTCCCGCGAAGCGGGTGGGGGGGAATGCGGGCATTTGGTCGGGCACTCCCTTCCGGCTATGCAAACCCACCGATAAACCCCAATTTACCGATAATACAGCCCATAGACCCACAGCACCGAATACCGATCCTTCAGATCCTTGGCCCACCGCAGAGCCTCCTCGATATGCGCCTCCCCGTAGGTGTCATACAGCTCATCCATCCGCAGGCCTACGGCCTCCACCATCTCCCTCGCCTCTGCCTCGGTGGGAGCCTCGGATAGGATGGCGCGGATCCCCTCGGTATGGGTCAGCACGAACTCGTCCACCGCATCCTCGTGATACCACCCCAGCCGATCCTGCTGGGCGATCACCGAGTCGGCGATGGCCGTGTAAGCCTTGCGGATGGCGGACTCGTAGGCGGGACGGTCAAATCCCACGCGGGCAGGCTCACGGGAAAGGATCTTCTCACGAAGGCGGGCGGTCAGCACCGAGGAGTAGGCCACGTCGGTGCCGTGGGGGAGGTAAGGGGTGCCGTTCAATATCCCCGTGATCTCAAAGAAATGGGACAGGTGATGCTCGCTCCCCGAGGCGGGGCGGGAGGTGCCCACGTAGGCCATGGCGATGCCCACCTCCACCAAGGCCTCCATGAGGGCGGTGACCGCCTCCCCATCCCGGTCAGCGATGCCCGAGGCCAGGGAGCGCACACGCTTGGCGGTGTCCATCACCATATCATAAACCGTCTGACAGAAATACTCCCCGCGGATGTAGGCCGCCAGCTTCCAGTCGTTGAGGCAGGAGAACTTCCCGATGATGTCCCCGTACCCCGCGCGGATCATGTCCATGGGAGCGTTTCTCAGCACCTCGGTGTCGGCCACGATGGCCATAGGCGGAGTAGCCGAGGGTGTGACCTTCATGCCGTTCAGGATCATGGCCGCCCCGGCAGAAGCATACCCATCCATGGAGGGCGCGGTGGCTACAATGATATATGGAAGGCTATGCTTGTGCCCCACGAACTTGCACAGATCGTTGATGACCCCCGAGCCAACCCCTACGATGAGGTCGGTGCCGTCGGTCAGCTTCCCTTCAATGGCCTCTACGGAAGCCTCGTCGGGGATGACCAGCTCGGAACCCTCAAAAATGTGCTTGGACGCCACCAGCTCCCCCAGAAGAGCCTCCGCCCGCTCTCCGCAGGCGGCGTAGGTGTTGGTGTCCGCCACCAACAGGATGCGGCTGTAGCCCTCACAGACGGCGGGCAAGGACAAAAGAGCCCCCTCGCCGATGGAGACGGTGCGGATGGGACAGCGGTGGGGACGGCCGCAGGAGCAAGCCGTGATGGAGTGGGTCAGATGGGACATGGCGGCCTCCTTGGTGGGTTTCTTGTATCTTATTATTATAGCCCATACCGCCCGCTTTGTCAAGCCATTTCGGACAACTCATAAAGATCCTTGTTCAAAACCCACAAAATCCTTTAGAAAAATTCATGTTATGTTGAATTTGTGAATAAAGTGTAAATTCGCTAAATTTCTATTGACAATCATGTGACCGTGTGATATAATAATAGCACAACACAGGAAGGATCGTATGCCTGACCGTGTAGATTTTTTCAAGGAGGAAATGCTATGTTCATTCCCACAACCGCCCTCTTTGCGATGGCACCCGGGACCCCCGTCATCATCGGCGTGGTCGCCGCTGCCCTGCTGCTCATCTTCTTCTTGGCGTCCTACGTCAAGGCCCCCCCGAACAAGGCCTACATCATTTCGGGTAACCGCAAGAAGAAGAAGATCCTCATCGGCCGCGCAGGCTTCCGTATTCCCTTCCTCCAGAGACTGGATAAGCTCTCTCTGGACGTGATGCAGGTGGACATCAAGACAAGCGAGGCTATCCCCACCAACGAGTTCATCAACGTCACCGTGGACGGTGTCGCCAACATCAAGATCTCCTCGGATACCGAGCTCCTGGAGAAGGCCGCCGAGGCTCTGCTGGGCATGGACCAGCGCCAGCTCATCTTCCTGGTCACCCAGGTGCTGGAAGGTAATATGCGTGAGATCGTGGGCTCCGTCGGCCTGAAGGAAATGGTGCAGGAGCGCCAGGTCGTGGCCGAGAAGATCAAGGAGAACGCCATCCCCGATATGATGAAGCTGGGTATTGAGATCGTCAACTTCAACATCCAGAACTTCAAGGACGGCGCCGGTACCATTGAGAACATGGGTATCGACAACGTGGAGCAGATCCGCAAGGCCGCCCAGATCGCCAAGGCCGAGGCCGCCCGCGATATCGCCATCGCCGAGGCCAACGCCCGTGAGTCCGCCAACAAGGTCGCCGTGGAGGCCAACCAGCGCATCGCCGAGCAGAACACCACCCTGGCTATCCGCGAGGCCGAGCTGAAGAAGGACGCCGACATCAAGAAGGCAGAGGCCGACGCCGCTTACGACATCCAGAAGCAGGAGCAGAGAAAGACCATCGAGGTCACCTCCGCCAACGCCGATATCGCCCGCCGCGAGAAGGAGGCCGAGCTCTTCGAGAAGGAGATCGCCCTCCAGGAGAAGAAGCTGGACGCAGAGATCAAGAAGAAGGCCGACGCTCTGAAGTACGAGGCAGAGAAGAAGGCCGAGGCCGACCTCATCCGCCGTCAGAAGGAGTCCGAGGCAAAGAGATACGAGCAGGAGCAGGAGGCTCTCGCCCGCATGAAGGCCGCAGAGGCCGAGAAGTACGAGCAGGAGCGTCAGGCTGAGGCCAAGCGCGCCCTGGCAGAGGCCGAGGCCTTCGCCAAGCTGAAGGAGGCCGAGGGTATCCGTGCCGTGGGTCTTGCCGAGGCAGAGGCCATCGAGAAGAAGGCCGAGGCCCAGAAGAAGATGGGCGAGGCCTCCGTCCTGGAGATGTACCTCACCGCCCTGCCCGAGGTGGTCAAGAACGCCGCCGCACCTCTCTCCCAGACCGACAAGATCGTCATGTACGGCGACGGCAACTCCACCAAGATGCTGCGTGACGTCATGCAGTCCTCCAACCAGGTCATGGAGGGTCTCTCCGAGGCCACGGGTCTGGACGTCAAGAGCATGATCTCCGGCTTCATGGGTGGCAAGGCTGCTGCCGCTACCGAGGAGAAGAAGTAATCTCTCCTACATAGCTCAAACACGGTAGGGTGCTTCCCTGCCGATGCCCCCTCTCCCGAAAGGGGGAGGGGGATGTTTATGGGATTCAAATTTGGGTTTGTCGGTGGGTTTTGAATTGCAAATTGTAGGGACCGGCGTCCTCGACGGTCCGTCACCGACCCACCAAGGTTCGTTGTCGGATCTATGTTATTCGCGGACTGTCGAGGACGCCAGTCCCTACAAATCCAATTTGTTTGTCAGATTCAAACACCCCGCTAACCCCCAATTTGTATCCTATAAACACCCACATACAGAAAGGAACCGCACCATGAAAAACAACCGCCTTGCCGCTCTGTTCCATCCTGTTGCTGACGAGCGCATGGGAAGAGTCGCCATTCTTTCCTTCTGCATCATGCTTTTCGACGTACTTCTGATGACGCTGGTCCCTCGCCCCGTCCCCCTCATTTCCGCCGCCGTTTCGGTTCTCATGGCCTGCATGGCCGCGCTCCACATCCTCTCCGCCCGCTTTTCAAAGGCCACTTGGCTGAACCTGAGCCTGTGGTATCATCTGGCACGGAAAGGACGGGAGGGCGAATATCGGAGCCGTTGTCTGTTCCTGGCAAAGATCTTTTTCCTTCTTGCTATCCTGTTCTGCGCATTAAGCGCAACCGTGACCGTTGGGTATCTGTGCGTACTCTTTATCGCCACCCTGTTACCCATGTAATCCCTTTCCCCAAAAGACCAAAACCACCCGAAACAGAAAGGAGCCGCACCATGTCAATCTCATCAACCGAAAAGAACCGTCTTTCAACATGGATCCGTGGGCATCTGACCGCCGACCTTGTCATTTTGATCGTGACCGCGTGTCTCAATATTCTGTGGGTATTGCTCTGGACTCCCCTCGCTGTTTCCTCTGCCTTTGCCTTCGCCGTTTCACTGTATACCATCTCCAATATCAGCGGTGCCAAGAACGGCCCCATGCCCCGTATGCACGTCTTTCGCCGTGATCGCCTGGAACGTCAAGGCAGACTCCGGGAGTATCGGGAAAGCTGTCTGAAATACTTGACTGTCATGCTCCCCATCAGCGTGGTCTGGACGGCAGTCAACTTTGCCGTAGCGGTGGGGCGGATCGTGTATCTGTTCATCCGATGAGCAACGAAACAGAAAGGAGCCGCCATGAGATACACCGACATCCAAAAAACTCCCACGGGCTACATCCTGCGCCACAGCCGCGCCACCAAGCTCATGACCCTCATCCCCTGCGCCTTCATCGGTATCGTCCCCACGGTCATCACGATCCCGCTCTTTTTCTCGGATAAAGCCGAGACCGCCAATATCATTCCGACATCCATAGGCATGATCCTCGCGTGGGTCATCACGGCCTACCTCTGTTCTCTCGCCTTTGGCTTCCGCATCGTCGTGGATGAAGCGGGGGTACACCGCTACTCCTTTGGCCGCGTCAAGCTCTCTCTGCTCTGGCGGTACGTGTGCTCCTTCGGTATCGGCGTGATCCCTGTCCCTTCCCGATACGGGCAAATGGATCATCTTGCCTTCTACGCCAGCACCGAGACAAAGCCCATAGACTACAAGTGCAAGGTGTTCATCAAGCTGACCCCTGCCGACGAGCAAGCCCTCCGCGAATCGGGCCTCCTCACCTTCTGCCGCAGACAAATGGCAGAGGCTGACCGTCATTTCCAATAACCTACACGCCAAAGGACACCCCATGAAACAGAAAACAAAGAAGCATCGTACAAGCTCCTACACCCCCGATCCCCTCTTCACCGCCGTCACCAAGTCCCTGCCCGCCACGCTGGGATTCGCGGTGCTTGCCATAGCCATGGGGATCCTGTTCATCCTCCTCCAAGGGAACACCACCCCCGTTCCCCGTGAGGAGGCCATCGCCTATGAGGGGGAGTTCGCCCGCTACGAGGTGGGACACAATGACCGCGACCTCTGCTTTGCCGACGGCTCCAGCTTCGACGTATACCCCCACACCGAGACCAACGCCTTTCAGGAAACCATGAAATCCTTGGAGGTGGGCACCAAGCTGTGGATCCTGGTGCATCCCCACAGCGACTACGTCATCGAGATCCGAACCGAGACGGAGGAGCTTATGAACTTCGAGGAATCACAGATCGACATTGACCGCTACATGATCGGCTACAAGGTCATCGGCGGCTTCATGATCTTTGCGGGAGTATTCGTCGGCTTCTATGGTATATGGTCGCAGATCGCCCACCGCAAGGAGCAAAAGCGGAGCGAAACCCGCCGTAAGAAGCAGAAAAAGACCGCCGACGCGGGGCTTCCCGACACGGGTCTGCGCCGCGCTGATACGACGGTCAAGTACCGTGTTCTGCTGGAGGCCACCGTATATGAATACCGCATCTGCTACCGTCGGGTCAGGAAGGTCAACGAGCTGGTGGTCAATGGAATCGTGTATGACGAGATGAAGGCGGTAGTGGAGTTCCCCCACGACCTGACCGTCAACCTGGACGGCCACCGCATCCACGCGGGGCTGGACGAGGACGATTTCAGTTATATCATTGTAGATGGCGAACGGATCGCCGAAAAGAAGCGGTGGATCTGACCAAACAGGATCGAAACACCAAATTTCTCACATAAGAAAGGGACCTCACCATGCAACCCATCAAAGACGACCGCTCCTTCCTCAAGCTCCTCCTCCTCTCCATCATCACCCTCGGTATCTACGAGTTCTGGCACCTCCACCATTGGACCAAGGACATCAACACCCTCTGCAAGGACGACGGCAAGAACAACGAGGGCGTCCTGCTCTACATCCTTTTCACCCTCGTCACCTGCGGTCTCTTCCCCATCTTCTGGTGGTTCAAGGCCGCCGACCGCCTCGCCCGCGCGGCTGTCCGGGAAAGCGTGGCCGTGGATATCAGCGGCGGCAAGGTGCTCCTTCTCTGCATAGCGGGTATGTTCACCTGGGGTATCTTCATCTGGTACGCCCAGTACCTGGTCATGCGGGCCACCAACGATCTGGCCACCGACTACAACAGCAAGCATTACGCGGACGTGTTCAGCTCCATTGAGGAAAGCCATGAAAATTGAGAAGAACCAAGAGGGCTTCACCCTCCGCCACGCCCCCTCCGAGACGGTGGTCTCCTCCGTCGTCCTTATCGTTGCCACCCTCGGCCTGATCTTCACCCTATCCGACCTCTCCCGCTACCTCCCCGAGACCCTCATCCTACTGGCGGGCTGTGCCCTTCTCTACGCGGCGGGCATCAAGGCCGTCATACGGGAGCGGCGGTGCCGTCTCACCATCACCAAAGAGGGCATCCGCGTCCGCAATAAGCGGGCGGGAGAGCAGGAGCTGCTCCGCTGGGAGGACGTGATGGACTGGGGTACCGCCGTGGTCCTCCATAAGGGGCGGTACAGCCTCTACCACCCACGCGTGTTGCTTTTCTTTTCCTCCATCCCCCGCGCCACCGCCGAGGACGCCTCCACCTGCCCCCATATCATGGAGCTGGTGAAGTTCGACCGCGAGGCCCTGGAGGAGTCGGGGGTCCTTCCCTACTGCCGTGAGCGCCTGGCCGCCGCCCAAGGGGATCACGCCCCCGCCGAGCGGGATCGGTGGCTGACAGCAGGGCATGGATAAAATGCATAATCAAGAACGAAGATTCGTAGAAGGCTATAAATAACGAAAGCCCCCGCAAGCGTCATGCTTGCGGGGGTATTATTTTTCGATCGGTCAAGTCGGAAGCAAGCAATCAGCCGCCGATTTCAGCCAGTGTGTCGTTGTACTTCTCCAACATGCGCTCGATCTGTCTCTGCCAGGAGCGGGTAGAGGAGGAGACAGTGTTCTTGGATCCGCTGAGGATGGGACGGAGGTTGTCGCGGATGACGCAGCCCGGGAAGATATTGGAGCAGGAGGAGGAGAAATCAAAGTACAGGGTGTCGAAGATCATATCCAGGACCTCCTTGGACTGAGGATCCTGCATATAACGCTCGGACAGAGCGGTCTCGTAGTAAGCGGGACGGACCAGCCTGTAGCTGTGGTAGGCCATAGCCTCCAGCACAGCAGCCAGCATCTCCTGACGGGTCTCGTCGCCCACCACCGAAGAGATACCCAGACAGGTCACCTGATCCTGCACGTAGGAGTAGTAGTTCTTCTGCATTTCGGAGAACTTGGGCATGGGAGCGATACCGTAGGACAGAGCAGCCAAAGACTCGAAGTTGGTCTCCATCTTGAGGAACATGGTGGTGACCATCAGCGCGTTGCTGGCCGTGAAATGGTCGATGATCTTGTTCACAGGCACATCGTCGTTCTCAGCACCCTTGTAGACGTAGGTGGAAGCTTCGTTGTACAGGAGCTGGACCTTGTCGCAGAGATCGGACAGATTGGTCAGAGCATCGGCGTTGTACATCAGATCGCCCGTATCGCGGTCCTTGGTAATCATGTGGATATCCGAAGCCACCATGTAGGGATCAACCGAAATGGTATTGCCGGTAACGAAGCCGAAGAAGTCACCTTCGGAGGCCTTGGCGTCACCGTCCTTGTCCACGTAGTGGTCCTTGACGATGGAGTACTGGTAATCCAGGGTCCACTTGCCCTCCTTCACGGTCTCGTACAGATCGGGGATCCGATTGTCCACAAACAGGGTCTTGTTGTACAGGGTCAGGTACATGAGGCGGAACATGGAGATGGCGACGGGACCGGAGACGAGGAACTGCATGTTCTCGTCGGTGAAGGTCACCATGTCGTTGTAGCCCTGGGTCCAGTAGTGCTTGGTGGTATCAATGTTCTCCAGAGGGGTGAGGTTGATGTACTTACCCTCCATGGCGGGCTGGACAGACATATAGGTACCGTTAGCCACCAGATCGTAGTCACCGAGACCGCCCTGAATATCGAGATCCATCACGCTGTTGACGTCGGTTTCAGGGTACATCTCCAGCACCACACCCAGCATCTCCTGAACGGCTACGTCACGCTCGTAGACAGCATCGGACACCACGCCGTGTCCCAGCTCCTCCGCGTTGAACTCGTCACCCCTATTGTTGACGTCCGCGTAAAGGAGACCAATGGTGGCATCCTTATAGTTCAGATTAGAGGGCAGATCGCAGGTGTAGTTGGGATCTGCGGTCTCGACCTCGTTCTGGGTACCCTGCTCCTTGGACTCGTCGGCGGCGGGATCGTCGGTGCTCTCACCGCAAGCCACGAGGCTCAGAAGCATGAGGGCGGCCAAAAGCAGGCACAAAAGCTTCTTCATACTGTTTCTCCTTCATAAGTTCATTTTGATCTCTCGGAAAGGCATACCCTTCCATTCTTCTCCATTATACTATTTTGCGGCGAAGTTGTCAAGAGTTTTTTCAAAAAAGGAAGTGAAGCCCGAATATTCCGTCACGGTCCGAAATACAGTTGACAAACCGCAAAAAAAGATGTATAATGATTGTGTATGTCCAAAAATCCACCCACAACAGGAGAAACATATATGCCCGAGCTTCTTTCCCCCGCAGGCAACCCCGAAAAGCTCCGCGCCGCCCTTGCCTACGGTGCCGACGCCGTCTACCTGGCGGGTCAGCAATTCGGTATGCGCTCCCAGGCGGGCAATTTCACCGTTCCTCAACTCTACGAGGCGGTGGAACTGGCCCACGGCATGGGAAAAAAGGTCTACCTGACCCTCAACACCATGCCCCGCACTCACGAATACCCCTACCTCTATAAGTTCCTCGACGACCTCCGGGGCTGTAAGCTGGATGCCTTCATCGTAGCCGACCTGGGCGTCATGGCCACGGTACAGGAGATGCTCCCCGATATGGAGATCCACATCTCCACCCAGGCCAGCATCATCTCCCCCGCCGCCGCCTGCGCCTACGCCCGCTTGGGCGCCCGCCGTCTGGTGCTGGCCAGAGAACTTCAATTCCATGAGATCAAGGCCATCAAGGAAGCCCTGCCCAAGGATATTGAGCTGGAGGCCTTCATCCACGGCTCCATGTGCGTGTCCTACAGCGGCCGCTGTCTCCTGGCCAACGTCATGACCGACGGCCGCGACGGCAACCGCGGCACCTGCTCCCAGCCCTGCCGCTGGAACTACACCATCTACGAGGAGAAGCGCCCCCACTTCCCCATCCCCGTGGAGCAGACCGAGCTGGGCACCTTCTTCATGTCCTCGAGAGATATGTGCATGATCGAGCATATCCCCGAGCTGATGGAGAGCGGCATCGACTCCTTCAAGATCGAGGGCCGCATGAAGTCCGCCTACTACACCGCCGTGGTCACCAACACCTACCGCATGGCCATGGACGCCTATACCGGGGATCCCGCAAGCTACCGGTTCGACCCCGCCTGGATGCGGGAGCTGGACAGCGTGTCCCACCGCGAGTACGCCACGGGCTTCTACCTGGACGATCCCATGAAGGAGTCCCAGCTGGTCCAGGGCGGCCACTACATCGGCGAGAAAGCCTACTACGGCACCGCCCTGGAGACCGACTCCCCCGAGGCGCAGGCCGAGCTGCAGGCCATCCTGGACATGAAGGTCGCCTATGAGACCGCCGACGGCCGCCTCTACCGCTTCATGGAGAAGAACAAGGTCCGCGCCGCCGACCCCGCCGAGATCATCTCCCCCGGGAAGACGGGCAAGTTCTTCTACGTGGGCGAGCTGTACGACACCCGGGGGCGCATTCGCGCCAATATTCCCCATCCCCAGATGATCTTCTGGGCGCGGATACCCTTTGAGATCGCTCCCGGGGACATTATGCGGGTCGGCACACGGAAATAAGGCAATTCTTTCCAACCGCGGCAAAAGGAGGTGTATGCTCATGAAGCGGCTCTGGCGGCAGTACCGAACCGAGATCGTGGCCACAGGGCTGGTCTGTCTCCTGTATCTTGTCTTTTACTTGCTCCATATGCCTTGTCCCATTAAGGCCTTCACGGGGATCTCCTGCGCGGGGTGCGGCATGACGCGGGCCCTTGTAAGCCTGCTGCGCCTGGATCTCGCCGCCTCCTTTTCTTACCATCCTCTGGCCATTCCTCTTGTACTGACCCTCCCCCTTCTTTTGTGGCAGGGGATCACGGGGCGCAAGCGGGCGTTGAACAACACGCTTCTCGTGTGTGGCCTGGTTCTGCTTTCCGTTTACGTCCTGCGGCTCTTTCTGGACGACGGAGACGTGGTGGTCTGGGAGCCACAGAACGGTCTGATCCCCCGCTTGCTCCGCCGTTTCTTTTCCCCGTAGCATCGCCCACGTACCCGCGGCGGCATTTCCCCGCAGAAAGGAATTCCATGCACACCTTTATAGAACTTCTGAAGGCTCTCCTGTACGGCATTGTGGAGGGCATCACCGAATGGCTCCCCGTGTCCTCCACGGGACACCTGATCCTCTTGGGCGAGCTTTGTCCCCTGGAGGTCTCGGAGGCTTTCTCCGAGATGTTCGACGTGGTCATTCAGCTGGGCGCGATCCTTGCCGTGATCGTGCTGTTCTTCCGCAAGCTCAACCCCTTCGCCCCCTCCAAGTCCCCCTTGGAGAAGAAGAGCACCTGGGGCCTGTGGCTCCGCGTCTGCGTGGCGGTGATCCCCTCCGCCGCCGTGGGGGTACTTCTGGACGATTGGCTGGACGAGCACCTCTACAACTATATCACCGTGGCCATCGCGCTGGTGGTCTACGGCATCCTCTTCATCCTTATTGAGAAGTTCAAGCCCGCCGACAAGGCTACCGTCACCGACGCGGGCGGGATCAGCTACAAGCTGGCCTTCCTCATCGGCGCCTTCCAGATGCTGGCCCTGATCCCCGGCACCTCCCGCTCGGGCTCCACCATCCTGGGCGCCATGCTCCTGGGCTGTACCCGCGGAGCCGCCGCCGAGTTCTCCTTCTTCATGGCCATCCCCACCATGCTGGGCGCGAGCCTTCTGAAGGTGGTCAAGCTCTTCGCCGAGGGGGTGACCGTCACCGCCCTGGAGTGGGGCATCCTGGCCGTAGGCTGTGTCTCGGCCTTCTTTGTCTCCCTCGCCGCCATCAAGTTCCTCATGGACTTCGTCAAGAAGCACAGCTTCGCCTCCTTCGGGTGGTACCGCATTGTCCTCGGCGCGCTGGTGATCGGGTATTTTTTGGTATTCGGACGCTGATTCCTCGGCCCCAACGGGGGCACACGTAGGTGCGCCCCTACCCCTCCATACACATATTTATCACCGGGAGGGGGGCACCTATGTGTGCGCCCGCTCCGTACCGCGACATAAACCGTCCATCGGGAGGTCTCACCATGCCCCAAAAAGATAAGCTCCCCATCCCCTACCCCGTGGTGGTAGAGGGCAAATACGACAAGATCCGCCTATCCAACATCATCGACGCCCGGATCATCGTCACCGACGGCTTCGGGGTGTTCCGCAAGGAGGAAAAGCGGCTCCTTCTCCGCAGGCTGGCCGCCGCCTCCCCCCTGATCGTCCTCACCGACAGCGACGGCGGGGGCAAGATCATCCGCTCCCACCTGTCGGGGATGCTCCCCAAGGATAGGATCATCCCCCTCTACATCCCCCAGATCAAGGGCAAGGAAAAGCGCAAGGACAAGCCCTCGGCGGCGGGGACCCTGGGCGTGGAGGGCATGGAGGACTCTCTCCTGTACGACCTTTTCCTCCCCTACGCCAAGACCGATGCCGACCCCTTCACCCGCGCCGCCGAGAATCCCCTGTCCAAGGTGGATTTTTTCGAGGATGGACTGACGGGCGGGGCGAACAGTACCCAAAAGCGGGACGAGCTGGCCGCGCGCGTGGGATTGCCCAAGGGCATGAGCGCCAACGCCCTGTTGGAGGCGCTCAAATTGTTGGTGTCCTATGAGGAATACCTCGCTCTTGTAGGAAGAAAAACGGAATAACAAAAACGGAGCGTTCCCGTGTGGGTGCGCTCCGTCCTTTTTGTTTATTTCCTCATGTAGGGAGAGGGGCCCTCACCGCTCCGCCACGAAAAACATACCAATGCTTTTGGATACAAAGATCCTATTTGACGTGGAAAATGATCATTTCCAAGGTTGCGGAGCGGTGAGGGCACCGCTCCCTACAAGGATCGACAAAGATCAATCTCCGTTATTCATGCGGAACTGCAAGCTGTACAGCTCGGCATACATTCCGCCCTGCTCCATCAGCGCGGCATGGTTGCCCTGCTCCACGATCTTACCGTCCGCGATCACCGCGATCTCGTCGGCGTGCTTGATGGTGGAGAGACGGTGGGCCACCACGATGGTGGTACGGCCCTTGCACAGCTCGTCCAGAGCCTGCTGGATCAGAATCTCGGTGGTGTTGTCCAGGGCCGAGGTGGCCTCGTCCAGAATGAGGATGGGAGGATTCTTCAGAAACACGCGGGCGATGGACAGTCTCTGCTTCTGTCCGCCCGACAGGCGTACGCCCCGCTCACCGATGACGGTCTCGTAGCCGTTCTCCAACGTCATGATGTAATCGTGGATGTTGGCCCGCTTGGCGGCCTCGATGACCTCCTCCTCGGTGGCGTCCAGGCGGCCGTAGAGGATGTTATCGCGGATGGAGGCGTTGAACAGGTAGATATCCTGCTGGACGATACCGATGTTGCGGCGCACCGAGGCCATGGTCACGGTGTGCAGCTCTTTTCCGTCAATGAAAATTTCACCGTCCACCGTTTTAACATCGTAGAAGTGGGGGATCAAGTGGCAGATGGTGGTCTTACCGCCGCCCGAGGGGCCCACCAAGGCGTAGGTCTGGCCCTTCTTGACCTTCAGGGACAGATCGTCCAGCACGGGGTTGCTGTCCTCGTAGCGGTAGGACACGTGGCGGAACTCGATGTCGCCCTCCACGGTGCCGATATCCACCGCACCGGGGGTGTCCTCCTCGGGGGCTTGATCCATGATCTCCACGAAACGCTCAAAGCCTGTGACACCGGTCTGGTACTGCTCCATGAAGTTGATGAGGGTCATAACGGGGGAGATGAAGAGGTTCACCGACACGATGAAGGCGGAGTAGTCACCGAAATCAATGGATCCGTTGTAGAGGAACAGACCGCCCGCGATGAGGATGATGACGTTGAAGATATCGGTGATGAAGGAGGTACCCGAATGGAACTGGCCCATGGCCTTGTAGGCCTTGCGGCGAGCCGAGACGAACATCCCGTTGCCCTCCTCGAACTTCTCCTCCTCCTTGTCGGAGTTGGTGAAGGCCTTGGTCACGCGGATGCCCGAGATACTGCTCTCCAGGGAGGCGTTGATCTGGGCGGTGGAAACACGGCTCTCCATAAAGGCGTTGCGCATCCGCTTGCGGAGGGTAGCGGCGATGAGGATGAGGAAGGGGACACAGGCGAAGATGATGAGGGTCAGCCAGATATTGATGGTGGACAGGTAGACAAAGGAGACGATGACCGAGATGGAGGAGATCAGCAGATTCTCGGGGCCGTGGTGGGCCAGCTCGCTGATATCCATCAGATCGTTGGTCATGCGGGACATGATCTTACCCGTCTCGTGGTTGTCGTAGAAGGAGTAGGGCAGCTTTTCCAGATGGCGGAACATATCCGACCGCATCTGAGCCTGCATCCGCACGCCCATGACGTGACCGTAGTACTGAATGAAGAAGTTCAGGAGCATACGCACCACGTACAAAAGCAGAAGCCCAATGCCCGCGAACACGATCATGCGGTACTGCTTGTTCGGGATCAGCTCGTTGAGCATCTCACGGGTAATGATGGGGTAAACGATACCCACCAGCGCCACCAGGAGGGAGGCCAGCATATCCAAAACGAATATGGTCTTGTGGGGGCGGTAGTAGGAGATGAAGCGTTTGAGCATGGCGGGGACTCCTTTTCGGTAGAATGCAACTGATTTATTGTAGCACATTTTCGGGGATTTTGCAAGTGGTTTTGGGGGAGTTTTTCACGCAACCACGGGTTGATTGACAGATTCGGTACCGTCTGATATGATAGAGGCAGTATCTCAAAACCAAACTTACATTGGAAAGGAACCCGAATATGCGTGACATTTACATGGAAGATTTTGAATCCGAGCCCTTCATGACAGCCTTCAAAGCTTATTTCAGCGAGATCAGCGGCGGCACCCGAAATTGGCCCATGCTGTTTCGCCAAATGAACGCCGAAAAGGATGTGACCAAGGCCATCATGCGGCTGGACGGCGATACCGTCGCAGGCTTTATCCTATTCTGCCCCCTTCAGCTCGCCTGCCCCTTCTTTACCGAATCCTACGGCTATATCCGTGAGCTTTGGGTGGCTCCGGCGTATAGACGGGCAGGAAACGGCGGCCAACTCATGGCATTTGCCGAGCAGTATTTTTCTGATCTCGGCATGAGCCAAATTATGCTCAAGGCAGAGCCGCGGGCAGAGGGCTTTTACAGAAAGCTGGGGTATGCAGAAAACACCGCCGCCATATCCAAGGATGGAGTCATGCTCTCAAAAATCATCCGATAAAGAAAGCCACCAAAGAAATGACCGCCCCAAAAACCAAGGCGGTCATTACTTTTTTATCAGAGATCCGACGAATTCAAGGGATCCGAACCTCCACGGTCTTCCCTTCCGTGTCCTCAAACCGACACGCCACCCGCTTCAAGGGCGAAATATCGGCAGGCACCTCCACGGTCAGATCCTCCTTCACCCCCGCGAAGTACCGCAGAAGCACCGTGGCAGGCCCGCCCGTCCAGGCGTGGTTGCGGGTGCCAAGATGGAAGAAGTCCTCCCACAGCGTGGTGTTCTCATTGCGGATGAGGGGCTGGTAACGGCACATCATGCGGCGGTAAGCGTCGGCCTTGTAGCCCATCTCACAGAGGGCGGTGAGGACGTAATTCTCCATGTAGGTGGTGCTGTTGAACACCGACATGAGAAGATAGCGCACGGCGGGGTACTTGTCCTCGGAGCAAAGCCCCGACAGCACCGCCATGGCGTTGGCGCGGTCGTCGGCGAAGCAGGAGGAGGCGAAATAGCCCTCCTTGGCCCTCCAGTAGCGGGCCTCGAACACCTTCTCGATGGCCTCCATGCGGGCGGCGATGAACCCGTCGTGATGGGTGATCCCCAGCTCCCCCGCCATGAAGCGGGCGAAGCGCAGAGCGGAATAGTACCAGCAAATGCTCAAAACCTCCCCGTCGCAGTTGAAGAGGTGATCGTACCACTCCCAGTTGCCCTTGCGGGGGGTCACCACCCCGTCGCTGTCGGTCTCCCACAGCATCAGGTAGCGCACGGCAGGCTCGAAAGCCAGCTCCAGCACCGAGTCATCCTTGGTAGCCCTGTAGTAGGAGGCGATCATGCCCCACTCGCTGATGGCGTTGAGGCTCTGGGCGGGGAGCTCGCAGAAGCAGTCCCCGGGGAGATTGCCCATGAGGATATCCCCCTTGCGGAGGCGAATGAAATCGAAAATGGCCTTGCGGAGCAGGAGCAGACCGTTGCGGTCCAGCACGTAGGCGATCTGGGGGGCCTGCACCGACACGTCCCCGATCCATTGGCCCCTTTCGCGGTCGGGGCAGTCCATGTAGTTCTCCCGCATACACACCTTGAGGGTGCGGACGCACTTCTCAAACAGGATATTGGCGTCGGGATCGTCGCAGGTGAAGGAGGCGGTGATCCGGCTGTCGTAGCCGCTCTCGCGGTAGCCCAGCTCCAGCACCTCCACGGTTTCGGGAACGCGGAAGAGGATCTTCTCGCCGTAGATCCAGTCGAGCATCTCAAATTCCTGCTCCCCTGCGCGGCAGATATACTCGGCGCGGTGACCGAAATAGCAGTTGGCCGTATCTCCGGGGCCGCCGCGGACGGCATAGCGGTCGGAGCGCAGATCCAGCACCTCGCCCCCCGTGGCTCTCACCCTGATATAAGGGGAGAACTGCATGGCGTAGGGCAGGGATACGGTGTAGACCTCCCCGTCCCGATCCGCCTCGCAGGGGATCCGCTCCGTGAAGAACAGAAGGGGTACGGGTCTTTTCTCCAATTCACCCCAAGGAGCGTCACCGTACCGCCCCAGTACCGCCGCTCCATGAGCATTCTCCTTTGCGGGACAAAGAGAGAAGGGCTTCACCGTGGCGTTATAGGCAGTATGCTCACCGCCGTAGAGATAGCTGGTAGGCTCGGTAGTGGGGATATAGTAGGCGGTATTCACATAACAAAGGGTATCGGCGCTGCTGTACAGTCCCAGGGTATCACAGGCCAGGATCAAGCCGGGCTTCCCACAGAAGGAATTGTTCCGCCCGCCGTTGCCGTAGTACCAGACGTGAATCGCGATCTCGTTCTTCCCTTCCTTCAGGTAGGGCGCAAGATCCACAATATCATAGTACCCACACCCGGGGGCACTCTCCCGAAACAGCCCGCCCTCAAAGACTACCATCTCACCGTTGACGAACAGCCAGTAGCGGGTCTCACAGCCGATACAGACCTCGGCGGTCTCGGGGCGTGTGTCGATCTTCACTTCAAAGAAGAAGTTGGCGCGCTGATTGCGGGTGAACTCGGCAGAAGGCCAGATCCACGCGGCGTTTTGCAGGGTCAGGTTGGTTTCCATAGGGTTGTCTCCTTTCAGAAATCAGGGCGGGATGGGCTTTAAATTTGGGTTTGTCGGTGGGTTTGAAAAAACGGTCGGTAGGGGGCAGCGCCTTCGACGCCCCGAAAAAACATGGATCCGACAACATATTTCTGTCGATTTGTGACGGGCCGTCGTGGGCGCCGGCCCCTACCATAGGCTTTTCGACAGACCGACAAACCCCAATTTTCATCCCATCAAAACATCATCCGCTCCATATACTCACTCACGAACACGGGATTCGTCGCCAGCTCCACGATCCGCGTGTCCTTCGCCAGCCTCTCACAGACCGCCCGCAGGTCCTCGCAGAGCAAGAGCATAGCCGCCCCCGTCAGCGCGGCGTTGCCCAGTACCGTGACACGGTCGGTGAGCTCCTCGGGGAGAAGCCCGATCTTGCCCGCGTTCCTTACGTCCAGATAACTGCCGAAGCCCCCCGCGATGTAAAGGGTCGCCACGTCGTCGCAGTCCAGTCGGGCGGTGTGAATCAGGGTCCGCATCCCCGCGTGGATGGCGCTCTTGGCCAGCTGTACCGCGCGGATATCCTCCTGAATGACCGTCACAGGCTCGGCGATCTCTACGGGATCGTCCTCGAGGTACCCCGTCTCGTCCAGAAGCTCGGTGTCCAGGAGAGCCGCCACGGCATCCACCAGACCGCTTCCGCAGAGTCCCACGGGGTCGCCCTCACCGATGACGTGGGCCTCAATGTCCCCTGTTCCGTTTGCGGAACGGCGCACCCACACGCGGTCGATGGCACCCACCCGTCCGCTCATGCCCATGGAGATCCCCGCCCCCTCAAAGGCGGGCCCCGCGGCGGTGGAGCAGGCGTAGAGGGTACCCTCGTGCCACAGGACCATCTCGCCGTTGGTGCCGATATCGCAGAGCAGGGCGGTCTCGGGGATCTCGCGGAGATCCGAAGCCAGGGTAGCGGTCACCGTGTCCGCCCCGATGAAGGCGGCGATGCAGGGGGGCAGATACACGGGCGCGGCGGGGACAAGAACGGTCAGCCCCAGCTCCTTGGCGGTCAGCACCTCACCGAACAGCCGCTCGGCGGCAAAGGGGGCGTGGGTCAGGGGCTCCACTTCGGTCTCGGTAAGCAGATGGAGCATGACGGTATTGCCCGTGATCACCACCGAGCCAATGTCGGCAGTCTCCACCGAAGCGGCCTCGGCCAGCTCGGTCAGCATCCCATCCAGGGCGCGGCGGGTGATCCGGGCGATCCTGACCGCATTCCCCGCCATCGCCGCCTCCATGCGGGAAATGACGTCGGCGCCCCACGCGGATTGGGGATTGAGGCGGGAGGTCTCGGACAACAGCTTCCCTTCCCGCCCGTAGAGCCGCGCGGCCAGGGTGGTGGTGCCGATGTCGATGGCCACACCGTACCCGCTCCAAGAGGGGTCAAGCTCCTTGTCGCTCATGGAGGCGGGAAAGGCCCCGTGGGTCACGATCTGCCCCCGCCCCTGCTCGGCGGTGGTGACGGTGCAGTCACCCAAGACCGTCACACGGCAGGCCAAACGGACCCCATTTTCCAGCTCGTCGGGGGACAGCGCCCGCTTCTCGTCCTCGGTGGGGTCGGACACCTCACCCGTCACCGTCACGCGGCACTTCCCGCACTTGCCGTGGCCGCCGCAGGGCATATGCCCGTGGCCCCCCGCCTGCATAAGATCCCCCAGGACCGTCCCCGCGGGACAGGTGAGAGGGGTGCCGTTCAGGAGTACCGTAACTGTATTCTTTGTTTTTTCCATGATCGATTCCTTTGTCAAAAAGCAGGATCGCCCCATAACCTATGACGATCCTGTTGAAAGTTTCGGGGATTCCTGAGGACCCTTTCCAAAGGGTCCTCAGGCCGCCGGAGGCCCGCTCCTTACAGATCGAACAGCACCGCGCCGAAGTAGGTCACGGTATCCTTGCCGTTGATGTACTTCATCCCCGCGGCGGGGGCGAGCTTGGACACGTTGATGCCGTAGGTTTCCAGGGACGCCACGGCCAGGTCGGGGTGGCGGCAGGACTCCCCCGTCCGCTTGGCGCAGACCTCGCACATACGGCACCCGCCTGCCCCCAGATGGAGGACACGGGGCAGAGCCAGCCCGTCGATGCCGCGGCGCAACTCCACCATGAGGCGGTTGTGGGCCATCCCCGCGTCCATCATGCCCTCGAAATCGTAGCTGTCCTCCAGCTCGGAGACGGTCTGGTAGACCAGGGCGTAGGAGTAGCTGCGCAGAGCGGCCATGAGGTCGTGGATGTCCCCCGCATCGGGGGGACACATCCAGTTACGGCCGTAATTTCCGCAGACGTTGGCGGCGCAGAGGTCGCGGAAGGAGGCGTCGGTCTCGATATCCTCCACGGGTATGACCGAGGCGCGGAAGGCCCCCAGGGACAGGGCCAGCTCGGTGAGCTTATCGAAAAATTCCTTGTTTTCCATGGCAGTTTCCTTTCAGAGGATCAGTACAGGGCGCGGTAGAGGATCAATAGCTCGTCGGAGGTCAAGGCCCTATCGGCCAGCACCAGCATATCGTCGGAGCGGGTGACGGTCTTACCGCAACCCTCCAGAGCGGCGGTGACATCCACGTAGGCCACGCCGTAGTGGTTGTAGGTCTTGTCCCCGTCGGAGGCCAGGTTCACCGACTTGGCGAACGCAAAGGGCAGATAGAGATGCCCATCGTCGCCGAAGAAGGTGGCCTTGGTGGTGCTCTCGTCCAGGCGCACCATCTTGCCCTCCGCGAAGGCGAAGTAGGAGCCTGCCTTCAGCACCACCATGTCGGCGGTGAGGGTCTCGGGCAGAATCGGCTCGGTCTCGGTGGCGGTGTAGCGGTAGCTGAAGCGGTCGTTGGGCGCGGTATCACCCAGGTCGATGAACTGCATGATGTCCCCGCTGTCCACCGAGTTGTCCGCCCACTTGAAGTCGAAGGTGTCACCCAGACCCAGAGACTTGGCGTCCAGCTTGATCACCATGTACTTGCCGTTGACCTGATACTCGGCGCGGCCGACCTCGGTCATCTCCCACTGGCCATCGGAGAACTTCTGCACCGAGCAGGTCCCGCCGTCGCGGTCGCGGTTGATTACGTAGTCGTAGCCGTACCAGCCGGTCTCTTGCTTGCAGTCAGTGTTGACGTACAGATTCATCCAGTTGGTTCCCTCGGGGGAAGTGATGTCGGCGGCGCACTCGACGTAGAACCAGACGTCGTCCCCGTAGCGGGATACCTTGGCTGTTACCAGGTCGTTACGGCCCGTGGTGTTGGAGTAGTGGAGCTGACCCACGTAGGAATCGTGATCGCGGTGGGCGGTGTCACCCGTATAGTCGCGGTACTCGGGGCCCACGATATCCCACTGGGACTGCACACCCGCCATGTCGATGGGTCTCTGCCCGAAAGCGGCCAGAGGCGCGCGGGATCCCTTGTACTGGCGGATGTTCTGCACCATCTGGTAGTAGTAGTTGTCGTTGAAGTAGCCCTTCACAGGCTCGATGTCGCGGGAGTACTCGGGGCTGAAGGCGTCCACGAAATAGTGGCGGGTCCACTTGTGATCGTTGGTGACCGTATAGGTGTTGGCGATGGTCTGGCCCACGGCGGCGCCTGCCTCCCAGCGGCCTGCCCACCACTCGTTCCAGCCTGTCAGCATGATGAGGCCGGGATCTTTTTCGATGGCGTAGTCGAACTGCTCCTCAAAGGCGATGCCCTTCCCCGAGGTCTTATCCACCAGGGAGAAGCTGAAATCCTCAAGCCCCAGACCGGCGGGCTGGCCGCCATTGTGGTAGGAGTAGCTGCGGCCCGCGTTGGTGCCGTAGGAGCCGTTGGCCCAGAAGCCGCACATGACGATCATCTGCTCCACCTCACCGTCGGGGGACTTACCGGGATTCTGGGGGTACATATCCGCCCAGGGCCAGCAGTTGCGTCCCTTTTGCCGGGTGTACCACTGCCCCGAGCTGTCCTTGGTGTAGGCCCAGCTCTGGCGGTAGGTGAAGAACTCCTGCATCTCCTCGGGGAGCTTAGCGTAGAGGGTGCGGGGCATGAGCACCAGGGGCTTGCCCTCGTACTTGAACCACAGATCCTCGTAGCGGCCCACCGAGTAGAGGTTGTTCCAGATCTCGGTGAGGGAGGAGCGGGCGTTGTCGTCATCGTTGCCGCAATGGAACATGATCTGGGGGGTGTCAAAGCCCTCGGCCCGCATCTCCGACCAGACCTTGAGGATGGCCTCGTAGTTCTTCTCGTAGGTGTGCCCGTTGGTAGCGTCGATGAAGATGAAGTCCACCCCCGCGGCAGTGAGCTGCATGGTATGCTTGCGGATGACCCACTCGTCGTTCGACTGGTAATAGCCAAAGTAAGGCTCGGCCCAGTAATGAGCGAAGCCCAGAGGTCCCGATTGCATGACCTCGATCAGCTTGTCGGCTCCTCCCTCGGCGAAGGCCTTGGCGTGGTCGAAAATGGGATTTAAGGATCTTCCGTTGTGCCACAGGAAGTAGAAAATGCCCACCTTCTTGTCGGTCGAAGCCTTGGCCTCGTAGCCGCTGACACGGCCCTCGTCGTCCACGGCCACCCAGGTATCGGAAAAAACGTCCTTGGAATTCATCATGTTCGCATCCTCTGCGGTGGCTTTGATGGCCTTGGCGCCCTCCACCTTCAGATCGGTGATATAGGAATCACCCTCATTGAGGTGGTGGAGCCAGATGTTGGCGTAGCCGCTGGCGGGGACCGTGACACCCGTGTCCGTAATGGTGGGGGTGTCCGCTCCGGGGCGGTACATGGAAACGGTGGTGCCGTCCACCCTGACCACCGCGACAGCCACCTTCTCGCCCCTATCATTCTCTACGCTGACCGTCACGGTATCGGTGCTCATATCGTCCTCTACCCAGAGCATCCGCTCGGTGCGGAAGTCGATGCCCTGCTCCGAAAGACTCATGTAGGAGGTTGCGGGCCAGTCACCCTTGCGGATACCGATCTCCTGCTTGCGCAGAGCGATCCAGATGCCGCTCTTGCCGGTAGCGTCCGAGCCGGCACCACCCAGGCGGAGACCGAGGTACTGGGTGTTCCAGGCCGAGCCTGCGCCGCCCTCCACGCGGATCTTACAGCTGTAGGTGGCCACCGAGCCGTCCTCAAATGCGGCATTGATACCGAGGGCGCTGACAGTATCCCGCTTCAGCTTAACGGTGGTGCCGCTTGCGTCGCCGTTCTTGATGGTAAAGGCGGGATCGTCCTTCCTGTAGGTGTAGGTGATGACCTGCTGCTTGATCTCCTCGCGGGGAGGCTTGGTGCCCGAGACGGTCAGCTCGGTCATATCCGCACCCGCTACAGGCTCCCAGGCGTTCCAGTCAAAGGGAGGCTCGGTGTCGGGCTCGGTGGTAGGCTCGGTGACCTCCCCCGAGGTGGGCGGGGTGGTGGCGGGGGTTGTCTCCCCGTCGGTCACGTCGGGAGGTGTTGCGGGGGGCGTGCAGGCCGCGAAGCTCCCCAGCATCAGAGTCGCCAGCAAAAAGGACAGGATACGCTTTTTCATGGTAGAACCTCCAATAGTAGCAGTAGGGCGAGAGCGAACCGACGGAAAAGTCGGATCAGCCGCGGTAGAACTCCTCCACGGCGGCGAAGAAGGCGTCCAGATTCTCCCACGGGGTGGCGGGAGGAATGTCACAGCCCGAGGAAATGACGAAGTTGGGGTAAGAGCAGCACTTGCCCATGACGGCGAGGGTCGCCTCGCGGACGGTCTCGGGGGTCCCCTGGCGCAGAACGCCGGCGGGATCCACGTTGCCCATGACCACGGTATCGGCGGGCATCTTAGCCATCATGTCGGCCATGTCGATGGAGTTGCCGAAGTGGTAGGCGTCGGCCCCCGTGGAGAGGATGGAATCCGTCATGCGGAGGACGTTGTCGCCGCAGTTGTGGTAGACCACGATGAACTCCTCGTCCTGCACCGCCTCCACGATCTGTCTCACGTAGGGTGAGGAGAACTCCTCCTCCAGGGCGGGGGAAAGCAGTCCCGACACGGGCTCTGCCATCATGATGCCGTCCGCCCCCGCGGCCTTGTAGGCCTTGGCGTACTCAATGAGGAAGGTCGTGCACTTTTCCAGGACGGTATGTACCATATCGGGCTCGTCGTAGCAGTCCATCATGATCTCGGTCACGTCCAGAAGCCTTGCGGCCAGGGAGAAGGGGCCGATGATCCCCGCCAGCACGGGGCGGTCGGTGATGATCTCTACGGCCTTGCGGATGGACTCCACGTAGAGACCCGAGCGGGCGGTGCCCACGGCGGGGACCTCCAGGGCGTCAGCCTCATCCTCGTCGTTGACCAAGCGGCCCACCACGGTGGGGACCTCGTCATCCGACACGCGGACGGTCGCCCCGAAGCACTCGGCCTCCACCGACAGATCCATCAGGGACACGGCGGCGGCGGAATTGACCCTCTCGGCCACCAGCTTCATGCCCCGGGCCTGGCGGTCGCTGTCCGAGATCAGCTCGCGGACGGTGACCCCCAGAAGGGACACCGAGGGAAAGGAGAGGATGGGGAGGGCGGTCTTTTTGTCTGCCGAAATCATATCGGACAGCCATTGTTTCATGTTGCGGTTCATGGGGTACTCCTTTTCGGTGAGTTGCTTGTAGGTGGGTTGGAATTCAGATTTGGGTTTGGCGAACTGTTTGACGGGAAGGGCATGGCACTTTTCTCGTTAGCCCTCTCACCCGCTTCGCGGGAGCTCCCCCAGAGGGGGAGCCTTTGGAAAACGGTTGTCGGGAAAGGGTTTCTCTTGAAAAATGGCACGAAAGGCTCCC
>JAZNJA010000221.1:0-3756 GCA_045577755.1 Eubacteriales bacterium
TACATTCGCCATCTGGCGCAGTAGGTGGCCACAAAAGTGCCGCTGCCCCGGACGGACAAGCAGAAAACGGTGGTGTCCTCTTACAGCCATGCGGTGGAGTTTGGCAAGAAACCGGTGCTGATCGGCGAAAGGATCAACCCCACCGGAAAGAAACGCTTTCAGCAGGCTCTGCGGGAAAAGGACCTGGCGTACATCCTCAACGAAGGGATGCAGCAGCAGGAAAAAGGTGTGGATGTGCTGGACGTGAATGTGGGCTTGCCGGATATCGACGAAAAGCAGATGCTGGTAAACGCGGTGCAGGAATTGCAGGCTGTGCTGGATTTACCCCTGCAGATCGACTCGGCAGATGCGCAGGCTATGGAAGCGGCGCTTAGGTGCTATAACGGCAAGGCTATGATCAACTCGGTCAACGGCAAGGAGGAGTCCTTGAAGGCCGTCCTGCCTCTGGTCAAGAAGTACGGCGGCGTGGTGGTAGCCCTCACCCTGGACGAGAGCGGCATCCCCGACACCGCCGAGGGACGGGTACAGATCGCCCGCCGCATCCTGGAGGCCGCCGAGAGCTACGGCATTGATAAAAAGGACGTCATCTTCGACACCCTGGCCATGACGGTCAGCGCCTCCCCCAACGCCGCCAACGTGACGCTGGAGGCCCTCTCCCGCATCCGCCGCGAGCTGGGCTGTCATACCTCCCTGGGCGTGTCCAACATCTCCTTCGGCCTCCCCGCCCGCGACGCCATCAACGGTACCTTCTTCGCTATGGCCCTGACCAGCGGCCTGTCTGCCGCCATCATGAACCCCCACTCCCCCGACATGATGCGTACCTACCACACATACCGCGCCCTGCGGGGTCTGGACGAGAGCTTTGCGGGCTACATCCGCTACGCCGAGACCCTCCCCGCTCCCGCGGCAGGGCAGAGTCCCGCCGCTTCTGTGGGTAGTGTCGCAAAAAAGACCGCCGCGGAAGGGAATACCCCCCTACAAAAGGCCATCATCAAGGGCCTGAAGGAGCAGGCCGCCGCCCTCACCGCCGAGCTGCTGGTGACCACTCCCGCTCTCACCGTGGTGCAGTCCGAGATCATTCCCGCGCTGGACATTGTGGGGCAGGGCTTTGAGAGAAAGACCACCTACCTCCCCCAGCTCCTCATGGCCGCCGAGGCCGCCAAGGCCGCCTTTGAGGTCATCAAGTCCAATATGGCGATGGGTGCCACGGGATCCACTGAGCAGAAGATGCCCATCGTCCTGGCCACCGTCAAGGGTGATATCCACGACATCGGCAAGAATATCGTCAAGCTCCTTCTGGAGAACTACGGCTACCCCGTCACCGACCTGGGCCGCGACGTCCCCCCCGAGGTCGTGGTGGAGGCCGCTGTCAGGCTCCACGCCCCCCTGGTGGGTCTGTCCGCTCTCATGACCACTACCGTCCCCGCCATGGAGGAGACCATAAAGGCCCTCCGCAAGGACGCTCCCTGGTGCAAGATCGTGGTGGGGGGCGCTGTGCTGACTCCCGACTACGCCGCCGAGATCGGCGCGGACAAATACGCCGCCGATGCTATGGAGACGGTGCGGTATGCGGAGGAGATTTCCAAGAATTTGTAATTATGCAGAAAAACCTCATCCCGTGGGTAAGCCACAAGGGATGAGGTTTTCAAATTTGGGTTTATCGGTCTGCGACCGAAATGCAAAATGCAAAATGCAAAATGCAAAATTGAAGTACGGGCGTCGGCGAAGTGAGAATCTAACAAAATGATTTTTTCTTGCGGGGGCAATGACTTTTCTGGTTTTTATTCACGTACCTTTACCACAAGACAGGCTTTTGCGTCAGCAAAAGGCTTCATCAATTTTGCATTTTGCATTTTGCATTTTGCATTCTCAAACTCACCGATAAACTGCAATTTGAAAGGCACCCCAAAGCGGAGTGCCTTTTCCTGATGGAACAGCTTACTTGACCGCCTCGGCGATCAGCTCGTCCACCTTGGCGCGGATGGCCAGCATCATGTCGGCGGATCTGGCGCAACGGGAGAACTTGATCTCCTTGCCGAACACCGCCTCGATCTCGGAAATCACCCGCTCCTTGCCCCAGAAGGATTCCGCCAGCTTCATGGCGCGGCAGTCCTCCAGAGCCTCGTGGAACTGGATGATGCGGATCGACTCATAGGCGGTGCCGTCCTCGGCGGGGTAGACCGAGAAGGGATCGCCCGCGGGCACCCAGTACTCGCCGCTGACGTCGGCGTAGGGATTGATGGTGTTGACCGAGTGCATATTGTTGTAGAAGTTGTAGCCCCACTGGAGGAAGCCCGCGATATCGTACTTGTAGAACTGCATACCGATGGAGCGGGTGCGCCAGCCGGGCATGGCCAGCAGACGGTTGGAGACGTCCAGGCATTGGCCGCAGCAGTAGTAGGTCCAGAGATCGGGGACCTTGCTCTCGATGAAGGGCTCGATGTGGTTGGTGGAGGGGATGGGGGTCTCCACGATGCCGTCGCGGTAGAACTCGAAGTTGGACAGGGCGTCCATGATGGTGTAGCCCTCCAGGAGGTCAGCCACCACGGCCTTGGACCTCTTGTACTGCTCCAGCTGGTCCATGTTGGGCTCGTCGGAGATGTGGAACAGGCAACGCTTGTCGTCGCCGCGGGCCTTCATGTGATCCAGGAAAGCGGGGAGCATGGTCCGCAGGAAGCGGGCGTACTCCTCCCCCGTGGCGTCGGTGTCCCAGCCGAAGATGCGCTTGTATTCGCTTGTGCCATCGGCACGGTCTACCGTGGCCATGACCTTGGGTGCGTGGCCCGCGCCCCACTGGGTGAAGAGGTGGGAGATCTCGAAGTAGGGGATATCCAGACGGTCGCACATCTCGATCCAGCGGTCCAGCTTGTCGAAGCCGAAGGAGTACTCGCTTGCGCCATTGGCGCGGGTGACCGTGATATCCAGAAGCTGGGTGGTGGTGCGCTCACCCCCCACGGCGGTATCCAGAGCGGGGGTGAACAGGGGGGTCAGCAGGAGGTTGATGCCGTTGTGGCGGGCGGTGCGGGCGAAGTTCTCCACGATCTCCCAGTGCCGCTCGGACCAGGGCTCGCAGTGGTAGTAGTTGGCCAGGCAGTCGCAATGGAACCACTGGGTCAGCTTCATCTCCTGGGGAGGAAGCTCGGCGTTCAGCACCTCGATGGTCAGAGTCTCGGAGGCCACGGCCTCCTCCCCCGCCATGAGGCTGACGGTGACGGTATAGGAGCCGGCGGGGACGTTGCCCTTGGGGTCGAACTGGATCCAGACGGCGCGGAGCTGGTTCTTCATGACCGAGATGACACCGCCGTAGTGGAGGGGCTGGAGCCAGTCGGGGTAAAGGCCGGGCTCCTTGGAGAGGTAGTTATCGTCACGGATCTCGGGGTAGATGGGGTAGGCCACAGGCACCAGCTCCACGGTGCGGGCGGTCACGTACTCGGCGGGCAGACCCTCGATCTTCAGCGCCAGCATGGCGCGGAAGGGGGTATCAATGCCCACGAGGGTGTGAAGGAGCTGGAAGGAGAGCCGCTGATTCTTCATCATGCGGATGAAGGAGAGGGAACGGTAGTCCTCGATACGGCTGTGCAGGAAGGGCTTTTCCAGAGAGGAGACCAGTTTTGTCTTGAACATGGCGAGACTTCCTTTCGGCGGCGGTGCCGCGGGATTTGGTGGCTTTAGTATAGCATATTTTTTGGGATCCGTCAAGGGAAACCGCCGAACTGGGCGAAAAAAAGGAGGGCCCGGTTGGGGGCGGCGGGGAAA
>JAZNJA010000222.1:0-23935 GCA_045577755.1 Eubacteriales bacterium
TTCCGGAATACAAATCCCTAAATTTAACGGCAAAACTACTTGACTTTTCTCTCTCATTGTTGTATAATTACCTCGCTTTCTTGTAGATTTTTTGTAGCAATTAAATTATACAACAAAGCAAGCGGTTGTTCAAGCCCTTTCGGGTTTGAACAACCGCTTTTTTTGATTTTTGGGGGAGTTAATGACTCAGCCCCAGCGGTTTCCGTTAGAAAGGAGTGACATAATCAATCGATTATAAATTATAAAAAACCTTCAACAGTGGCAAAAAAGGCATCTACATTCTCCCACGGGGTCGCAGGAGGAATATCGCATCCAGAAGAAATCACGAAGTTGGGGTAGGAGCAGCACTTGTTCATGACCTCCAAGGTCGCCTCGCGGACGGTCTCGGGCGTGCCCTGACGAAGCACGCCGGCGGGATCCACGTTGCCAATGACCACGGTGTCGGCGGGCATCTTCTGCATCATGTCGGCCATGTCGATGGAGTTACCGAAGTGGTAGGCATCCGCCCCCGTGGAGAGGATGGAATCCGTCATGCGGAGCACGTTGTCGCCGCAGTTGTGGTAGACCACGATGAAGCTGTCATCCTGCACGGCCTCCACGATCTGCTTGACATAGGGCGAGGAGAACTCCTCCTCCAGGGCGGGGGACAGGAGTCCCGACACAGGCTCGGCCATCATGATGCCGTTAGCCCCCGCGGCCTTGTAGGCCTTGGCGTACTCAATGAGGAAGGCGGTGGCCTTCTCCAGCACGGTATGCACCATATCGGGGTCGTCGTAGCAGTCCATCATGATCTCGGTGACGTCCAGAAGACGGGCGGCCAGGGAGAAGGGGCCGATGATGCCCGCCAGCACGGGGCGGTCGGTGATGAGTTCTACTGCCTTGCGGATGGACTCCACGTAGAGCCCCGAGCGGGCGGCACCCACGGCAGGCACCTCCAGGGCATCGGCCTCGTCCTCGTCGTTCACCAAACGGCCTACCACGGTGGGCACCTCGTCATCCGACACGCGGACGGTAGCCCCGAAGCATTCGGCCTCCACAGACAAGTCCATGAGGGAGACGGCGGCGGCGGAACGAACTCGATCTGCCACCAGTTTCATGCCCTCTGCTTGACGGTTGCTATCTGAAATCAATTCACGAACCGTAATTCCCATTAGAGATACAGAGGGAAAAGAAAGGATAGGGAGGGCTGTCTTGGACTTAGATGAAATCATATCGGACAGCCATTTTTTCATGTTTCTTTTCATAGATTTACTGAATTAACCCTTGCAAAACTCCACGGCGGCATCAGCGGCAGAGGCAGCATCGGGAGTATAGCAGTCTGCGCCAATCTTTTGACAAAAATCCTCGTTGACAGGTGCTCCGCCGATCATGATCTTGACCTTGTCGCGGACTCCCAACTCGATGGCCTTCTTGACTACGTCCTCCATGACGCCCATGGTGGTGGTCAGCAGGGCGGAGCAGCAGATGACCTGACAGTTCTGCTCGATGGCGGTCTGCACGAAGGTTTCGGGAGAAACGTCGGTACCGAGGTCGATGACCTCCAGACCCTTGCCCTCCAGCATCATCTTGACCAGGTTCTTGCCGATATCGTGAAGGTCACCTTGGACGGTACCGATACAGACCTTACCCGTAGCCTGCACACCTGCGGCGGCCAGGTGGGGCTTGAGGATGGCGGTACCCTTGTTCATGGCGCGGGCAGCCACCAGCACCTCAGGAACGTAGACCTCGTTGTTCTTGAATTTCTCACCGATAACATTCATACCGGCAAGCAGGCCTTCGTTCAATATTACATCAGCAGCTACTCCCTCGTCCAGCGCCTTCTGGACAAGCTCTGCCACGAGCTTTGCCTTACCTTTTTGCAGGTTCTCGGAAATATCCAATAAAATGCTCATAGTCATTCTCCTTTATCATCTATCATCTATCATCTATCATCTATCATCACTATCATTACTGCTTGATCTTCTTGATCTCTTCGGCATAATACTGCACCAGCTCAAACTTGGTACCGGGCATAAGTCTGTGGTCGGGGCACGGAATAAAGCCACCCATAGCTGCCAATCTCTTCATGCATTCGATTTACGCAAACACGATTACCCTCTTTTTTTCTTGACGCAGACCCCAACGACAACAGCCACTCCCGCCGCGACGGCAGCGGCGGCTCCAATCCACAGGGCGATCTTGGCCAGATTTCCGTCGTTGCCTTCATGGGCATCTGTTTCGGTTATGGTATCTGCTTCGGTTATGTCTCCCTCGCCCGTATCGGTACCCGCGGACTGACTCTCTGCGGTGACTGTAACCTCGCAGGTCGCGCTTTCCCCTCCCGCCGTAGCGGTGACGGTCACCGTACCTGCCTTGAGTGCCGTCACGACACCCTCATCGGACACCGTGGCGATCTCCTCGTTACTGCTGCTCCAGAGTACGGTCTGATCCATCGCGTTCTCGGGGGAGACCGTTGCGGTCAGACGGGCGGTCTCGCCCGCGGATAGGGTCAGTTGAGTCTTGTCCAGCGTAACCCCCGTCACGTCCACGACGGGCTCGATCACGTAATTAAAGGTGATTACGTTGCCCATTTCCCAGCCCTGCTTATAGCTGACAGCCTTGATGACCGTGGTCTCGGTCAGGGTCAGCTTATTCTGGTAGACCATACTGTTCGTTGTAGGGGTGGAGCCATCGGTGGTGTAGTAGATCCTGCCATTCTTGGTGCCACAGGAAAGCTCGACCTCCTGTTCACCTGCGTAAACGCCCGACGCAAGGGATGCAACAACATCCTCTGGCTGGTTGAAAACAGAGACCGTACATACTGCCTTGAGATCGGTCCCCTTGACAGTACCCTGCACCGTAAAGGAGGTATCTCCCGTTTCGTATTGAGCGGGGTCTACGGCATCCCACACAACGGATACCTGCGCGGTATCACCGTTGGAGAACGAAGCAGTGATGCGCTCCGGCATAATGGGTGCCTTCCCGGCGGGAGTACGAGTCTCGGTTACCGTAAGACCTACGTAGGTGGGGATCTCCAGCATGTACTGCGCGCTTCCCTTGGCCAACACGTTGTCAATATACACGGAATTGCCCGTATTGGGAGAATGGTAACCCAGATCCAGAACGCCCTCTTCGGTTCGGACACCGGAGGCTTGAATATTCCATTCCTTGGGTTCGCGAGTCGCCTTGGGCCACACCTTGACTTTGGTCTGCCCGTCGGTATCGTACACGAACTTGCAGGTATACCACTTTCCCGACAAGATCTCGGGATCCTTGCCCGACAGGTTCTGCCCCGCAACACCGTCCAGACGCAAGACCACCGCATAGGCGGGATTGATCATGATACGGTCGCTGCCAACACTCACGTACAGACCGTGGTAGGACACTTCGTCGTTGACGAAATAGAAATCAAATTGGAATTCGCTGATGGCGAACGTATCCACCGAAGTAGCCTTGCCGTCGCCGACCTCGGGGCCGTTCAACTTCAGCACGCGACCGACCTTCGCCGGCTGATCGGAGTCGGGCTCAGAGGCGTTCTCATCCGCTACGATCTCAGAATTGGGATTGGCCTCCCAGATAGGGTTAGTATTCTCCAGCACGCCCTCAAAATAGTTGGCAAATTCATCGCGAAGAAGGATCTCGTTGCGTGCGTTCACAACGGTGACATTATCCAGCAGTACACTTTTTCCCGTATTGGGAGAGTAGTAGCCCAGTGTGACCAGCCCTTCCTCGTCTCCGTCGGCACGGACTCCGTTGACGTTGATGTTCCAAGCCTCGGGCTCGGCGGTGTCTCTCTCCCAGATCTTGACCTTGGTTCTTCCGTCGGTATCGTAGATAAACCGACAGGTGTACCACGTATTCGACGCTACCTTGGGATCGTTACCCATCAGATTGCCACCCGCCACCGAATCCAGTCTCAATACCGTGTCGAAGCCGGGATTGATGATGATGCGGTCATTAGCAACGCCTACGTACAAACCGTGGTAGGAGATTTCGTCGTTGAGAAAATTGAAATCAAAGGTCAGCTCCTTGATGGCGTACTCCGACACGGATACCACCTTGACGTCTTCCGCAGACGTGCCGTTGAGCTTCAGCACCTGATGGATACCGAGCTTGTTCGCGGGCTCGGTGTCATCATCCGAAATCTCGGAGAAGCCATTACCCGTCCAGCCTTGATTGGTCTCCAGCACGCCGTTTTCGTACTCCTCAAAGCCCTCGTTCAGATGATCCACCAAAACGGTCTTGTTATAGAGTTCCTTACGATTCGTATCCTTGCCGTCCGAGGAACGGACGAAAACAGGACCAACTGCGGCATCAGCGGGAATGGGGCACAGGATCCGCGAGGGGGTCACCTCCTCTGCCTCCTCGATGGGCACCTCTATCTGCGTGCCGTTCTTTCCCGTAAACACCACGCTCTGAACCGTGTTCAGATTGAAATAGCCGCTCAGCTCCACGAATACGCCTCTGGCCTTTACGTTGTACACCGCGGAAAAAAGCTCGTCCGTACCGTTCAGATACTCCTGAATACCCGCGTTTTGGAACACCTCGGCCTTCACGTTGTCGGGTACGGCACCACCCAGATAATTCTCATACATCTTCAGCGCCCCCGCGCCGTTGTTACCGTAGCCTCCGCCGTTGACGGATACGTTCCGCGCGATGGTGTATCCGCTGGTCTTCTCGTCGTTATACACACCGATACCGCTGCCGCCCAGATCATAAATGTAGTTCTCTGCAAGAACCGAATCGGGCTGCTTGGACAGCGTATAGATGGCTCCGCCATCGTTGCCCACGAGCATATGGTTGGAGATCGCATTTCTCAAAATGACGTTTCCCGACATGGGATTGTCCTTGTCCGACCAACCGTAGCCCACCGAAATACCCGTGTAGGTCACGTGGTCGATCACGTTATTGGCGATAGTCAGATTCTTCGGATAGATGGCAAAGATACCACAGGTGCCCTCGTGATCCAGACCGATGTAGGTGATGCGGTTGTTCAGGATCTTATCGCCGTCGCAGACGTTGCGGGGATCGATGGGATCGTACAGTCCGTGATACTCATAGGGCTCGATATCCGAGCCTCTGGCGACCATGATGCCGTTACCGGATACCTGCGTAATGACGTTGTTCTTGACGACGGAATCGGTGGTGCCGTACTCAAGATCCAGCGCGGCGAGATTGCCCAGCTTAGTCAGGGTGTTCTTCTCAAATCGGAAATTCGTGGTACAGCCCACGTGTACAGCCGCCGACGCGCGGAACACCTGCAAATGGTTGGTCAGCTTGGCATCCACCACGGGAAGACCCGACTGGCTGTTGACGAAGCCGTTGTCGCTGGGATAGGTCCAGTTGGAATGCTCGAAGATAATCCCCTCGATGGTAAGGCCCTCGATCTTGTGATCCACCGTGCCTTCAATATTCATCAAGGTCTCCACCTTGGGCGCGATGACCTCGGTCTCTGCCATGCTCGCGCCCTTGGCTGCCTTGTAGTACAGGGTGTCCGTATCTCTGTCCAGATACCATTCCCCGTCCACGTCGATCAGCTCGTAGGCATTGGCCAGATAGTAAGGATACAGACCCGTATTATGCTCGGTATAGTAACCGACCCAGGGGTGGGGACGGTTGAAAATCAGCTTCCCCTCGGGATCCATCAGCGAGAGCTTGATCTTATCTCCGTCCTCGGTGGCCTCCTTGACGCGGAGAACATTATCCGTCCAGGAAATGATCTCGTGGATCTCCGTGCCCTTGAGGGATTCCAAGGACATACCCTCGGGCAGATCCGTCTTGTAGATCCAGATGAAGCCCTCCTCGTACTCTGCGGCGCCGATCTTCTTGGGATACACGTCTGCGGTAGTCAGATACTGCCCCGGAGCCGCGTTCTGCGCGCGGACGGCCCGCTCGCCGTTGACGTAGAGCTGTCTGAAGTTGTGTCCTGCGGGCACGGAAGCCTTATAGATATTCTTCTCCGCATCGTGCAGCTCCCAGCCCGTAACGGCAATACCGCCGCTGATCACGGGAGTCTCCCCCTCCACGGCCTTGTAGATGATGCGGTAGCCGTTGGTGGCGGAATCCGCCGAGGTGAATTCGATGGTGTCGTCAATGGTATAGGTACCGCCGTGAAGATATACGTTGATATCGCCCGTCATGTTCTTGTTCATGGTTCTGACCAGATTCCGAGCACCCTCCACCGTCCGCAGAGGATCAGAGGACGTTCCCTTCCCGTTTTCATCTCCGTCAGGGGAAACGTAAATCTCCGCCATTGGCTTCGACTCGGATACAGACGTGCCAGCAGCAAATGCAGGGAAAGTAAACGTATTCAACATGAGTACACCTGCGAGAAGCGTAGACAGGGTTTTTCCGCAAAAATCTTTTTTCATAGTAGTACCTCCCGTACCGTATAATTGTACTATAATAGTATAATATTTTTGATTTATTTTCAAGAAAATTATCATTTATATATAGACATTTATCCGTTTTTATGATATAATAGAAAAAAGGAGGTGTTCATTTGAATACTTTATTTGAAAACAGCAACAAAGGCACATCGAGGATCTCCTGCATAAAATATAAGCATCTCAACAATTTGTCCCATTACCACAACGATTATGAACTTATTTATATAAACAAGGGCCGTGCAAAGATTTCCATCGACGAACACGTATTTTGGCTTGAGGAAAATGATAGCATATTGGTATACAGCAATGAAATCCATTATATTATTTCAGACGAAACCACTTTGATCACCGTTTTGAAAGCTGACAAAGATTATTTCGATCCGTTATTAGCCCACAAAATGCTCGTATCCCCTTTAATTCATACCGATGCCGAAGTAAAAACGTTTCTTGAAACCATACATGTCGAGTTCAAAATGGGTGACGAATACAGCCACACAGTGGTTAACTGTATGACTAATCTATTTTTCATTTCCCTATTTCGTCGTTATCCGACCACGGAACGTAGAAACGCCCCCCCAGGAATAATGAATTCACATGAGCTATATAGCGAATTGTGCAAAAAGATTGCGCGCGAATACAACACGATCACCTTTAAGGAAGCTGCCCAGTTTATGAATTACAGCGAAAAGCACTTCTCCAAAATGTTTCGTATCCTTTTCGGTATGACCTTTACAGAGTATTTAAATATCATTAAAATCTCTGAAGCTATACAAAAGCTAAAGCAGGGACACATGAGCATCTCCACCATAGCTGACAGTTGCGGATTCAATACCATTCGGAATTTCAATCGAGTTTTCAAACAATTTACGGGGTATTCTCCCACAAGCATTCCTTCGGATTATGTGTACCTATACAACCTTCAGGCCGGTTACGGCCTAAATCCTACTCTGAGTTGTACCGTCGTTCTCAACGAGTAAATCTTCAAGGAATATCCCCCTGTCGGTAACAATTCAAATCCCCCACAAAAAAGAGTCCATCTGATTTACGGATATCCGTCAGTCAAATGGACTCTTTCTTTTTTACTACTCCTGCGTACCGTATAACCCAATCAGCCTGATCACCAAGAATATGCTCAAATCCACGCAAAAACAATCATGTCAACTGCAAATTCACTTCCCGAAAAGTTCACCCGTACTATGGCACATTTTTCCTTGGAACATAAAATCACAACAAATAATAACATTAACGGATGAATCAGGCGTACGCATCTCTTCAAAGAACACCATTTTGTAAAATCATATTTGCATACAACGCCTTCTCGTCGGTAGCAATAATTGCATACGCCTTTTTTGCTTCCTCATAAAATCAATCAAATCAAAGACACACTATTCTTGCCCGTAATATGCATTCTTCCCGTGCTTGCGGAAGTAATGCTTATCCAGCAGAGTCTGCCCCACGTTGGGGGCTTGGGGATTGAGTAGCTCGGTCATGAGTGCCATTTGGGCCACGGCTTCCACCGTGACGGCGTTCTCTACCGCCTTTTCGGGAGTAGCCCCCCATGTGAACACGCCGTGATTCTGCACCAGCACAGCGGGGATGGCCATGATATCGGTGACTGTCTCGGCGATGACAACACCTGTATTCTGCTCGTACGCACCGTTTATCTCCTCGTCGGTGAGACTGCGGGCGCAGGGGACGCTCCCGTAAAAAGCATCGGCGTGGGTGGTGCCGTAGGGGGGAATATCACGGCCGCTTTGGGCGAAGGCCGTCGCGTAGGTGGAGTGGGTATGGACGATACCACCCAGCTCGGAGTAGGTTTTATACAGGCACAGGTGAGTGGGCAGGTCGCTGGAGGGGCGAAGCTTCCCTTCCACGGTGTTGCCGTCCATATCCACCACCACCATATCCTCGGCTTTCATGGTATCGTAGGACACGCCACTGGGCTTGATGACAATGAGGCCGCTTTCGGGATCACGGGCGGACACATTGCCCCAGGTCAGCACCACAAGGCCATGCTTCACCAACGCCAGATTCTGTTCAAAAACCCGTTGCTTCAGTTCTTCCAACATCACAGTACCTCCGATGCCAGCTTTTCCACAGCGAGACCCTTTCGGTAGGTCTCCATGAACGTGTGGAAAGCGTTCTTTTCGGTTTCATCGGCCAAGACTGTGGTCTTGGGTATATCGGCAAAGATTCCTGCCAGCAAGCCCTCCAGATCAAAGGTCTTACGTGCGGTCAGGAGAGCCAGCACCGCAATGCCCCATGCGCCACCCTCTCCGGCATTCTCCATGACGGTAACGGGCGCGCCCACAGCCGCCGACATGGCACTCTGCCCCACGAAGGGAGTCTTGAAGAAGCCGCCGTGACCGCAAACGGTGTCAATACGGACGTTTTCCTCTGCCAGTATCTCACAGCCCATGGCCAAAGAGCCAAGGGCAGCATAGATCTGCATACGCATGAAATTGCCCAGCGTCAGCTTTCCGTCGGGAGCTTTGGTCACCAGGGGAATGCCTTTGGCAACTCCCGCGATGGGCTCGCCCGACAGGAAATTGTAACCCATGAGGCCACCGCAGTTCGAGTCTCCCTCCAAAGCCTTGGTGTAAAGGGTATTGAACAGGGTGCCTCGGTCAAGATCACCGCCGCCCAAGGCCGTAAATACCTCCTCAAAGAGCCCCGCCCACGCGTTGATCTCGGAGGTGCAGTTGTTGACGTGTACCATAGCCACGGGATAGCCGTGTGGGGTGGTCACCACGTCGATCACGCGATAGCATTTGGACAGGTCACGCTCCAGCACCGCCATGAGGAAGGCAGAGGTGCCCGCCGATACATTAGCAGTACCGGGAGTAACGCTGCCTGTGGCCACCATACCCGTGCCAGCGTCTCCCTCGGGAGGACACAGAACACAGCCGGCTTGCAGTTTGCCCGTGGGATCCAGCCACAGAGCCCCTTCGGGGGTTAAAGTGCCCGCATCCTCGCCCGCCGTCAGTACAGCGGGGAGGATGGTATCGAATGCAATATCTACGTTCTTTTCGCGGAGCAGAGCGTTGTACTTGGTGAGCATTTCGCTGTCGTAGTTCCCATCCTTGATGGGAAACATACCCGAGGCATCACCCACACCCAACACCTTCCTGCCTGTCAGCTTGTAGTGGACATAGCCTGCGAGTGTGGTAAGAAACGCCACTTTGTCTATGTGGCTCTCCCCATTCAGCAGGACTTGGTGGAAATGGGCCACGCTCCAACGCATGGGAATGTTGAAACCGAACAGCTTCGTCAGCTCGTCAGCGGCCTGCTCGGTGTTGGTGTTGCGCCAGGTGCGGAAGGGGGTGAGGAGGTTGTCGTCCCTATCGAAGGCCAGATAGCCGTGCATCATGGCTGAGATACCGATGGCAGAGACTTCACGGAGCGCTTCGCCGTATTTCGCCCCGTAATCGGCGGCCAGGGCGGCAAAGCTTGCCTGCAAGCCCCTCTCCACATCCTCCAGGGAGTACGACCAAAGTCCGTCCACCAGCTGATTCTCCCATTCAAAGGAGCCCGTAGCCAGAACGGCAGCGTTTTCATCCACCAGCACCGACTTGATACGGGTGGAGCCCAGTTCGATTCCTATGATTCTTTCCATATGCATCCCTTATTTCAGCTTCCAAACGAGATCGGCTACCATGAGCTTGTCCTCCAGCGCCTCTACTGTGGTGCCCTTGGTAATATGCACGAATTCCATGTCCAGCATGGTAGCAAAGTCCTTCATCTGCTCGGCGGTCACGTCGTAGGAAAGAACCGTGTGATGCGCGCCGCCCGCTGTGATCCAGCACTCGATACCCGTGGTCAGATCCGGCATAGGCTTCCACATGACGCGGGCTACGGGGAGCTTCGGCATATCCATGATGGGCTTGACGCATTCGATATCCTGGCAGATGAGACGGAGACGGCCGCCCATATCCACGAGGCTGACCACGATGGCATCCCCTGCCTTGCCCTCAAAGACCAGACGGGCAGGATCCTTTTCATTCATGCCGATGCCCAGATGGTGGGTCTCTATGCGGGGTCTATCTGTCGCGAGACTGGGGCAAACCTCCAGCATATGGGCGCCGAGGCTGTATTCGTTTCCTTCCATCAAATGGTAAGTGTAGTCCTCCATAAAGGCAGAGGCACCGTTGCCGCCCTCACCCATGGCCTTCATGATGGCGGTCATGGCGGACACCTTCCAGTCACCCTCACCGCCGTAGCCGTAACCCTTGGACATGAGGTGCTGGGAAGCCAGGCCAGGAAGCTGCTCCATACCGTAGAGATCCTGGAAGGTGTTGGTAAAGGCCATGCATCCCTCGCGGGAGAGCATCTTCTCCATGGCGATCTCTTCTCTTGCCTGGTAGCGGATGGCGTCGATGTTCTCGGTGTTGATATCGTAATCGGCGGTGTAGGCGGCCATGAGGGTATCGATCTCGGCCTCTGTGACGGCATTCATTTCCTTCACAAGATCGCCTACCGCCCAGGTGTTGACCTGCCAGCCCAGCTTGATCTGAGCCTCCACCTTGTCGCCCTCGGTGACGGCTACCTCCCGCATATTGTCCCCAAAGCGCATGACCTTCAGCTCCTTGGACACCGCCACACCCACGGCGGCCTTCATCCAGTAGCCCAAGCGGGTCATGACCGTCTCGTCCTGCCAATGCCCGGCAATGACCTTGCGGGGAATGCGGAGGCGGGCGGCGATGAAGCCATGCTCGCGGTCTCCGTGGGCAGCCTGGTTGAGATTCATGAAGTCCATGTCGATCTCATCGTTGGGAATTTCGCGGTTATACTGGGTGGCCAGATGGCAGTAGGGCTTTTGCAGGGCTGCTAGACCGTTAATCCACATCTTGGAGGGGGAGAAGGTGTGGCACCAGGTGATGACACCGGTACAGGTCTCGTCGTAGTTGGCCTCGCGGATCACGGAAGAGATCTCAGCGGGGCTCTTGGCGGTACCCTTGTACACAAGAGGATACGGGAACTTTCCGCTCTCGTTGAGGTATGCGGTCATTTCAGAGGCGCGGGTATCCACGGTCTTCAGTACGTCATCTCCGTAGAGGGTCTGGCTGCCCACCAGGAGCCAGAAATTGCGTTCTTTGTTTCTCATATGTAATATCGATTCCTTATATTGCTTTCATTTTTTCAATCAGACACCAAAACGGCAACTGCCTCAAAATTTGCCTTCAATTCGATCTCGATCTGTCCGTCTTCCAAGACGATACCGTTATTCTCACTGCACAGAATATCACGGATTGCTCTTCCTTGTACGGGAATCCACACCCGCTCGGGAAGCTCACCGCCGAAGGTATGGACCGTGATCAGTGTCTCGCCTGTTTCCTCGTTGTAGCGTGCCACCGCCTGCCAGCCCGTGGGGTTGCCGTAATTGGGGGTACCCGTACCAAAGAAGGAGGAGATTCCCTTACGAATGATATGGGAATGGTTACGGTAGAACGCGATGGCCTTGTCCACGCACGCCCATTGCTCGTTGGACAGATCGTACACGTCGCCCGACAGACACATGACACCCAGCAGGGTATTGACCAGCGAGTAGTTCAAACGGCGGATGGAATCGGTCTTACGTAGGACTGCCCAGATCTGACTCTTGGCGGGCTGGATCAGCCGATGCAAATTGGCGGCGATCACGGGGATCTGCACGCACTCGTGGGCATCCGAGAAGGATGCGATATCGGTAACCGCCATCATGGAGGGCTCCAGTCGGTGTCCGCCCGAGGAGCAATTCTCTACCACCAATCCGGGTACGTCTTCATGCAGGCGGTTGAAGAAGGCTTGGGACGCCAGCATATTTCTCCGCAGACCCTCGCCCAGGCCGTCGGGATGGTCGCAGCCCATGCCGATGCAATCGTTGTAATCAATTTTGACGTAGCGAAGGCCGTGTCGAGCAAGGAAGTCGATCACATTCTCCTTTAGGTAGGCCTGCACCTCGGGATGCTCCATATTCAGGAACATACGGTTGCCCGTATTCACAGGTACACCATAACGGGTCAGAAGCCAATCGGGATGGTTGGCCGCCAGATTGCTCTGCATGGTGCAGTTCTCGGCCTCAAACCAAATGCCCGCCTCCATACCCGCCTCGCGGATGGCATCCACTGCAGGCCGGATGCCGTTAGGCAAACGTTTTTCGTTCACGTACCAATCGCCCACCTTCATCCAGCTTCCGTCGCCGTACCAGCCCGCATCAATGACGAAGTAATCCACGCCGCGACCCTTGAGGACCTTGGCGGCCTTGCGGATATTCGCCTCGGTTGGATCTCCCCATGTGGTACAAAATTCGTTAAAGATCACAGGAAGTCTGCCATCGGTGATGTCTTTCACGGGATGTAGATCCAGAAGCCGCTGAGAAACCGCATCTACGCTCCCCATGCCCACGGTCAGGAGTGCCACGGGGGTTTCAAAGGACTCGCCGGGGGCGACAGTCTTCATCCAATGGCCGAGATCATGGTCGGCAAGGCCTCCGTTGACGAAGAAACCGCCGTTATTGCGGCGCAGCTCGATCTGCCACGAGGAAGGACACGCCAGCTGTACAGCCCACGTCATTCCCTTCTCCTCCTCCTCGATGGCCACAAAGGGGAAATAGCGGCGAACAGGCATGGAGCCCGTCTGACCGAATTTTTCCGAGCGTGTACCACAGCCGCTCCAAGAACGCTCCATATGCAATTTTTCCACCGTTTCGGATTCAAACCGACCCTCAGCACTCCACCAGCTTCTGGCGCGATGGACGCGGAGGTGATCCTTTTCGGTGTCCCCGCCGAAGGGGGGCAGACTTCCCAGCGTAAAGCTGGAAATATGCTCCAGTACCACGGTGTCTGAACTGTGGTTTTCAAAAGCAGACGAAATAGCAATGGCTCTGTCGCCATCGCGATGGGTCAGGCGATGGCGGAGACGCAATCCCCGCTGATCCTTCAGAGATGTGACGATCTCAGTCATGCCGTCCTGTACGAAAACCGTCTGATCGTCGTACACGAATCCGTAGGTGGTTGAGGTTTCGGAGAGGGTATAGCCATTGATAAAGCCGCAAGCCATGGTGTCCCCTCGAATATAGAGCTGGACCAAGGCATCCGTCTGCATGGGATCATACACGGCCATATCCGCCAGCGCCGTGGGTATGAGTACGTACCCAACCTTACCGCACTCGTGTTTTATGTAAGTAACCGTCATATCCCCAAGGGCATGGCGAGACGGTATGATGGAATTCTGTTCGTTCATTTCGCTTGCTCCTTCCTCGGTATAGAGAAAATCATTCGATGATAGATATTCCGTAACGTCCTGCGTATCGTCGGGCTTCCTCCATTTGATTCACGTGGAAATAACGCGGTTCAAAGTAGAGCTGTCCCAACCGATCGGCGCACACGTCGATAGGAGCGCCGTCGGGACGCTGGGACAGGCGGATAACCTTTTTCCCTGCGTCCAGAATGCGGCGAAGAAGATCGTCCCAGTTCATTTTCTCGGGGTCCCCCGCTCCAGGAACCCATTGGATACCCTTGATGCCCTCCATGGCCAAAATGGTATCCAAATGCGGGATTTCCCCCATGCCATCCAAATGGTACACAGCCCCGTACAGTCGATCCGCCGAGGAGGACAGCTCAGACGCTACGAACTCCTTGAACATATCGGGGCTGATCATATACGAGAAATCGGATTGCAGAATGTAACCGGGCTTTTCGTGGTACATACTGTACCAATGGGAGTATCCTTCTGCCTCGCCTTCCATGATAGCGTTCAGCTTGTCGAAATACATAAACCACAGATCCTGTATTTCCTGGACACAGCGCAGAACCTCATCGGGATCATCGTAGAGATCCATGAGCAAATTCTCCGCACCGCGGAAGCTCTGGAGTACGTCCAGAACGCCGCCCAGATCCACCATACCCACCACGACACGTCCATGCCATTTCTCCATAGCCGCTTCAAAGAGATTGGCCACACGGCGGTAGTAGGGGTTATTTGCGTCAAATTCAAAATGCAACGCCTCAATGAGTATGTCCTTCCGAGGTGGGTGAAACCACACCGTATTCGGCGATCCTTGGGGGGTACAGCCCAGGAAAGCGGCCAGTGTGCCCGGGCCGAAGGCATCGGTATGGAACATGGGAAACGCCTCCCCATGCCAACGGTGAGAATCCACCGCCGCATCGAAGGCATTCACAAATTCCCTTGGATCAATGTCGGTATCCCATGCGTTTCCGAAATACAGCATAGGGCCGTTGACCCTCTCTTCAGAGGGGTGTCCTACCGTAACTACGGGGACAATGGGGCGATCCAACTCCCCTGCCCACCACTTGCGATAGGTACCGCGAAGTGCATCGTATTGTTCTTTTTCAAAATGGATTGCCATGTATCATTCCACCTTTCTTTCCATCGAGTTTGCCCGAAACCGTGCGACACTCCCCCTCGTTCAATGTCAATTGACACACTTCCTGTCCACACAAGAGAATGCTCGTAGTCAGCGGACGCTCCGCCCGAATGGTCACTGTCACGTCCCCGTTCGTCTGCCAGGCGATGTCCACAGTACCCTCGGGAAATACCAGTCCTCGCACGCATCCCGCCGTCAGCCGCTCGGGCAGGGCGGGCAGGATAGACAAAGCCTCCTTTTGGGAGCAGAACAGCATTTCCTGAAGGGCGTTGACCACACCGAAGGCGGCATCCAGCTGGACGAAGGCCTCGCCATCCCAATAGATACTGGTGCCCATGTTCCGCCAGTCGTTGTGGGTGGTCAGGAGCGAATCATGGATCACATTCTTGGCCATGGCATCAATGCATCCCAGCGAAAGATCGCCCTCTCCCATGCGGGCGTAAATGCTCGCCATGTGCGCCATGGACCATCCCGACTGGGCTCCCAGCTTGCGGAGTCTGACCGCCTGCTTGAACGCCTCGAAGAGAGCGGGGTTATTGTGCGCCGTTATCTCGTTTCCAGGGAACACGGGATAAATGTGGGAGAGATGGCGGTGGTAGTATTGATCCTTGATGGCGGGGTGCATCCACTCCTTCACGGCTCCGTCTTCGTTGAGCATGTAGGGTGGGATCTTACGAAGCAGGACGCGGAAGGCCTCCGCCTCGTCGGCGTAGAGGCCCGTGATCTCCATACCGCAGAGCAGATTGGTGAGCAGCTCCTTGAGAATGGCAAAATCCATGGTGGCGTTCTCTGCGACTACGTTGGGGAAACCGTCGGGGGTATTCTCGGGGGAGACGGAGGGATAAAGGCGGATGGAATCCCCGTCCTCTACGGCGTAGTCCAGATAGAACAGAGCGGCCTCGTACATGAAGGGCAGTATCTCCTCCCGCAGAAGGGTCTCGTCCTTGGTATAGAGGTAATACTCCCAGAAGTGGCGGCAGAGCCAACCCGCACAGCTGATCCAGTTGAGGATCACCGAAACGGCCACGCTAGGGCCGGAGGAGTGGGGAGTAGTGTAGGCGGAGACCCAGATACCGCGGCAACCGAACATCTGTTTCGCGCACTCACGGAGCTTTTCCAGCTTGCCCGTATAGTAGCGGAGCAGGGGCGGGATGGCGTAGGAGAGACCGCCCGCCATGGTGTGCCAGTAGGTGATCTCCACGTTCTCGTTGGCCACGTACTGGCTCCACGCCAGATGGTGGTCGCCGTGCCACAGACCGTACAGGGGCACAGGGTAGCTGTCCGGGGCAGAGCCCGCAATGAACAGGTAGCGTCCAAATCGCCACAGACGCTCCAGCAGAACGGGAGACACGTCAGTATCGTAGGCCTTCGACAAAAGCTCCTCGTTGGTGGCCTCAAAGGCCTCGTCATTTGCCAGCTCGATGGTCACCGCATCGTACAAGGGCTGATGGATCGCCACGTGCTCCGCCAGAAGCTCCTCGTAGGTTCTTCCCTGTACCTGCTCCAGAGAGCAATCCGAGCCACAGGAGCCGCAACGGATCAATATGGTGTAGTCCTTGCCCGTGACTGTCAAGGCAGAACCGTAAACAGTAGTCGTACAAGCCCCTATAAACTCCACGCGGACGGAGGTATATCCATCTGCGGAGGCTCTGTACAGGCTCCTTTCGTGGGTTTTGGACTCCACGACGGGATTGTAGAGGCGGAAGTCGTAGGTGGCCGTGAACTCCTCGTCGGCCGTCATGCGCATGACCGTCATGTCAAGGGCGCGGGACACGAAGGCATCTCGGCGGAATCGACAGCCGTTGACGGTAAAGGCCACAAAGGCCTCCCCCGTCTGCATATTCACGCCACGACGGTAGCCCCGAAAGAGGGCGGCGGGCTCAAACTCCATGTCCAGCCAACCCAGGTTATGGGGACAGTCAATGGGAGTGCCGTAGCCATTTTCCCGTAGAGCGGTGGCCAGATTCTCCCTATTGGCGGCGGCGTAGTCCCTCCGATCCAGGGCATCCCGCATGGCAAAGTGGGCGGCAGTCACGTCGGGGACCTCCCGATCGCCCCCTCCCTCCCACAGGTCAAAGCGGTTGAAGGTCACCCGCTCCTTACCCACGGAGCCGGGGATGAGAATACCCGTATAGCCGTTTCCCAGGGGCAGAGCCTCACGCCACAGCTCCTTGTGCCAAGAGGCGGGTCTGCGCAACGTGTAGATGTGTCTCCTCATAGTATAATCCCTCCTGTATCAAGCAATCAGATAACAGATGATTGCAAACATCCCGTTCACATCAGATAAATATGAATCTTTAAAGTTTTATCCGAACTTTTTTTCGAAGGAAATCTTTTCTCTTTCAAGCCCCATTCGAATCTTCTTCTCCCAAGATTTTACTTTAGAGGCGATGCTCGCGTTTTTGTTCGGCAGAATGTTGCGCATCTCACTGCGGATCCCACCGAGGTCGGTATAGTAGCAGTAGTCAAAGGAAAAAGAAGCCACGATGGTATCCAGCATTTCACGGGACTCAACATCCTGCATAAAGCGCAGAGACAACGCAGATTCATAGTATGCAGGACGTACGGTTCCGTAGCTATAGTATGCCATAGCCTCCATAACGGCACCGAGAACCGCCTGACGGTCCTCGTCTCCTACGGATGCTAGGATGCCGAATGCGGAAATCTGATCCTGCACGTAAGACGAATACTCCGTCTGCTCCACCGTCAGTTTGGGCATGGGAACGATTCCGTACTCCACATCAGCCAGCATATCAAAACGTCGTTCGATTCGCAAGAACAGGGTGGTAGCCATCAACCCCTTCTGCTCTGCGAACATCTCGATGGTTTTGAAACCTTTGCCGTCGATGCTACCCAAATCGTCATCCGTCATGTCGCAGACGTAGGTTCCCTGCGCACCGTACAGCGCATGGACACGATCCACCATGTCGGTCAAGGCATTCATTTTATCGCTGTTGAGGGTGTAGTAGCCCGACTCATCTCGGGTGATGAGGTGAATGTTGGAGGAGGTGCAATAGGTATCCACACTGACGTAGGGCCCGGTCAAAAAACCGTAGAAATCTCCATCTCCGGCCTTTGAATCTCCGCTCATATCCACATATACGTCCGCGATTAAATCGTACTGCCGCTCCAGCGTCCATTCCCCGTTATTGACAAGATCATACAGATTGGGGAGCTTCTGTTCTGCCATCAATGCCTTATTGAAAATGGTCAGATAAGCCAGTCTGTACATAGACAGAGCAGCGTAGGAAGTAGCCATGAATTGACGGTTCTCTTCTGTAAAGGTGACCAATTCATTATACTTTTGTACCCAGTATTGCTTACTCAGGTTCACATTCTCAATCCGGTTCAAATCGAGATACATACCGGAGGAGGCCAACGGAATGGCCTGCCACGACGCGACCGAGAAAAGCTCCAAAGAATCGTCGCCGCCTTGTACGACATTCTGCATTTTGCTTGTCACGTCCACATCATGACCGCCTCCCACAAAGGAAAGCCGTACATTCAACCGATCTTCGACAGCCAAATTTCGCTCATACACGGCATCCGAAATGGTACTTCCCGTATAGCCTTCGCTGACCAACTCATCCAAACGTCCATCCATTTCAGCATACAGGATGGTCACCTCGGTATTGTTGTAATTTAAATCCGTCGGCAAATCACAAACAAAGTTCGGGTTTTCAGTTTCTTGTTCGTTGACAGATTCCTGCCCAGTGGAAGAATTTTCCAGGATCGAATCATCTGGCACCGTCCCACAAGCAACAAATAGGAACACCATAAGCGCGGCTAAAATCATGCAAATCAATTTTTTCATTTTCTTACCCTTTCATATGTCATAAAACTTGCACTCTACTTATCTGTATTACATGCATGTTATATTTATAATTATATACTATTTGCACATTGTTTCCAAGAAATTTATCATTACAATATAGACATTTATCCACCATTCCTATAAAGTCAAAGGGAAGGAGTGATTATAAATAGACGGTGCATAGTTCTTCTGACATATTGTGTGATTGTATTAGAACTCGCTTGCTCCATCCAGAAAAAACTCGCTGAACATTCAAAAGCCGATTTGATTGGCAGGCTAATGTCTTTCAAATCGGCTTTTTAGTGACATGACTAAAATACTTTTTCTGTTTCCTTTGATGACTGCGGTGATGCTGATGGCGGGGGATGTAAAATCTCCTTGCTCATGCCTAGCATAAATTTCACCTCGTCAGATCTTTTCTTGATTTTGCTGTTGAATTGTGCAATCGGCTAATAATATTAGAATTACCGGCTTATTTTTCAATCAACTGAACACGTTTGAGGTACATCACGTCGCCCACGGTTGCTTGATGGAAATAGTCGATACGGATGCCGTGAATGTCACCCGTCCAGTAAGCCAAAGCTGTCAGATCAATGGAAATGGTGTGATACTCGCCGTCGCGCACCAGCGGAATAAGGACGGAACAGGCCTCTGCTGGCCCCGTAACCTCTCCCGTAGAGAGGAAGACCTGCATGGTGTTGGCCTTTTCGGAGGTCTCCATGGGAATCATGTAGGTGATCTCCAGCGTCTTGTAATCCTCCGCCCGATAGACGGTCAGCGCGTTGTCCACGTACATATCCAGAATGCAGTCGTGGTTCGTAACGGTAGCCTTGAGAGCCTGTTCGACGGCATCGTATTCCAAACGAGTATTAGCCACGCCGCCGAATATCTTCTCGCTCCCCGGTTGGGAGAGATCCACATTGATGTAGTCGGGTTCCTTGTAATCCTTCATCTTGAAGAAGCCATCCTCGGGATCCTCCGAAATGATGACCTTAACGGTACAGCTTTTACCCTGGCAGGTCACAGTCACATTGGTCTCGCCAACCGCCATAGCGGTCAAAGTACCACGGCTATCCACCTTGATGATCTTGTCATCGTAGCCCGTGAAGGACATGGTGGTATCGGTATCCGTGACGAAATACTCGGTGAACGTACCGTTTGCCCAGTACAGACGGGTACGAATTTGAGGATGGTAAAGGCCGCGCTCCCCGATGTAGATGGTGTAGGCATCACGGACGGGCTTCAGCTCCACGGGGGTCGAACCGTTCCCCGTTTCCCGCTTCTCGGTCACACAGACATGGAACAGGAACACCAAATCCTTGTACCAAACCTCCACAGCAGTGGTACCGGGGTTATGGAGCTTCACCTTCCACGAGACAGGATCAATGGTACAGACAGACTCGTCATAGACCTTGAAGGAGATCCCCTCGGTTTCCTTACTCATAGTAGTCCGCTCAAAGTAGGTATCGTATTGGTATAGACGGAGTGGGAAGGAGCCTCGGCCGAGAGCAAAGGTGTACACATCTTGATCGGGGCGGATCATGGAGACATACCGATCCTCTGCGGCAACAAACTCGGCGCGCCCCAACTCATAGGGCAGGGAGGCCTTATTTCTCTCGGAACTCATGTCGTTGCCGTCGGAAAGGGTCATGCTGATAGGCTGAACGCGGGTGTTCCACTGTCCGGTTTCCTGACCATAGGCGTAGACCACGCGGAGCCTATCCGCATCCTCGGTGAGACGGATATGACCGTTTCTACGGGAGGAGAGACCAGCGTTATGCAGATAAGGCATGGTTCCCTCACGAACGACTTCCACCAGTTCAAAGTGGATGCCATCGTTAGACTCGAAGAATCCCAGCCAGCTACCAGGGCTCATGCGGTTGCCCGTACCGAGGCCGATGAACTTTCCCCACTCCTCCACATACTTGATATCCAGAGAATCGGTATCCTTCTGCACCGCTACACCATGATTCTGAATGGTGGCAGGCCAGTTTTCGTCCGTCGCATCGGCGGTGGCCACCATGGTGTAGCCGCCTGAGGGGGCATTATTGGTATAGTAGATATACAGCGTGCCGTTCAACTCCACGAAAGAGGGCTCACCCATACCGAAAACTGTATAATATTCATCATAGTAAAAGATTGGCTGAGGCTCGTATCCGCCCCATCCGCTACCGTTCCACTTTTCAAAGGGACCGTCTGGATTCTTGGAGCGGGCAACGAACACGTTGTTGCAGGTCATAAGGTTGCTGATCGTTGAAGTGTACGCCAGATAGTAGTAGCCGTTGAAATACACCACACTGGGATCGCAGTTGGAATAGAAATCCATCGAGCCTTGGGTGGGGGTCAGCACGATCTTTTCGTCACCCCACGTCTGACCGTTATCGGGCGAATGGCGGTAGGAGATCCAGTCCCATTCACCGTTCACACCTACACAGGCAAAGTAGGCATCCACCGAGCCATCATCATTGTAGAGGTAGGTCGCACCGTAGCGGTATCCCCACGTACTGCCCTCGGCCAGCTGATAGATGTCGTATCCCTCTCCCGTCACCGACACATCGGGGAACTTGGTGGGATCTGGTGCCACGGTTTCAACGCGATTGACCTCAAAGTAGTCCTCGGTAGTGACCTCCTCTGTGGTGTCCTCGGAGGAATCGTCGGTGGTCTCGCTGTCAGGATCCGTAGGAGACTCGGTAACATCGCCCACGGTGGTGGCAGGATCGACGGTCGTCTCGCCAGGGGTATTACCGCCATTACAGCCCACGAGCAGGACAGCAAGGAGCAGAAGAGTCAGACCCGGAATCAGAAATTTTCTCATAGCAATATTCCTTTCCAAAAAATCTTTCCAACATTCAATTTTGCGATTCAACAGTGAAAAAGAAATATGAGCGGCGAATCGCATTTCCGCCTCAAATTTCATGTATGTATCGGGGCTCGCTAACTTGATCAGTTTGAATGCGGTAGCAAGTGTTTAATTGCAAGTCTTTGAGTTAGAATTAAATACGAAATTTTACAACGCACGATTTGGTTAAATTTTATACCTTTTTTTCCTTTTTTGCAAGAAATCTATTATCCGATTATGGACATTTAGTAATTTCACAAAGCAATTAACATCTAAAAATTTTTGAGTATTGAATTTGAAGCCAGTAAAAGCAATGGTTTATCGCAAATCAGCTACGATAACAAAAAAGCAGCAATAATCTATCTCACTACCATTTTTTGTGATTGTATCAGAACGCCCCCGCCCCCGTCAAGGGGGAAAAAGTATCGCTGAAAATTCATAGAGCCGATTTGGTTGACAGAAAAACTGTCTTTCAAATCGGCTCTTTTTTCATGACATGACTGCAATACTTTTTCCTTTTTCCCTTGACGGCTTCGGTGGGTTCTGATGGTGGGTAGGTGTAAAGAGAGAATGGAGGAAAAGAACAGGTTGTGAAAAGTTGTAATAGGTTGTGAAAACTTGGAAATAGTTGAAAAGATGTGAAAGTGTTTAGGCTGGGTTGCTTGTTTTCGCATTCTGAATCTGTTATAATGCAAGCACATAGAAAACCGTATAGCAGTGACAAGCCGCGATTTCCGCATAGGGACAGAGGTTGCACCAAGGGCGTAGTACGAATCCATCAGCCGTACTATGCCTTTTTTCTATGCTCAAAAGAAAGGAGAAGAATGACCACATTAGAGCATGAAACCTTGGTTAGCGGAGAAGCCAATCTCCAAACCCTGAATGCGGAACAGAGAGAGTATCTGTGTGCTTCCCTGTTCAACCGCATTCGTGAACTCTATCGCCAACAAAACCAAACCGCAAAATCCAAAGAAACGGAGGAAACAACAAAATGAAAACAGCAGTCATCTACGCTCGGTATTCCTGCGATAACCAGACCGAGCAATCCATCGAGGGTCAGCTTCGCGTTTGTCACGATTACGCTGAGCGAAACGGGATCTTGATCGTGGAGACCTACATTGACCGCGCTATGACGGGTACCAATGATATGCGACCCGATTTCCAGCGCATGATGAAGGACAGCGGGAAGAGGCAATGGAACTACGTTCTGGTCTACAAGCTGGATCGTTTTTCTCGAAACAAGTACGAGGCCACCGTACACAAGAACACCTTGAGGAATAACGGTGTGAAGGTGCTGTCGGCCATGGAGAACATTCCCGATACGCCCGAAGGTATCATCCTTGAATCGCTCTTGGAGGGTATGAACCAGTACTACTCCGCAGAGCTTTCACAGAAGGTCAAGCGTGGTATGTACGAGACACGCCGGAAAGGTAATTTTCAAGGTGGGATCCTTCCCTACGGTTATAAATCTGAGGGAAAGAAGATCGTCATTGACCCGGAACGGGCCGAAGCAGTTCAGTTCATGTATGAACAATTTTCGATGGGTGTTTGTGTACGTTCCATCATCAATGAGTTGACAGCACGAGGCATATTACATAAAGGAAAGCCCTTCACCATGAATACAGTTTACGGCATTTTGAAAAACGAGAAGTATTCAGGCATATACCGCATCGGTGACGAGGTGATCGACAATATGTACCCTCGTATTATTCCGCAACAGCTCTATGAAACCGTCCGTCGAAAAGTAGATAAGAACCGTTTTGGACGCAAATGCGTAAAAGCAGTTTATCTGCTACGCAACAAGGTCACCTGCGGTTATTGCGGTCATCCCATCAGTGCGGAAACCGGAACTGCGAGAAATGGTGATGTGATTCGCTACTACCGATGCAGAGGTGACAAACAACATCGCAACAGTTGCGAAATGCAAATAATCCGTAAGGAGGTTCTTGAGGAATTCGTCATCAACATCATTGTGAAGGAACTCTCCAAGAAAGAGACCATGGACGATTTAGTCACTAGTCTACTGCGTGAGCAAGAGCGCCAATGCGTGCAAAATCCTCGTTTGACTACACTGCTCCGCGAGAAAGCCAAGGTGGACAAAGCCTTGGACAATCTGGTAGCCGCTTTGGAGCAAGGCATCATGTCCGCGACCACCAACAAGCGATTGCATGAACTGGAGCAGCAGCAAGGCGAGCTGGAAAAGGAGATCCTCATCGAGCAAAGCAAGGCAATTGTTAAAATTCCCGAAAGCATGATCCGTGAGTATTATGTGGAAGCACTGAAAATGGAGAGTGCCATGTTGGTCGATTTTTTCATCCGTAAAATCGTGCTCTACAACAATAAAATCGAAATATACCTCAATACGCCACTCAGGAATGGGGGCTGAGTCATTAACTCCCCCAAAAATCAGTCAGGACCACCAGCTTAGCTGGTGGCCTGCACTGGCCCTATAAGGGCCTATTACCGGCAGCACTATCGTGCTTGAAAGTCTGCCAACCGCACCGCTTCTACGGACTACCGCTGAAGCGGTGTTTTATTTGCCTTTTTTC
>JAZNJA010000223.1:0-8813 GCA_045577755.1 Eubacteriales bacterium
AGTGCTTGTAAACCAGCGTTCTGGGTGAGAAGCTAACTCCCCTACCACTTTTCGGATATTGGATGCTTCAAAAATTTTGTTGTATCAACCATTTTGTCGTTTTTATCCGTATGGTTGTAGGAACATAACTGTACACCCGATAAGTTAGGTTACAAATGCTCTCCTCATCCACCGCTTCGCGGTCCCCCTTCTCCGCTGGAGAAGGCAAAGGACTCGGTCACCTCACCGATAAACCCAAATTTGAAGATCGCCTGAATAGTTACACCCAAAATTGAACTCCACCAATCTCACCCAAATAAAGGAGAATACAATCATGGCAAAGATCATAGGCCCCGGCTCGGTCATTGTGGATGTGACCGGCTTCGCCCCCCATCTGCCCGTGGCGGGAGAGACCGTCAAGGGCTCTACCCTCCGCTTCGGCCCCGGCGGCAAGGGCTCCAACCAGATGACTGCCGCCCACCGCGCGGGCAGTGACGTCTGCATCATCAGCCGCCGCGGTGACGACGTGCTGGGGCAGATCTTGAAAAAGCATTATGAGACCGAGGGTATGACCGAAAAGCACGTGGTGGTGGATCCCGCCGCCGAGACGGCCTCTGCCCTCATTGAGATCGACGAGAGTGACGCCCAGAACCGCATCATCGTCATTCTGGCCGCCAACGAGCAGGTGGTCAGGGAGTCGGTCTACGCCGCCGAAGAGGACTTCAAGGATGCCGACGCGGTGCTGACCCAGTTTGAGACCACCGCCGAGGCAGTATTTGCCGCCAAGGAGCTGGCTCATAAGTACGGCAAGCCCTTCATCCTCAATCCTGCCCCTTACGTGCCTGTCCCCGCTGAGATCTTCGACGGCGTGGATTACGTTACTCCCAACGAGACCGAGGCCGAGCAGTTTACCGGCATCAAGGTGGATACGGTGGAGGATTGCCGTCTGGCCGCCAAGAAGTTCTTTGAGATGGGTGTGAAGAACGTCGTCATCACCCTGGGTGTCCGCGGCGCCTTCTTCACCGATGGCGAGCGGGAGATCCTGGTCCCCTCCATCAAGGTCAAGGCCGTGGAGACCACGGGCGCCGGGGACGCCTTCAACGGCGGTCTCGCCACCGCCATCGCAGAGGGCCTCCCCATGGAGGTCGCCCTGCAGTTCGCCACCTGCACCGCCGCTATCTCGGTCACCCGCTACGGCTCCTCCCCCTCCATGCCCTACCGCCACGAGATCACGGAGCTGATGGAGAAGGAGTTTGGGGTCAAGCTGTAATGGACTTTCTCGTAAGCTTTCTGGCCGTCGCCGAGAAGGTCGGCCTGCTCTTTATCATCATCGCCCTGGGCTTTCTCTGCCAGAGGATCAAGCTTCTGACCGAGGAGGCCAACAAGTGCATGGCGGACATCGTCATGTACTTCGTCACCCCCTGCGTCATCATCAACGCCTTTTCGGCTACCCTCTACCCCCGGGAGGAGCTGCTGGGTATCCTGAAGAACATCGGCGCGGTGGCCCTGATCGCCGTGGCGGTGCATACCGTCATGATCCTGTTGGTGACGGTCATCTTCCGCTTCAGGGATGAGGACAGAAAGCGCCTCATGCGCTTCGCGGCGGTCTTTTCCAACGCGGGCTTTATCGCTCTGCCCCTGGCCCAGGCCCTGATCGACACCCCCGAGTCCCACGAGGGCGCTCTCTACGCCGCGGTCTATCTGGCGGTGTTCAATATTGCTCTGTGGACCTGGGGCTATGCCGACATGAGCGGGGAGTCCTCGGGGATGCGCGTCAAAAAGATCCTGCTCAATCCCGGCATCATCGGTGTGGCGGTGGGATTGGTGTTCTTCACCTCTCCCCTGTATATCACCCCGGACGGCGAGGCGGGACTGCGGCTTCCCTCGGTCATAGCGGGGGCGATCTCGGCCCTCTCCGCCCTGAACCTCCCCCTCCCCATGCTCATGGTGGGCTTCTACCTGGGCAAGGCCGACCTCATCGCCGCCTTCAAGGACGGCTGGTCCTACCTCTGCATCGCTCTGCGGCTTTTGGTATTCCCGCTGGCGACTCTGGGGGCTCTGTACCTCTGCGGGGTGCGGGGGAACGTGCTTCTGGTATCGGTCATCGGCGCCTGCGCCCCCGTGGGGGCGACGGCCACCATTTTCGCCGCCAAGTTTGGGCGGGATACCGAGCTGTCGGTACGCCTGGTGTCTCTGTCCACGGTGCTGTCCATGGTCACCATGCCCTTGATCGTGGGGCTGACCCGCATGATCGCCTGATCCTCACATGATAAATGACCCACCGCGCACAGCGATGGGTCTTTTTCTGCTTCAGGATCCGATCACGGGAACGCCGCGGTCTCGGAGGTAGGTCTTGGCCGCATCCGCGGCAGCGGTGTCGGGGATCCACTCCGTCCGTCCGTTATCGGGGAGGCCCAGGGGGAGCATTTTGGAGCCTCCGTAGGCGTGGTAGGGGAGGAATTCGATGCCCTCGCAATGGGAAAGCTCCCCGTACAGTCCGACCAGCGCGGCGTAGTGGGACTCCACCGTATTGATGCCATTGACCAATATGCACCGCAGGCGGGTCTTGGCTCCCTGGCGATCGGCTTCCTTGAGATTGCGCAGTATACGGGTGTTGTCCACCCCCGTGTAGGACTTGTGGCGAGCAGGGTCCGTGTCCTTGACGTCCCAGAGGAGGAGGTCTGCGGCAGCGCAGAGGGCAGGCAGATGGGCGGGGGAGAACTCACCGCAGGTCTCCACGCAGGTGGTGATCCCCGCCTCCTTGCAGGCGGTCAGCAGGGCGATCACGCCATGGGGATGCGTCATGGGCTCACCGCCCGACACCGTGATGCCGCCGTTGTCTCCGTAAAAGGCCCTGTCCCGCAGGACGGCGGACAGGATCTCGACCGCGGTCATGTCCCTCGCGGCGGGGGTAATGGCGTCGGTACAGCAGACGGCCGCGCAACGGCCGCAGGCGGTGCATTTGTCACGGTCAAAGACCCGCTCGGGATGGATGCTGTGCGCCCCTGCGGGGCAGGCCGACACGCAGGCACCGCAGTAGATGCACTTGGACTCGTAGAAGAGCATCTCGGGGGCGGCCCTTTGGGTCTCGGGGTTATGGCACCAGGCACAGCGCAGGGGGCAGCCCTTGAGGAACACCACGGTCCGCACGCCCGGGCCGTCGTGCATACAGAAGCGTTGGATCTCGGTCACGGGAAGCCGCGCCGGAGGGTGGGTGATGGGGTCCATGTCGTCGCCTGCCTCCTGTGGTTTTTTATCATTATAGCACAGGGGGAGCATTTTGTCAAGGAGACCGGGAAATCCCCGAAAACACCTTGCAAAAATCCTCTTTATCTGCTATAATGGAATCAGTAACGAGCGAAAGGAGACTCACCATGCGATTCCGTGAAGATCCCCACAAGAACGAAGCCCTCAAGGCCCGCCATCTCTCCGAGGTGGAGGCTCTCATCACCCGCCGCGAGGACGAGCTGGCCGCCGTCCGCAGGGCTCGCGGTGCCGATATCCTCCAAAACACCGAGGTCCACCGCAAGGCCTTTCTGGATATGCTGGGCTGGCCTCTGAACGCTGATCTGCCCCGCACCATCCCCGGGGCTGAGATCATCGAGGAGCTGGGAGACGAGGGGGAGTACACCGTTTTCCGTATGCGGATCGAGGTGCTGGAGGGGCTTTGGCAGACAGGACTCTTCTACCGCCTCAACTCCGAGGAACGCCGTCCTCTGGTCATCTCCCAGCACGGCGGGGCGGGCACCCCCGAGCTGGCCTCGGGCTTCTACTTCGACGGCAGTACGGTAAACTACCACGGCATGGTGACGGGGCTCCTTCCCCACCGTGTCCACGTCTTCATGCCCGCCCTCCTGCTTTGGGATCCCGCCTTCTACGGCGCGCCCTACGACCGCATCCGCATCGACGCCCGTCTGAAGCGGGTAGGCAGCTCCATCACCGCTCTGGAGGTCTACGCCATCTCCCGTGTGATCGACTACTTTGAGGCCACCGTCAATCCCCTGTCCTTCGGTATGGTGGGCTGCTCCTACGGCGGTCACTACACCCTCTTCACTACCGCCGCCGAGCCCCGCATCCGCTCGGCCATCTCCTCCTCCTTCTTCAGCGACCGCCGTCAGTACGCCTGGCCCGACTGGTCCTGGCGGGACGCCGCCGCCCTCTACGACGACCCTGAGATCGCCTGTCTGTGCTATCCCCGCCGTCTCTGCGTGGAGACGGGAGATCAGGACGAGCTCTTCGCCGTGGAGTACAGCAACGCCGCCACCGAGGAAGTCATGGGCTACTGCGCTCGGGCGGGCATTGACCCCCGGTCGTGGTTCGATTCCGTCGTTTTCCCGGGTATCCACGAGTACAACCCCGATCCTGCCCCTGTGGAGAGGTTGGTTCGGGATCTGGAGGCCTGAGGTCTCACCTCGGCGGAGTTGCCGAAGCTCCCATGCGCCGCGTCCACGTCCTCCGTGGTGCGGTCTGCCAACAAGAAAGGATCACCGTGATCGTGCGGTGATCCTTTTTCTTTTTCTTGGACGTGCTTTCAGTGTTTCAGACCCAGGGCGCTCAGGATGCCCCGCAGCACCTCGGCGGGGGTATTGGTCAGCATCCTCGGGGGGCAGGTGTAGAGGCAGTCCCCCGAGGCGTTGAGAAGGCGCAGGCCTTGGTCGGTTCGGGTCACGAGGTGGCGCTCACCCACGCGGCGGAAGACGGGGACTTCTCCCTTCGCGGCGGTTAGTTCGCAGAGGAGCATACAGAGCCTATAGGCCTCGGGGGAGCGGATGGCCACCAGCTGGTAGGAGCGGCGGCAATGGGTCAGAAGGAAATAGTTGGTGAAGGCGGGCTTGCCGCGGGCGGTGTTCTGCAGGGCGATGGGCTGCTCCAGGAGCATCCAGGATTCCACCGAAAAGAGATAGTAGGTCTCCTCGGGATTAGGGCGGCTCATGGGAACGGGAATGTCGCGCCGCTTGACCACCCGGGTATCGGTGACCCGTCCGTACCGTTTGATCCCCGCTCTGCGGGTCAGCCCCTCCTCATAGAGGGCCACGAAGGCCACGGGCAGGTCGGCGGGATCCACCGTCCCCGCGGGGATATAGTAGGCTTTCGACTCCATGCAGTAGTCAAACTGCTCATCATTTCGCACCGTCCCGACAAGGACGTCCAGGCGGGTGAAGTCCACCGCCGCCAGTTCCCCGTCCTCGCAGAGGGCAGGCGCGGGATGGCTCTCCAGGAGGGCGGCGAGGCGCAGGGCTTCACGGTCGGCCCCTTCGGTGGGTGCCGTCGTTGGGCTGTCGGTCATACCGTCCTCCTTTCCGCGTGGTTTCGCGTGTTTTCTACCATTATAGCATATCCGTCATATTTTGTCAATACGGTACCAACGCGCCCAAAAGGGGCTGTACCAACGCGCCAAAAAGGGGCTGTCCGAGGACAGCCCCTTGTGGGTATTGATTGGATACGGGATTACAGACCGCGCTTGACGTAGGTGGTGTGCAGGATCTCGTGAGCCTTGTGGCTGTTGGGCGCACCAAGGAACTCGTCGTAGATCTTCTGGACAGCCAGGTTGTCCTGGGACTTGCGGACGTCGGCGTTGGCGTCGTCGTTGTAGAGGACGGCGGCACGGACGGCGCGCAGATCCATGTTCATGCGGACGGAAGCGGGCTGGATGGGCTGACCGCCGCCGTTGACACAGCCGCCGGGGCAACCCATGATCTCGATGAACTGGACGTCCAGCTCGCCGTTCTTGACCATGTTCAGCAGCTTCTTGGCGTTGCCGGTACCCGAGGCAACGGCCACGTTGACGGTCAGATCGCCAACCTTGTAGGAAGCGGTCTTGATGCCCTCAACGCCGCGGACCTCGTTGAACTCCAGCTTCTCCAGCTTGTTGCCGGTGATGACCTCAGCGGCGTAGCGGAGAGCGGCCTCCATGACACCGCCGGTAGCGCCGAAGATCGCGCCTGCGGAGGAGCCGATGGCGAAGGGATCGTCGAACTGACCGTCGGGCAGAGCCTTGAAGTTGATGCCGGCTCTGTGGATCATACGGCCCAGCTCACGGGTGGTGACGGCCACGTCCACGTCGGGAACGCCTGCGGCAGACTGCTCGGGACGGCCGCACTCGAACTTCTTAGCGGTGCAGGGGATAGCGGAGACCATGAAGATGTCCTTGGGATCCCAACCCATCTTCTGGGCGTAGTAGGTCTTGACGATGGCGCCGAACATCTGCTGAGGAGACTTGCAGGAGGACAGGTTCTCGGTCATCTCGGGGAAGTAGTGCTCGCAGTACTTGATCCAGCCGGGGGAGCAAGAGGTGATCATGGGCAGCACACCGTTATTCTGGATGCGGCCGATCAGCTCGTTGGCCTCCTCGACGATGGTCAGGTCGGCGGTGAGGTTCATGTCGTAGACACCGTCGAAGCCCAGGGCCTTGAGAGCGGTGACCATCTTACCCTCGCAGTCGGTGCCGGGCTCGTAGCCGAAGCACTCACCGATCTGGGCGCGGACGGAGGGAGCGGTGCAGATCATGACGTGCTTGGTAGGATCTGCCAGAGCGGCAAAGATCTTGTCGGTGTCGTCTCTCTCGTAGAGAGCGCCCACGGGGCAAGCCACGATACACTGACCGCAGTTGATGCAGGAGGTCGTCTCCAGGGCGGAATCGAAGGGAGAGCCGATGTAGGTATCGAAGCCACGGTTGTTGGCGCCGATGACACCGATCTCCTGGACCTTGGCGCAGGTAGCGACGCAACGGCGGCAGAGGATGCACTTGTTGTTGTCGCGGATGATGGGGGTCTTGTCGTCGATGGCGTAGGTGTTGACGGTGCCGCCGAAGCGGGAGGAGTCCACACCGTACTCACGGCAGAGAGCCTGCAGCTCGCAGTTGGTGGAGCGGACGCAGGACAGGCAGTTCTTGTCGTGGTTGGAGAGCAGCAGCTCCAGGTTCATTCTGCGGGAGGCAGTGATCTTGGGGCTGCTCGTCTTGATCTCCATACCGTCGGTGCAGGGATACACGCAGGCGGTGACCATACGGAAGGGCTTACCGCCCTCGGAGACCTCGACCAGGCAGAGACGGCAGGCGCCGATCTCGTTGATATCTTTCAGGTAGCAGAGCGTAGGAATGTCGATGTGAGCGGCCTTGGCGGCTTCCAGCACGGTGCAGCCCTTCTCTACGGCATACTCTACGCCGTTGATCTTAACGTTGATCATATCCATTTTCTACTTCCCCCTTTCTTACTTCTTGGAAATTGCCTTGAACTTACAGGTAGCCACGCAAGCGCCGCACTTCACGCACTTAGCGGGATCGATCTGCATGGAGGCCAGCTTGTGACCGGGAGCCACGTAGTCGGTGCGGGTGATGGCCTCGGCGGGGCACTTCTTGGCGCAGATGCCGCAGCCGATACAGGTGTCCACGTCGATGGTGTACTGAATGAGGTTCTTACAGACACCGGCGGGGCACTTCTTGTCCACGATGTGAGCCACGTACTCCTCGCGGAAGTAGCGCAGGGTGGACAGGACGGGGTTGGGAGCGGTCTGACCCAGACCGCAGAGGGATGCGGACTTGATGTAGTTGCAGAGCTCCTCCATGCGGTCCAGATCCTCCAGCTCACCGTTACCGGCGATGATCTTGTCCAGCAGCTCAAGCAGGCGCTTGGTACCGACACGGCAGGGAGTGCACTTACCGCAGGACTCGTCCACGGTGAAGTCCAGGAAGAAGCGGGCGATATCCACCATACAGGTGTCCTCGTCCATGACGATCAGACCGCCGGAGCCCATCATGGAGCCGATGGCCATCAGGTTGTCGTAGTCGATGGGGGTATCGATGAGGTGAGCGGGGATGCAACCGCCGGAGGGACCGCCGGTCTGGGCAGCCTTGAACTTCTTTCCGTTGGGAATGCCGCCGCCGATCTCCTCGATGATGTGGCGCAGGGTGGTACCCATGGGAACCTCCACCAGACCGGTGTTGTTGATCTTACCGCCCAGAGCGAAGACCTTGGTGCCCTTGGACTTCTCGGTACCGATGGAGGAGAACCAGTCGGCGCCCTTCAGGATGATCTGGGGAATGTTGGCGTAGGTCTCCACGTTGTTCAGAACCGTGGGCTGACCGAACAGGCCCTTGACTGCGGGGAAGGGAGGACGGGGACGGGGCTCACCGCGGTTACCCTCGATGGAGGTCATGAGAGCGGTCTCCTCGCCGCAGACGAATGCGCCTGCGCCCAGACGGATCTTCAGATCGAAGTTGAAGCCGGTGCCGAAGATGTCCTCGCCCAAAAGGCCGTACTCCTTAGCCTGATCGATAGCGATCTGGAGGCGGTTGACGGCGATGGGGTACTCGGCACGGACGTATACGTAACCCTCGTCAGCGCCGATGGCGTAGGCGGCGATGGCCATAGCCTCGATCAGAGCGTGGGGGTCACCCTCCAGGATGGAGCGGTCCATGAACGCGCCGGGGTCGCCCTCGTCGGCGTTACAAGCGACGTACTTCTTGACGTTACCGCGGTTACCGCTGGCGAACTTCCACTTCAGGCCGGTGGGGAATCCGCCGCCGCCGCGGCCGCGCAGGCCGGAATCCAGGATGGTCTGGATGACCTCGTCGGGGGTCATCTGGGTAAGTACCTTTGCCAAAGCCTGATAGCCATCTACGGCGATGTACTCGTTGATATCCTCGGGGTTGATGGCACCGCAGTTACGCAGAGCCAAACGGAGCTGCTTGTGATAGAAGGTGGTATCAAACAGCGTGGGAGAACGGCCCTCCTCCAGCTGGAGGTCGCCGATTTCCTCATAAACCAAGCGTGCTACGGGAACGCCGCCCTTCAGGTGGCTCTCCACGATCTCGGGAACGTCCTCAGCCTGAACCT
>JAZNJA010000224.1:0-18985 GCA_045577755.1 Eubacteriales bacterium
CGGGGGGACGCGGGGGAGCTTCAAATTTGGGTTTATCGAACTGTTTGACAGAACAGATCAGTATGTGTTTAGGGGCCACCTCATCCGTCGGCTTCGCCGACACCTTCTCCTCAAGGAGAAGGCTTCGGTAACCGCAACCCCGTGAGATACAAAGATCTTTTGGGTCATGGTAACCTAGGCTTCTCCTGGAGGAGAAGCTCCCGCGAAGCGGGTGATGAGGTGGCCACTTGCCCGTTTCCACTATGTTCCGTCAGACCGTTAAACCCCAATTTGAAACACCAATCGGGATACGAAACCGTACCCCGACAGGTAAAAAGCTTACTCCTTGGCAAAGTCCATCCCCGCCAGCTCCTCCTTGGAGTACCGATAGCGGGTATTGCAGAACCGACAGACGATCTCCAGCTCCTCGGGCTTGCCCTCGGCCACCTGCTCGGAAAGCAGATCCATGACCTGCTTTCTGCCCAGAGACGCCATGACGGCGTCCATCTTGCCCTTGGAGCAGTTGCACTTGTAGTCCACCTCCAGCTCGTCGAAGATATCGTAGGGGATATCCCGCAGAGCCACGTCCATGATGGCCTTGTTGTCCATGCCCTTGTCGATCATGGAGGACAGATGGACCAGATCGGCGGCGTTGCGCTCCAGCAGATCAATGGTCTGCTCGTCAGCGAAGGGAAGAAGCTGAACCAGAATACCTCCCGCGGCGCGGCAGGAGTGGTCGGTGTCCACCAGCACGCCCAGGGCGCACAGGGTGGGCACCTGCTCGCTCTCGGCGTAGTAGGTGGTGATGTCCTCGGCGATCTCACCGCTGGTCAGGGCGACCGAGCCGCTCTCGGGGATCTCACCGCCCAGATCCTTGATGACGTTGACGGTGCCGCTCCCCACCAGACCGCCCACTTCCAGCTTACCGTTGGACTTGAGGGGCAGATCGGCGGTGGGATTCTGAATGTATCCGCGGACGTTGCCGATCCAATCGCTGACCGCGAGAATTCTGCCCGCAGGGCCGTCGCCCTCGAAGGACACGGTGATGGTGTCGGTCTCCTCGCCCAGCATACACCCCATCATGGAGGTGACAGTGAGGACGCGCCCCAGAGCCGCCGTAGCGGTGGGGGAGGGCTTGTGATACTCAATGGCCTGGTTGACCATATCGGTGGAACGAATGACGTGTACCCGCGCGCTGCCGTCCCTCGTCATGGCGCGGAGAATGGTGTTCTTGCTCATGGTGTTTCGCTTTCTATTGTATGATTTTATTGATCGCTTAATTGATATCAATGGCGTTTTTCTGCATGGCTTTTCGGAAATTCGCGGCGATGGTCTCGCTTTCAAAATCTGCCAAGAATAGCCGATCGCGTAATTTTCGCGTTGCTGTAAGCATAGCGAGAATGAGACCGCAACCACCGCAGATCAGCACGGCAAAGACAAGGACGAGACAGAACCCCACCAGCCCTGTCCAGATCGCTGCCAAAACCAAAAGCAGGGTAAATATCGACGCAAAGATCAGGAGAAGGATACGGCTGACCCGCTCTCCGATGGAGCCCCTGCGGGATGCGGACTTGAATGTTTGGGTATATTCTTCTTTTTCCGCAAATCCATGCTCCATGGAATGTAGGGTTGCTCCCTGTGCTTTGGGAAAGAGGCGGGAGTAGACCAGTCCGAGTTGGGGATACGCCCCGTGGCGTTCAATGGTAAAGACCGTGTCGGGAGTGACCTCAAAGCGGTATCGGGTATCCAGTGCTAAGCGGAAGTAGGGTTTTTGCATGGCCGAAAGTGCTTCTGCCAAGACCGAGGGAGAGGAGAGCTCTCTGGCGATCGCCTGCTCGGACATAGCTTCGCTGGGATACGTATGGGAAAGGGTGAAATCCACGACCCCCTCGCAGGGAAGCTCAAGAGTCTGCCCCACCGCGATATCGTATGAATGACCGTCCATGCGGAGGATCACGGGAAGGGGAGAAGCATTAATGATCTTCATGATATTTGTTTTGACTTTCTATGTTGGTGATTTTGTTGGGTTACATTCATCCTTGCTTTTCGCAGAGATACCAATCCCCCCGCTTCCTCGTCCTCGCCACCACGTACCATCTCTCGGTGGTCTCGGTCATAGGCGAGAAGTCAAAGTCGGCATACATCCCGCACAGATCAAACCCCGCCTCATCCAAGGCGGCGGTCAGCTCTGCCTCGTCAAAGCACCGCTCGGTCTGTTCCTCGTCGGAGCGGACGTAGGCGCCGTCCTCCCCCTCGGCAAAGAGGGACAGGTAGAACTTGCACAGCCGGCTCTCGGAATCGTATTCATTCTGCCAGCCGCAGAAGACCGCGCGGCCATCCTCGTCCTCATCCTCCAGGATATACGCATTGTTTCCGTAGGTGTGGGCAAACTTGTAGGGGCTGTTGACGTCAAAGACCAGAAGCCCCCCGGGGGCAAGGTATAGGTGAATACATTTCAGACACGCCAAAAGATCCCCGTCACCGCAGAGATAATTCAGACTGTCGAGACAGCACACCGTGGCGTCCACGGTGCCGTACAGCTCAAAGTTCCGCATATCCTGCTGCAGGAAAAGGGGAGCGGGGTGCCCCGCAAGCTCCTCTATAGCGGCATCGGTTTCAAACCCGTCGGGATCAAGACCCAACCTCTCACAGGCCTCCTCAAAGAGGCGGTCGGTGCGGTCGTTGTTCTTGTCGCAGGCCTCGGCCAGCATATCGGAGCTTCCGTCGATGCCGATCATATCGTACCCGCGGTCGGCCAGCGGGAAGGTCATGCGCCCCGTGCCGCAGGCCAGATCCAACACGATCTCAGGCTTGGCGGGGAGAAACTTACCGAAGCAGGCCTCGATAAAGTCACTCCACCGCTCATAGTCCACGTCGGCGTTGAATCGGTCGTAGGCAGAGGCGATGGCGCGGTATCCGTCGTACATAGGTATCCTCGAAAAATGGTAAGCAGGGAAAGGGGATCAGGAGCGGCGGCGGTCGGTCACTCCGGGATGGCGGCTGGCCTCCAGACTGTCCAGTGCCTTGTTGTAGCCGTCGTTTCCGTACTTGAGGCAACGGTTGACACGGCTGATGGTGGCGGTGCTGAGCCCCGTCTGGGCGGCGATATCGGCGTAGACGGCGTTGGCCCGCAGCATACGGGCAGCTTGCATACGGCGGGACATTTCCTGCAGCTCGGAAACCGTGCACAGGTCCTCAAAAAAGCTGTAGCAATCCTCAACAGTCTCGAGCGTCAGGATGGCTTCAAACAGAAAATCCAGCTTCTCGTCCTTAATCTTGCTTGCCATGGTGAAACTCCTTTCGCGTAGGGTACACGACCCCACCTTATTTAGAGTTATTATACCACATTTTTCGTCCTGTGTAAAGAGGATTGAGTAAATTCACCAAAGAAAATCCGAAAAAATCACGAGAACACGCATACGCAAAAACAAGCCCCCGCCGAAGCGGGAGCCTGCGTGGGGAGAGAACTTACTGGTTCTGGTTCTTGCCGGCCAGACCGTTCTCGTAGGACTGGATCATCTTCTTGACCATCTGCCCACCGATAGAACCCGCCTGAGCGGAGGTCAGCTGACCGTTGTAGCCCTGGTTCAGGGTAACGCCCACCTCGTTGGCGGCCTCCATCTTGAACTGGTTGAGTGCCTGCTTTGCCTCGGGAACGAGGGTCTTATTGCTTCTTGCCATGGTAATGGACTCCTTTTCGTCAAAAAACTTGTGCCATGTCTCCACCTTGCGCCCGCGACTCGGCAAGGTCAAGGGAACTGCGTCCGGCACCCCGTATCTTACGTGGAGGGAACGCCGCATGCCTTACGCCGCTGACTCGGCAGAGAGAGGTGGCTGATCTATATCATCGAGACCCCGAAGGACTCGCCGCGGCCGTCCCTCGGACTCGCCGTGTCTTACGCCCTGTCGCGTCTCTGGTATTATTGTGGGCACTTTTGCGGGAGATATGAATGGAAAGTATTTCATGTCGAATGCCCATCACGGGATCACGTGAAAAGTCCGTTGTAAAAATTGCGATCCCTATTGCAATTCAAGGGAAAAAGTCGTATAATAGAATCGTAAAAGCGTACATTCGATAAGTGGGGTGCTGATATGTTTTACTATAAGGTCATACACAAATACAGATCGGACGATCGGGATGAGATAAAAGATATCGGAGTTTTTTCATCCAAAGAAAAGGCTCTTCAGGCCATCGACGCGGTAAAGGCCAAGCCCGGCTTTGCCGATCGTCAAGACGGTTTTTCGATGGCAAAGATATTCCGACTGTTCAAGCCCGCGCTGGCGGATCGGATCTTCTGGTGTGACGGATTCGATACGTATTATTTCGGCAGACGGTCCAATGAGATCTGCTGTGATGAAGAGAAGGAACTGATGAAGTATTTCACGTTTCTCTTGACTGAATACGGCTTTCGGTTCGATAAGCTGGAGCTTGGCGATCTGGTCGATGAAAGCGGAAAGAGATGGTTCTACGGGCCGTATAATTGCTACTATTTTTACAACGACAAGGTATGCGTGAACTTTTTGCATCTGGTGCAGAGACAGGACTGGGATATTTACGTCACCGATGCGGTGCTATCGGATCAGAATCTCATCAAAAAAGGGAAGGCAGTGCCGGGGGAGCTGTGCTACAACCGGTCTCTGCTGGCATCTACGATCAAAAAAGAGCTTGCGGAGAGCCAAACGATCCTGGGTATCGGGATCAAGTAGTGCCGAAGGAGCCATTTGCCGAGCTCGATCTGCGGGAGGATCATAGAAGACATTCGGCCTGTGTAGCAGTTGTCATACGATCACCAACAAGGCGACGGCCCACCCCGCCGCCTTCATCTTTTCTATCCCCCTTGACACTCCCGCCCGAATTTGCTATAATAATACCATCCCCACCCCCAAGAAAGGAGTCCCGCCATGTCCACCTACAACGAACTCATCAAAAACTTCGAGCGCATCCGTTCCTACATGCGGGATTTCTACGTGTACGGCTTCAAGAGCCGCGACGGGTATCAGTCCAAGAGCGCCCGTTCCTATGACGACGAGCGCCGCCGCATGGAGAGCTGGCTGGGGGACCACATGAGCTTTGTCCGTACCCCCGAGGGGAAGAACGTCTTCATCTCCATCGACAGCCGTACCATCCCCCACAACCCCCTCTACAACGCCTGGAAGGCCAAGAGCTTCACCGACGGGGATATCACCCTCCACTTCATCCTCTTCGATATCCTCCACGACCCCGCGGTGCGCCGCGCCCTCCCCGAGATCCTCTCCGAGATCGACGGAAAGTACCTGGCGGGCTTTGAGTCACCGCTAATGTTCGATGAGTCCACCGTCCGCAAAAAGCTCAAGGAGTACTGCGAGGCGGGCATCCTGACAGCCGAAAAGGAAGGCCGTAAGGTCTACTACCGCCGTACCGACTCCACCGACGTGTCGAGCCTCACCGACGTCCTCCACTACTACTCCGAGGTCGCCCCCTGCGGTGTCATCGGCTCCTTCATCCTGGACAAGGCGGTCACCGACACCGATTCCTTCACCTTCAAGCACCACTACATAACCGGCGCCATCGACAGCGGCGTGCTGGCCGCCCTCTTTACCGCTATGCGGGAGAAGCGGGCCGTCACCGTTACCAACATGAGCCGCCGCAAGGATCTCCCCCGCCGCAGCCGAATTATCCCCCTCCGTATCCTCATCAGCGCTCAGAACGGCCGTCAGCACCTCTTCGCCTACCTCCCCGACTTCAATTCCTTCAACTCCTACCGCGTGGACTACCTCTCCAATGTGAAGCTGGAGGATCCTACCCCCCGCTTCGACGAGCTGCGGGCTGAGCTGGATCGGATGCGGAGCAAGATGTGGGGCGTCAGCGTCAAGCGCAATAAGTGGGGCAACGAGCATCTGGAGCACGTGGAGTTCACCATCCGTGTGGAGGAGGGCGAGGACTACATCGTGAAACGCCTCTACCGCGAAAAAAGGGTGGGCACCGTGGAAAAGCTGGACGAGCGCACCTACCGCTTCTACGCGGACGTCTACGATTCCAGCGAGCTGAAGCCCTGGGTCCGCACCTTTATCTGCCGCATCGTGAAGATGAACTTTTCCAACCGCACCATAGAGAACCAATTCAAGAACGACCTGAAGGAGATGTACCGTATGTACGGCCTCGATGAGGAGGTGAAGCCATGATCTTTTCCGAGCTGTATTCCGCCTACTACAACACCGTGGCCGCCATCATCTCCCGCATACTGGACGGTGAGAGAAACGAAAAGGAACTCCAAAAGATCGTGACCGAGCAGGCCTTCGGGGAGAGCGGCCTCACCATCCTCCCCTCCCTCAAAACCGAGAAGTGGCAGCTGGTCCACTCCGACATGACCACTCCCCTGGAGCATAAGCCCACCATGCCCCTCACCACACTCCAGAAACGCTGGCTCAAGGCCATCTCCCTGGACCCCCGCGTACGCCTCTTCGGGGTGACCTTCCCCAATCTGGAAGATGTGGAACCCCTCTTCACCCCCGAGGACTACTACGTCTATGACAAGTACGCCGACGGCGACCCCTTTGAGGACGAGGAGTACATCCGCCAGTTCCGCGTCATCCTGGAGGCCATCCGCGACGGCTCCCAGATCAAGTTCGAGATGGTCAACCGCAAGGGCAATACCATGTTCATCCGTTGCCGTCCCGTGCGGCTGGAGTACTCCGAAAAGGACGATAAATTCCGCCTCGTCACCGCGGGCTGGCGGGCCGTCTCCACCGTCAACCTGGCCAAGATCCAAAAATGCGTCCATTACACGGGTGAAAAGCCCTCCTTCGGCCATGAGAAGGAGCCCACCTACGACACCGTCACCGTAAGGCTTCGGGACGAGCGCAACGCCCTGGAGCGGTTCATGCTCCATTTCGCCCATTTTGAGAAGCAGGCCGAGAAGTTAGGGAAGGATCTCTACCTCGTCAGGATCCGCTACGTCCACGACGACGCCCCCGAAATGGTGATCCGTATCCTCTCCTTCGGCCCCCTCGTGAAGGTGATCGGCTCGGAGGAGTTCCGGGGCCTGGTGATCGACAAGCTGAAAAAGCAGAAAAATATTGGGTTAAGATAAGAAAACTGCGAAATTTTGCGGAAAACCTCTGATGATCCTGCGCCTTTTTGGCGGGATTTTCGGGGGTTTTCGCGAGTTCGCAGCTTTTTTTCCGTGATTATGCAGGAAATATATGGTACAATGAGGGCACGAAAGGCGCGGACAGCAACCCCTTGCAGAAGCCTGTTAAGCTTTGATCGCAACACGAAGTTGCCGGATAAGTCCTCTAAAGGGACGCGTATCCCACAGATTTGACTTTATACACCGAGCGACCGTGTCATAACGCGCCTTGAAAAGATGCCAACAGCAAAAAAGCTATCATTGGCCCCTTAAGGAGCAGCTGTTCTTTGTAAGCAGCCACGAACGGTGTGAAAGACCCGTATGATATGGAAGGGCATCTTGTTCAGAAAGATACGCACAGCAATCATCACATCATAACACATTTGGTCAAAAGACACGCAAGGCACTGAAGGGCCCCGTTCGCAAGACGGCCAGCTTGTCAGCGCACCCTGCGCCGTGAGGGCTGCTTTGGCAGTCAGATGAAAAACGTATCTTGGAAACCGTAGCCGTTGTTATCCTTGTAGTGTCGGATTGTACCCCCGAGGTACATTACAGATGCCGAGAGAACGGCTACACCAAAGGCACAGACAGCAACCCCAACAAAACAAACAGTATTGGAACTGAAAAATGTGCCTTGTAACAGCTCTTATCGGTTAACAATTGCCAACCACTCATGCAGTTGGTGATTCACTTGCCGATAAGCGTTATGACAGAAAGATGTGGACAGCAAAGAAAAAGTAATTCCTTGTCAGGTAAGGTCTGACCACTTGCGGGCGAAGGCCCCACATCTTGTGAAAGACGCGAACAGCCATATCCGAACCAAGAATGCCGATGCATGGCACCCGCCATCTCGGAGGTAAGGCACCGATTGCGTCTTGCGGGTCGCTGATAGGCGGGCGAATGAGATTTTCGTTCGCGTATCAGCGATACTTGAAATTTGTTTGAGTGAGGTGCTGTCATGCGGGAATACGATTTCACAGAAGCTACCCCGTTCATAGAGTTCCTTGATAAGCATCGGGATAAAATCATCGGAAGTTGCTTAAAGGGCCTTTACGTTCATATATGGCCTGAATACCGAGGTTACGTTTTCTTCGACTGTCCTGCGGTGCTTGAATTGGATGCAGGTTTTGTCGTTATTAGTTATTATCTTCCAAGTGATATTGGAATTACCTTTGGCACGAAAGAAGAGATCATGCAGATCAGAGAGGCCGCAGATGTGATCGATGGAAAATATTTGAAGGTTGATTACTATCGCCGGGAATTTGACCTCGGTATCAAAAAAGAAGAGATAGAGAACTGCAAGATCGTCGGAGTAACCGTAGACCGCTTTTCGCATGCCTTTGAGTGTAACCCCTGTACGGGCGAAATGCGCCCCGAGGGCGGGGATTACTTCTCAACCATCCGTCTCTTCTTGGATAGCGGCACCACATTATGCTTTTGCGGTGAGGATAGCATCATCGACGGATACATGGATATGTGGTGCGAATAATCATGTTTTTAAGGCGCATCCAGCAACCAACACTTGCGCGCTCTGAGCAACGACTGTAAAACCGTGCCGCATGGCGTTTGCGGCAAATGCGCCTTGCTATATGGGGGGCTGTTTCCGCGAGAATACAAGAGGAAGCTCTTGAGGGGAGGTTCACAGCCTCCGCCCCCCACACCATAAAGGCACTCACAGCCATCATGCTCAGTAATTGGAACGATGCAACAGTGCCTTGTCATTAGCCTCGGTAGCTCAGCCGGTAGAGCGAGGGACTGAAAATCCCTGCGTCGCAGGTTCGACCCCTGCCCAAGGCACCATAAAGGCACCAACAGCAACCTTCATGCCTACTGGAAGAGGGAGCGCAAGCTCCTGCGCGGGTTCGAGCCCCGCAATGAAGGGTGCCTTGTTAAAGAATGATAGAAACTGTCGGGTTGTATTTCAAATTTGGGTTTGTCGGTGAGTTGTTGATGTGGTCATCCTGTGCGGAGGGCGAAGCCCGGGGTCGAAGGATCTCTTGTCGGCAAAGGAGATCCTTCGACTCCGCCGCAAGCGGCTCCGCTCAGGATGACCCTTTAATATACACCGCTAAACTGCAATTTGAAAACCACCCGAACACCCACCAAATATACTACGAAAAGGAAGTGAGCTTCATGTTAGAGTATCTGAAAAACGAGGCGAATATCGCCTACACCGAAAACGGTGCCGTGTCCAACGCCACCACAGGATCCGACTGCCTCGATCTCTTCGCTACCATCGGCGCCCTCCGCCGCGCGAGCGACGAGGAGATGATCACCCGCTTCGTCCGTGCCTATACCGAGAACAGAGACGCCGCCATGAAGCTTTTGTTCTTCGCCCGTGATATCCGCGGGGGCCTGGGTGAGCGCCGAGTCTTCCGCGTCATCCTCCGCTGGCTGGCTTGCAACGAGCCTTCAAGCGTCCGCAAGAACCTGGCAAGGGTGGCCGAGTACGGCCGCTACGACGATCTCTTGGCCCTCATGGGGACTCCCTGCGAGGCCGAGATGCTGGATCTTCTGAAGGCGCAATTGGAAGCGGACAACACCGCGTTGGAGAACGGCGGGGAGGTCTCCCTGCTGGCCAAGTGGCTCCCCTCGGTCAACGCCTCCAACCCCGAGACCGTGCGAAACGGCAAGCGGATCGCCCGCCACCTCGGTCTGACCGACGCCGCCTACCGCAAGGCCCTGGTGGCTCTCCGCGCCCATATCCGCATCATCGAGAACAACCTCCGCGAGAAGGACTATACCTTCGACTACGAAAAGCAGCCCTCCAAGGCGCTGTACAAGTACCGCAAGGCCTTCCTCCGCAACGACGCCCTGCGGTACGAAAGCTTCATCAGCCGGGTCAGCTCGGGTGAAGCAAAGCTCCACGCGGATACCCTCGCCCCCTATGAGCTGGTGGAGCCTTACCTGAACGATGCTTTTTTCACCCGTGATTCCCTCAGCTTCATGAAGCCTGTCACCGAGCAGGAAAAGGCGGTGCTGAACGCCACCTGGGCCTCCCTCCCCGACTTCGGCGGTGCCGAGAACGCCCTGGCCGTGATCGACACCTCGGGCTCCATGTACTGGAACGCCAAGCCCCTGCCCGCCGCCGTGGCTCTGTCCCTGGGTCTGTACTTCGCCGAGCATAACACGGGTCTGTACAGGAATCACTTCATCGAGTTCTCGGCAAGCCCCCGACTCATCGAGGTCAAGGGCGAGACCTTCACCGACCGCCTGCGCTACGTGGCCTCCTTCAACGAGGTGGCTAACACCAATCTGGAGGCGGTGTTCGACCTCGTCCTGAACAGCGCGGTGAAGAACCGTGCCCTCCCCGAGGATCTGCCCGCCAAGCTGATCATCATCTCCGACATGGAGTTCGACCGCTGTGTGGCCCATGCCGACAGGAGCGTGTTCGAGAGCGCCAAGGAGCGGTTCAAGTACCACGGCTACAAGCTCCCCGAGGTGGTCTTCTGGAACGTAGCCTCCCGTACCCGCCAGCAGCCCGTTACCATGAACGAGCAGGGTGTGGCGCTGGTCTCGGGCTGTACCCCCCGCCTCTTCTCCATGGTGGCGGGCGGCACCGTGGACCCCTACGCGTTCATGATGGAGGTTCTCGGGAGTGAGCGGTACGCGGGGATCGCGGCGTGATACATCACCGTGTGACGATGCAGGCAATATTTCAAATTTGGGTTTGTTGGGCTGTTTAAAACGGTATGTTTGTGGCTTGCCCGCGTTATTTGCCCTCTCACCGCTGCGCGGGGCTCCCCCAAAGGGGGAGCCTTGGGACGGCGGAAAACACTTGAGGGCAAATGGGATCTTTGGAGTTTGGCACGAAAGGCTCCCCCTCTGGGGGACCCCCCGCCGCAGGCGGGTGAGAGGGCAACCCCTAAGGGCAACAAGAATCAACATGCCTATAAACCCCAATTTGAAAGTTTCTCCAAACTTACAAAAACGACCCGACGGAAATTCCCTCCGTCGGCTCGTTTCGTATTCACTTACTCCTCCACGCTGTACTCGCACCACGCACCGCTTGTGAAGTCGGGGAAGGCTACGGGCGCGCCGCCCTTGGCGATGGACTCCTCGGAGAGAGCCGTGACCGCCATCCAGGCCGCGCCGTCGTAGACGTCGATGGGACAGGGCTTGCCGAGACGGACGCACTCGATGAACTCGTTGTACACCAGACCGTCCATGCCGCCGTGACCGCCGCGGATACCGTTTGCCAGGTAATCCACCCAGACGGGGTGACGGTACTTTTCAAAGTAGCGGCCCTGGTTGTTCCACTCGGGGGACCAGTCCCAATGCTCCTTGCCGCCCATATCGGCGTCGATGAAGAAGGAGCGGGTGTCCTCCTGGTACATACCCTTGGTGCCCTGGACGGTGAAGCCGCGGCTGTAGGGGCGGGGGAGGGAGGTATCCAGATGGAGGGTGATGGTCTCGCCGCGGGCGCACTTGATGACCGTCGTAACGACATCACCCTGGGCGAACTTGGCGTTGACCAGCTCGGGATTGGCATTCGGATGATCGGCGGCGAACTGATTCAAACCGGCCGACTTGGAGGCCACCGACACCAGAGACAGGAAGCGGTTGCCGCGGTTGATGTCCAGGATCTGGGCGATGGGGCCCAGCTCATGGGTGGGGTAGTTCTCGCAGTTGCGGGTCAGGTAGTTGCGGAGACGGTAGTGGCGGTTCTCCTTACCGAAGATGATCTCGTCGCGGAGATCGTGGCGGTAGCCGCCCTCGCAGTGGACCACATCACCGAACAGGCCCAGACCCACCATGTGCATGACACTCATCTCGGCCTCGCCGTAGCAGCAGTTTTCCAGCAGCATGAAGGGGGTCTTGGTGCGCTCATAGGTGCGGACCAGCTGCCAGCAATCGTCGATGGAGTAGGCACCGCCCACCTCCATGCCCACGGCGATGCCTCGCTCCATGGCGTAGTAGGCGATGGGGAAGTGGGACTCCCAGGCGCTCATGATGAGGACGGCATCCACGTCGTCGCGGTCCAGGACCTCCTTGTAGTCGGTGGAGGCAAAGGGGCGGTTCCCCTCGCCGTAGACCTTCTCCACGGCGTCGGCGGCACGGTTCAGACGATCCTCATACAGGTCGCAGACGGCGGTGATCTTCAGATTATCCATATGCAAAAGCAGGGCGTGAAGCATGGAATATCCGCGAGCGCCCAGACCAATGGCGGCGGTTCTGACAGGGCTCATATGGTTGTACTTCCTTTCGGGATGGATTTCAAACAGATAGGTAGGAATATTGTACAACATTTTGGCGTGAAAGTCAATAGGATGGCGCAAAAAAGAGGGTAACAGCATAAAGAACGGCGCAAATAACGGCGTAAATAACGGCGTAAATCAAGCGGGGAGGGGGCCCGCTCCCATGAACGGAGGGTTCAAAGGGTCATACGGCGGTCTTCGTGACGTCCGCGGTAGGCCGTACCCGCTCCTCCACCCGTATGGCGATGGCCGAGACGTCGTCCTCTGCCCCTCGCTCCAACGCGCCGCGGATGATATTCTCCCGCAACAGATCGACGTCATCGGGCAAAGGAGCGGATAAAAGCTCCATGAGCCAGGGACAGTCATCCACCCCCCTCGTCACCCCGTCGCTGACCATGACCGCCACGTCTCCCGGGCGCAGAGAGAAGCGGAGCGGACGGGGAAGGGCATCCCGCAGGATCCCAATGGGGAGAGAGCGGGCGCGAAGCTTATAGATACTCCCCTGACGCACGACGTAGGTGGGGGCCGCGCCGCATTTGATCAGCATGGCTTGTCCGTTCAGCAGGTCCAGGGAGAGAAGATCTACCGTGGCGGAGCATTCCTCGCCGGTGCCGTGATTCTTGGCGCGGAGATAGTCGTCCAGCATACGCAGGGACAGGGACACGCTGCCGCCCGAGGACAGGAGCTGCTCCAGAAACAGGGCGCAGATATCCGAGGTCAGGGAAGCATCCTCTCCCGTGCCCATGCCGTCGCTGATGAGGGCGTAGAGGCAGGCGTCCTCGGTACAGAAGAGGGCGATGTGATCCCCGCAGACCGCGGGGGGAAGGTAGGCGTGACAGGGGGTGTCGTGGGTCAGAGAGGAAGGGAGCGGCAGGCTCCGATCATGACCGCAGGGCACCGTACTGCCCGCGTAGCGTACCCGTAAGGCGGGCTCGGAGCGCAGAGTCACGACGGCGGTATCGCTCTTGGGGGCGTCGGGATCCGTAAGGGTAAGGTCGGGATCGAAAACGGGAAGGGCCAAGCGGGTGTGACAGGCGTTCTCCAGCCTCTGCCGGAGGGCGGCAGCACCCTCGGCGGTGGTATTGAAGCCCCGTCCCCGTACCATGATCCTCCTCCGTCCGTCGGGGTGGCCGCTGACCAGTACCCCCTGCACCGTTACCCCCGTAGCCGCGATGGCGGCGGCGATCCGCTCTCCGTCGGCTCGGTTCCGCTCCCGCTCCTCCTCGGTGAGGGCCTCTTCTCCGGCAACCTCTCCGGGGCCGTCCCGGTACAGGGCTTCGGCCAGGATGCGGGAGATCGCGGCGTAGTCGGCGGCGTATACGTCGGTCTTTTCCTCCCGTCGGAGCGTGTCGCTCATGCGACCGTAGCCTAGATTCACGTCGGTCATGATGGCGGTCATGCGGGGGCAAAAGCCTTGCAGGCTGGCAGGAAGATCCTCCACCGATACCGTCCCCTCGGCGTGAAGATGGGCCGCGATGCGGGTCTTGGCCTCCAGGGTGCGGTCGTACTCCGCCCCCCAGCAGATCCCCCGCTCCCCACAGGTGGCGCAGCGCTCCGCGAAGACGTTGTCACAGAGGCGGTACAAGGCCGTCATGCGAGGGCGCTTGAGCTGATCGGCCAGGCCGTGAAGCCGCTCGGACAGGGTCCCGAAGGCCGTCGACAGGGCCGATAGCCGTGCCTTCTGCGCCTCGGCGCGGGATTCGGCATGCATGGCGGCGCTCAGGGCTACCGATATGGCGGCGGAAAAGCTTTCCAGGTGGGGGTCTCTCTCGGTGCGGTCGCGGATGGGAAGCACCTCTCCCAGCCGCTGAGCCGCCAGAAAAAGGGGAACGGTCAGGAGGAGGGCGGGCAGATGGCGGAGCAAAAGGGAAAGCCCCGCCTCGGGATCGGTGACGCAGACAATGGCGCAGTACACCGCCGCTACGGCTCCTCCGGCAATGATCCCCGTCCGATGGGACACCCGCCGCACCAGGGCGTATACCCCTGCGCACAGCAGGTAGGAGGGGATCAGGAGAGGGGCGGAGACCACCCCGCAGAGCCCTCCCACCGCCAGCCCTGCCACAACCCCAAGCCGTGCCGTGGACAGGAGGGTCAGGGTCATGCCCAACAGAGTGGCGGTATCCAGAGTCAGGTAGGGATTCAGGAGGGGGATGCGAAAGGCGGTGGCGGCGTAAACGCAGGCGGTCAGCAGGAAGGTCACCGAGAGCAGGGGAAGGGCATGGTAACGCCGCTTGCCTCTGCCGGAAAATAGGGAATCCCCCTCCTTCCCGGGGGAGAAGAGCAGCGTCATGCCCACCTCACCGAAGCAGGACACCAGCAGTAAGGCTGCCGCGGGAGTCGTCACCGTCCAAAACAGGGTGGCTGCCAGACCGTACAAGTGGAAATGCCCGTCGGTACCCGCCGACAGGATCATCCCGAAAAGCCCCGCCACCAGCCCGCAGACCGCCGCTGTCAGCATCCGCAGGAAGGGATGCTCGGCGAAAAGACGGGCAAAGGGACGACGGCGCTCCTCCGGTGATAGGGGGGCATCCAGAGGGGGAGGAGCGGCGCTGTCCCTTCCCTCGTAGTAGTCGTCGGCAGTGTCCATCCCTTCGGTCATGCCCAGATTCCGCCACAGGGACCGGCCGCAATGCTTCAGGTAGTCCAGCCCGCCACAGGGACGGCCGTCGGGGAGATCGGGAGGATCAATGAACAGGCGGACGACCACCCGCAGGATGAGGCAGAGAAGGTAAACACCCACCCAAGCCCAGCCACCCAGCCCGACGGGAACGAACAGAGCCGACAGGAGCAGCCCCACCAGAATGTACAGGGTATAGGCCGAGGAGGCGGCCAAAAGAGCCAGGCCCAGGGGGGCGGTTCCCAGAAGAAGGGGGCAGGAGCCCAGCAGAAACGCCGCCCCACCCCAGACAGCCCCGCGGGTCAGCTCCCCCAGAATGAAGCGCAACGGCGGGCGCTCCCGCGTCCGTTCTGTGGGGGAAGCCCTGTGCTCCGCGGCCTCGGCGGCAGCCTGTCCCGTGTGAGGCTGGGGATCCCCTTCGGCCAGGCGGGTGTGATGGATGGGTTCTTGATTCATGGAAGCCTCCTTGCAAAATCCGTAATTTTCACGGCCGTCCGCAGGGCGGCACGGTCTGTTGCTTCTATTATAACGAAAGGAGGCGGAGCAATCTGTCGCAACCCGTCGCCCGCCGAAAAAAAGTCTTCGCATTCCTTCGACTTATCGCTATACGGTTGACAAACGCCGAAGAATGTGGTACAATAACGACAGAACCTCCCGAAAAAGAGGTAAAACTGTGCAAATTGCCCGAATTTGGAAAGGAGCATAAACATGAGAGCCTATAGAACAGTCAAACGGATCCTGGCCGCGACTCTGGCCGCCTTGCTGACGCTGAGTACGATGGCTGTGCTTCCCATAGCCGCGGACAGCGCGGTGACCCTGTCGGACAGCGGGATCACCCGGATCATCTTCGGCGAGATCTACACCGACGCCGACAAGGGGACCGCCTTTGACGGTAACCTCTACCTGGAAAAGAACCTGGGCCCCGCTTACTTCGACGGCGTCCGCAACGGCGACTGGTTTGAGTTCAAGCTGGACGTGGCCAAGGCAGGGGACTACCACTTCTGCTTCTCCTTTGGCTGGGTCGAGCCCACGGGCACCTACGCGGTGAGCGTGGACGGCGGGGAGCCCATCCGCCTGCAGAACACCGTAAAGGGCGTGGGCTGGCGGGATTGGACCGACTCCTCCGAGGCCCGGGTCAGCCTCGCGGCGGGGGAGCATACCGTCCGCGTCACCTTGGGCTGTGACGGTCCCAACCTCTACTCCATGAAGATCGCCCCCGTAGGCGTGGCCCTGAGCCAGGGCGCCACCAATATCCGCGCCACCCTCTGCGACGAGGCCACCTCCCGCGGCGCCGAGCAGATCGGGCAGAACGCGGCGGTGCAGTTCAACTCCACCGTCCCCTTCGCGGGGATGTCTCTGACCTCCGCCAGCTGGAACAACAACATTGGCTCCATCCGTATGTCTCTCTTCAAGTGGGATACCTCCTACGACAAGACCCTGGGCGGTACTCCCATCGCCTCCGAGGACTTCGTGGACTTCGCCGATAACCTCACCCTGAAGTTCCTCTTCGACGAGGTGGCGGCGGGAGAGTACCTTCTCTACATGGAGAACATCACGGGCAACACCACCGAGGCCGTGGGCTACTGGGGCTACGCCGCCGCTCGGGAGAACGTCCGTGCCTACAAGGACAACGCCATCCATGACTTCTGCCCCGGCCTGGCCATCCTCTGCGGCGAGGAGGTTGCGGAACCCTTTGCCCCCATCAGCGAGATGGATCCCGGCGCAACCGACATCCATAAAACGGAGGGCGATATGTATCCCGACGGCGATATGATCGAATACAAGCTGAACGGCGACTCCAAGTACGGTGTCCAGTTCAAGACCGCGGCGGCCTTCGGCGGGTGTGAGGTCTTTATCTCCACCGTGCCCGTTGGGGACAACACCCTGACCCTGTCCCTGTACAAGTGGGACGGCAACTACAGCCAAACCGTCAAGGCTGCCCCCGTGGCTACCAAGACCCTGCAGAACGTGAGTCGAAGCAACTGGGTGACCCTTGCGGGTGACTTCCCCGCAGGAGAGTACCTCTTCACGGTCACAAGCGGCACCGAGGGCATGACGGTGGGTATAGTGGAGACTCCTTTTGAGAAGGCCAACCACTACCTCTACACATCTAAGTCGGGTATCAGCCTTATCTGCCGTACCGTGGGCGGAGCCGCCCTCGAGGCTCCCACACCCCCCACCGCCCAGGACTTCATTTCGGATGACGCCTACTACTGGGTCGCCACCGACGGCCTGGATCGCACCCTTCCCACCGCCCCCGAGGCGGGAGGTAAGCGCGAGGGCAAGTACGTGGGCATCTTCTACCACACCTGGCACTCCGCCTTCGCCTACCGCGACGTGACCAACGTCACCGAGCTGGTGACCAAGTACCCCGAGGCCATCCGCGACTACAACCATCCCGCCTGGGAGGGCAAGACCAACTGCTTCTGGAATGAGCCCATCTGGGGCTACTACAACAACGGCGTGGATCGCTACGTCCTCCGCAAGCAGGCCGAGCTGCTGGCCGACGCGGGAGTGGACGTGGTCTTCTTCGACAACACCAACGGCACCATGAACTTCGTGGATGCCATCCTCACCCTCTGCGAGGTCTGGGCCGAGGCGAGAGCCGACGGCGTGAGAACCCCTCAGATCTCGGCCATGCTGAATATGTACCAGTACGATCAGACCGCCATCCAGATCAAGGAACTGTACGATCGCATCTACTCCAAGGGACTGTATCAGGATCTGTGGTTCTACTGGGAGGGTAAGCCCCTGCTCTTGGGTTATCCCGAGGAGCTGAGACGCATGGAGGGCGGTATGGAGGCCTACGAGTTCTTCTCCTACCGACCCATCAACACCTCCTACAACGAGGATCAGGAGCTGATCAAGCAGAGCGACGTATCCAACCGCATCACCTTCGCGCCTCCCGCAGGCTTCCGCCGGTACACCCAATGGAAGTGGATCTCGGTCTATCCCCAGGAGAAGATGTACCTGAGGGGAACAGACAAGGTGGAGCAGATGTGCGTCTGTGTCGCTCAGAACTGGTCGGATAAGCAGGGCCTCACCCCCATGAACGCCGGCGACATGGTCTTCGGACGCGGCTACACCGACAAATACGGCATCAATACCTCCATGGAAGCCGCTATGGCGGGTCTGAACTTTGCTGAGCAGTGGGAGTACGCCCTGGAGGTGGATCCCACCTTCATCTACATCACGGGCTGGAACGAGTGGCAGGTAGGCCGTACCACAGATGCGTGGGGCTACCCCAACGCCCTGCCTGACAACGCCACCGACGGCTACTCCCGCGACATCGAGCCCTCCACGGGTATGCTGAAGGATCACTTCTACAACCAGATGGTGTCCTACATCCGCCGCTTCAAGGGTATGGACACCCAGCCCGCCTCCTCGGGGGCTGTGAAGGTGGATTCCGCCGCCTCCATCGATTGGAGCGCCGTGACCCCTGTCTACCGCGCCTATGAGGGAAGCACCATCCACCGTGATTACGACGGCTACAAGGACTACCACTACACCAATACCACGGGCCGCAACGACTTCGTGGAATCCCGCGTGGCCTTTGATGCCGAGAACCTCTACTTCTACGTCAAGACCGCCGACCCCATCACCCCCTACACCGATCCCGCCTGGATGCGTTTGTTCATCGACGTAGTGGGCGTGGAGGATGACAAGAGCTGGGAGACCTTCGAGTACGTTCTCAACCGTGAGAATCCCACCGCCGACAAGGCCACTCTGGAGAAATCCACAGGCGGCTGGAGCTGGGAGAAGGCGGCCGAGGTCAGCTACAAGGTGGAGGGCGACACCATGGTGGTGACCGTCCCCCGCGCCGCTCTGGGGATCGGTGAGGGCGATTTCACCGTCAACTTCAAGTGGAGCGACAATATGCAGACCGACGGGGATATCATGGACTTCTACACAAACGGTGACGTAGCCCCCGGCGCCCGCTACAAGTACAGCTTCACCACTCTGGGTGCCAAGGCTCCCGACACCGAGACCAAGCCCGTGGATAGCGCGCCCGTGACCGATCCCGCCACCGATGCCCCCGCTACCCCAACCGCCCATACCTCCCGGACCGAGGGGCCCCCCCA
>JAZNJA010000225.1:0-24101 GCA_045577755.1 Eubacteriales bacterium
TTTTTGAAAAAAGGTTCTAAGAACTCCAAAAACTTTAAAAAAGCATTGATGAATAAGATTATTATTTAAAAGTTTTGGGGATTCTTAAGGGACTTTTTCAAAAGTCCCTTAAGCGGGTCCAGGGCAGAGCCCTGGCCGACAAACCCAAATTTAAAACACAAAAGGAGCTCTACCATGACCATCGAGACCCTCCTCCAGAACCACCCCGCCCTGACTGCCTGTCAGGACGCCATCGAGTCCGCCCGCGAGCTACTGACCGTCACCTACCGCGCGGGCGGCAAGCTCCTGCTCTGCGGGAACGGCGGCTCGGCGGCGGACTGCGACCACATCGCGGGAGAGCTGCTCAAGGGCTTTCTCTCCCACCGCCCCCTTTCCGAGGAGGACTGCCTGGCTCTGGCCGAGTCCCTCCCCGACGGCGAGGCCGACCCCGATCTGTACCTGCTGGCGGGCCAGCTTCAAGGGGGACTTCCCGCCATCTCCCTCCCCGCCCAGACCGCGGCTTTGACGGCGGTATGCAACGACACCGACCCCGCCCTCATCTTCGCCCAGCTCACCTGGGCTTTGGGACAAGCCGGGGACACCCTGATCTGTCTGTCCACCTCGGGGAACTCCCGCAACGTGGTTCTCGCCGCCAAGGCCGCCAAGACCAAGGGCCTTCGGGTACTGGCTCTGACGGGGGAAAACGACTCCAAGCTCTCGGGGCTTTCCAATGTGACGGTGCGGGTCCCAGCCACCGACACCTACCGCGTGCAGGAGTACCATCTCCCCGTGTACCACTACCTCTGCGCCGCCGTGGAGGAGGCCTTTTTCGGGTAAAAGCCCGCTCTGTTCAGTCAACCGTAACCACCATATAACCCATTGATACAGAAAGGAAATCCAAATTATGAACACCCAGCTCCGCTACACCGCTCCCGCCGATGAAAAGCCTCTGGAGAATCTTGTCTCCGACGGCGGCTACACCTCCATCTTCCGCACCGTCGCCTGCGTGGGCGACAGCCTGTCCTCGGGCGAGTTTGAGACCTTCGATCCCGAGAAGAACGAGCGCCACTACTACGATATGTTCGACTACTCCTGGGGCCAGTTCATTGCCCGCATGGCAGGACTCACCGCCTACAATTTCTCCCGCGGCGGCATGACCGCGTCGGAGTACTGCGACTCCTACGCCGCCGCCAAGGATTGGTGGAATCCCGCCTACAAGGCCCAGGCCTACATCATCGCTCTGGGTGTCAACGATCTCATCGGCGCCCGCCAGCCTCTGGGTGAGATGAACGACATCAATCCCGACGATCCTACCCGAAACGCCAAGACCTTCACAGGCTACTACGCCCGTATCATCCAGCAGTACAAGGCCATCCAGCCCGACGCCAAGTTCTTCCTGGTGACCATGCCCCGCTCGGCCAAGTGGGAGCACGATGACTTCACCCGTAACGCGGGAGACTCCCACGCCGCCCGCCTCCACGAGCTGGCCGCCTACTTTGAGAACACCTACGTCATGGACCTCCGCGCCTACGCCCCCGAGCACGACGCCGCCTTCGCTCAGCTCTTCTACCTCCACGGCCACATGAGCCCCATGGGCTACCGCCTCACCGCCGAGCAAATGTGCTCCTACATCGACTACATCATCCGCCACAACCCCAGAGACTTCGTGGGCGTCCCCTTCATCGGTAACGAGATCCCCATGCTCTGCTGATCGGGGGAACGGCCTCCGGCGGCTCAAGGGACTTTTGAAAATAGCGGTGCAAGCACCGCGACAAATTTGCCGTAGCGGCAAATTTGAGAGTCCCTTGAGAATCCCCAAAACTTTCAAAAAAGTATTCTATATCAAGAAGGAAAAGGCCATGGACCAATACCGCTACAAAGCCCCTGCCGACGAGAAGCCTCTGGATATCTTCCCCGCAAACGGCGGCTATACCTCCATCTTCCGCACCATCGCCTGCGTGGGGGACAGTCTCTCCTCGGGTGAGTTCCAGCTCTACTACCCCGAGACCGACACCAACAGCTACCACGATATGTTCGAGTACTCCTGGGGCCAGTTCATTTCCCGCATGGCGGGGGTCAGGGTCTACAATTTCTCCCGTGGGGGCATGACCGCCTCGGAGTACTGCGACTCCTACGCCGCCGCCATGAACTGGTGGGATCCCGCGCTGAAGGCCCAGGCCTATATCATCGCTCTGGGCGTCAACGATCTCATCAACCAGGGTCAGCCTTTGGGCGAGATGACCGACATTAACCCCACCGATCCCGCGCAGAACGAAAGGACCTTCACAGGCTACTACGCCCGCGTGATCCAACAATACAAGGCCATCGCTCCCGACGCGAAATTTTTCCTGGTGACCATGCCCCGCCAGATCCTCTACGAGTCCCGCCCCGGCAAGACCGAGGTCTGCGACGCCCACGCCGCCCGTCTCCACGAGCTGGCCGCCTACTTTGAAAACACCTACGTCATCGACCTCCGCAGGTACGCCCCGCCCCACGACGCGGAGTTTGTCCGCACGTTCTACCTCAACGGCCACATGAACCCCATGGGCTACCGCCTCACCGCTGAGCAGATCTGCGCGTACATGGACTATATCATTCGTCATAACCCGCGGGATTTCGTGAATGTGCCGTTTATTGGGAATGAAGTGCCTATGCTGTGCTGATTCGGATTTTTCATGATTTCAAATTGGGGTTTATAGGGCTGTTAGTTTGTGCTGACCCTTGGGTATTGCCCTCTCACCCGCCTTCGGCGGGAGCTCCCCCAGAGGGGGAGCCTTTCGCACCATAGTTCGAGAGAAACCCTTTCCCGACAAGTGTTTTCTAAAGGCTCTCCCTCTGGGAGAGCTCCCGCGAAGCGGGTGAGAGGGCTAACGAGAAAATTGCCTTGCCCTTCCCGTCAAACAGCCCGACAAACCCAAATTTGCCACCCCACCGAAAGGAGCCCCCCCATGACCTCCCACTTCAAACGCTTCCTCACCCACCTCGCCGTGGCCTACACCCTGGACGGCAAGCGCTACCACGGCTTTTCCGAGGACTTCACCATCCTCTCCACCGAGACGGACGGCCCCACCACCCGTATGACGGGCCTCCTCTGCGATACCCTGACGGTCACGGTTGAGGTCACCTCCTACGAGGGCTACGACGCCGTCTGCTGGCGGGTGACCTTTGCGAACAACACCGACAAACCCTCCCCCCGCCTGTCCGACCTGTCCGCCTTTTCCATGGGCTACATGGGCACCGACCCCGTCCTCACGGGCATCTACGGCGACGGCGGCGTGGACGGAAACGGTGCCTATGCCCCCTACGCTTTCCCCCTGTCGGGCAGAAACGCGAAGCCCATCCACATGGAGCCCGAGCTGGGTCGCGGCACCTACAACTACTTCCCCTATTTCCACATCAAGGACCAAAAGGGCGGTCTGTTCATCGCCATGGGCTGGCCCATTCTATGGAAGGCCGACTTCACCCCCGATACCACCGAGATGGAGGACGGCACCGCCATCCCCTGCACCCGCATCGACATGGGTCAGGCGCGCTTCGACGCCATCCTGCAGCCCGGAGAGTCTGCGGTCATGCCCTCCATCACCCTACTCCACCACACCGAGACCGACCCCGACAACGCCACCAACCATTGGCGGCACTTTTTCATGGACTGCATCATGCGCCGCGTGGATGGCGATCTCTTCCCGCCCCACCTGTCGGGGGGTACCTCCTGGCTCTACGCCGAGATGAAGGACGCCACCGAGGACAACCAGATCGACGCCATGGATCAGTATCTGAAGCATAACGTCCCCATCGACTACTGGTGGATGGACGCGGGGTGGTACTGGAAGACCAAAGGAGAGCATTTGACCACCTGGATGGAGACGGGGACCTGGCTGGTGGATACCGACCGCTTCCCTACCGAGTTCGCCGCCATCTCCGAGCACGGTGCCAAGCACGGGGTCAAGACTCTGCTGTGGTTCGAGCCCGAAATGGCGCGTCTCCCCGAAAACGAGACCGATCCCGAGGGCATCCCCTACAAGTACCACCTCCTCGGCTCCCCTTTGGTGGACATGGGCGACCCCGACTTCATGGACTGGTGCTTTGACCGATTCTCTTCCATATTGGATAAGGGCAAAATCAGCCTCTACCGCCAGGATTACGGCGTCAATCCCGCTGTGATCTTCACCCACCCCGATATCAATACCGAGGATCGGGTGGGCATGATGGAGAACCGCTACGCAAGAGGCTACTGGGGGCTGTGGGACAAGCTCATCGACCGCTACCCCGACATGATGATCGACGACTGCGCCGCGGGAGGCGGGCGGAACGACATCGACAGTATGCGCCGCGCGGTGCCTCTCCACAAGACCGACCACGATTACTCCCGCCAGGACGATAAGCAATCCATGCACCAGAGCCTCTTCGGGTGGCTCCCCTACTTCGGCGCCTGCATGGTGGGACCCGACAAGTGCGGCGAGGTCGACCCCTACATGATCCAGTCCACCTATGCTCCGTGGATAGCCCTTTGCGCCAACGTTTACGCCGAGGGCTACGATTGGGACTGCCTCCGCCGCTATACTCAGCTGTGGCAGGAGCTGAACCCCTACTACACCGCCGACTACTACCCCCTCACCGCCTGGTCACGGGGGGACAAGGCCTGGCGGGGCTGGGAGTTCTTTGACCCCAAGACCGAGAGCGGCTTCATCCAGCTCTTCCGTCCCGCCAACGCCGCCGAGGAACGCCGCGCGGTGCGGCTGAAGGGGCTTTGCGAGGGCGCGGTCTACGAGCTGTGGGACCGAGAGACCGACCGAAGGACGGTCATCCCCGCAAGCACTCTGCTCCATGAGGGATTTACGGTGGAGCTGGAGGCCGAGAGCGCGGTGACGATCACGTTCAGGAGGGTGTAAGGGAGCGGCAAGATATTGAAATTTGATCCCCTTCCCTGAACTTTCCACAAGACGGCTTGTGCATTTTACTTAATACTATTATATTTCTTTTAAGCATCTTGACAAAATTGATTTTTATGCTATACTTTTTTTGAAAGATCGGTAATATTTTGCCTTTTTTGGTGTCTTATGTAGTGAAAGACATTTGATAAAGGAGGATCCCCCATGAAAAAGCCTCACACCCTCACCCGCACGGCGGCCTCCATTCTGTTGATCCCCGTTCTCTATATCGCCGTGATGGGACTACTGTATGGCATTCTTGCCATTTCGTTGAGTGAACCTGTATTAGATTGGATGATACAAGCAAATCTTGATCTGTTGCCGCACCTCATTTACGTGATCCTTGTCTGTATGGCTCCGGTCCTTCCCGTCGTCGTGCTTGGGTCAAGCGCGGTGGGGATCATTCTGCAGATACGCGGGATACGTAAGGGAGAGGACAAGAAAAAGGGACTTTGCATCGTAGCCTCCTTCGTGCTTCTGATCGTCCTGCTGGCCTTATCCTGCTTTGCGCTCGTGCATTACATGAATACCACGGGCGGTTTCAGATCTTGATCCCGAAAGGAGTGTTTAACCATGAAAAAGAATGACACCATGAAACGCATTACGGGTAAGCTTGCCGCCATCGTTGCTCTTTTGATTGGTATGGTCGGCTGGGGATATCTCATCGCATCCTATATTGTTGCGGAGCCTTACGTTCCCACCGTTTCCCCCGCCGTCACCCGCGAGCATGGATACTTTATGTGTGGCTATATTCTGACATACGTGAGCGTGATCCCCTTCGTGGTGGAGGGTATCTGCTCCACCATCCGTGCTACTCTCGCATTTGATCGAGGGAGCATCGTACTGAATTGCATCTCTGCCCTACTTACCTTCTCTCTGATCCCTGCGGTATTTATGAACTACATAGCTTGGTTCTGTTGCTACGGCATTGTGTTCTTGGCGGAGCTGATTCTTGTCATCCTTCACATCACACAAAAGCCACCCGTGAACCGATACATCCCACAGATGCACACATAGTTTTTCATCTCCGCGAGAAAAGCACCATACCAACGGAAACCCGCCCCGACGTCGGGGCGGTTTTTCCATACCTGTAAAGATTATTCTCCCAGCTCCTCCAGCTCCTCATACACCGCCATCAGCTCCTCCTCGCACTCTCCCTTGCGGGTGTCCAGCTCGGCGGCGCGGACATAATCACTGGCGGCGGGGCCGTTCAGCTCTTCGTCAATGGCCTCGATCTCAGCCTCCAACCGCTGGGCCTCCTTGTGGAGCTTGTCGATGCGGTTCTTCTTCTTTCTGGCCTCGGCGGCGGTGGCCTTGGCCTGCTGGTAGGCCTCCTTGGAGGCGGTGGGGGTATCATTTGCGGGGGTTTCATGGGTGTAACCCCCCATAACCGTGGGTCTGGCGGTGACTCCGCTCTTGCGGGCCTCCATGAAGGCGCGGTATTCGGTGTAGGCCTCCCCCTTGCGCTCCACGCGGTAGTCGGTGAAGTCGCCGCCGCTCTGACCATTGACCAGCGTCGCACCCTGCCCGGGGGTGATCTCGATGATACGGGTGGCCAGCTTCTCAATGAAGTAACGGTCGTGGGACACGGCGAAGATGGTGCCGTCGAAGCCCTCCAGGGCCGTCTCCAGAGCCTCGCGGGAGTCGATATCCAGGTGGTTGGTGGGCTCGTCCAGCACCAGAAGGTTCATCTTGGACAGGATCAGCTTGGCCAGAGTCAGCCGCGCCCGCTCACCGCCCGACAGGACGCTGACCTCCTTGTAGACGTCCTCGCCCACGAAGCGGAACTGGCCCAGAGTATTCCGAATTTCGGTCTCGGTCATGCGGGGGTAGGCGTTCCACAGCTCGTCCAGCACGGTGTTGGCGGGATCGAGATTCTGGTTCTCCTGATCGTAGTAGCCGATCTCCACGTTGTAGCCCGCCTCGATGATGCCCGAAACAGGCTCCAGCTTACCGATGATGAGCTTGATGAGGGTGGATTTTCCGCATCCGTTCTGACCCAGCACCAGCAGTCGGTCGTCCTTCTTGACGAGGAAGTTGAGATGCTGAAACAGCATCCGCCCGTCAAAGCCCATGGACACGTCCCGCAGGTCCAGCACGTCGTTGCCGCTGGGGCGGGAGGCGGTGAATTTCAGCTTGATGGGCTTGGGGGCGCTGTCGGGTCTCTCCACCCGCACCATCTTGTCCAGCATCTTCTGGCGGGACTCGGCGGCGATGATGTTGCGCTCACGGTTCCACGCCCGCTGTTGGGCGATGTAGGCCTCCTGACGGGCGATCTCCTTTTGCTGGTCCCTGTAGTGCTTTTCCTGGATCTCGCGGTCGATGCGGCGCTGCTCCATGCTCCTCGTGTAGCCGCCGTTGTAGAGCTTGGCGCGGTGGTTCTGGATGCAGAGGGTCTTGTTGGTGACGCGGTCCAAAAAGTAACGGTCGTGGGAGACCACCATGACGCATCCGTCGTAGTCGGCGAGAAACCGCTCCAGCCAGCCCAAGGTCTCGATGTCCAGGTGGTTGGTGGGCTCGTCCAACAGCAGCACGTCGGGCTTGCGGGAGAGCTGGATGCCCAGGGCCAGGCGGGTCTTCTGTCCGCCGCTCAGCACCTTCACGGGCATATTGGACAGAGCCTCGTCAAAGCCCAGGCTCCGCAAAATGCCCACGCACCGCCCGCGGAACTCCAGACCGCCGTCGCGGATGAACTTCTCGTTGAGGGCGGAATAAGCGCGGGTCACGCGGTCGTATTCCGCCTCGCCCAGGGTCTCCATGCCCAGATCCAGCTGCTTTTGCAGCTCGTCCAGCTCGGATTCCATTTTCAAAAGGGCGGGGAAGGCGTGGACCATATGCTGGAGGGCGGACTCCTCCCCGGTGCCGTCCTCGCCGTTCTCGTCGAAGGCCCCCTCCTGGGTCAGAATGCCCATGGTCTTGCCCTTGGAGAGGAAGACCTCACCCTCGGTAGGCTCATATTCCCCGGTCAGCAGCTTGAAAAGGGAGGACTTTCCGCTCCCGTTGACACCGATGATGCCCAGCTTGTCCCGCTCGTCCACCGAGAAGGAGACCTTCTCCAGCACCGAGGTAGTGCCGAAGCGCAGGGTCAGGTCGGTCGTTGATAGTACGATCATGTGATTTCTCCGAAAAGTTAGTTTGTTTTCAAATTTGGATGTAACTATTCTGCCAATATTTCAAATTTGGGTTTATCGAACTGTTTGACGGGAAGGACACAGCAATTTTCTTGTTAGCCCTCTCACCCGCTTCGCGGGTGCGCCCCCAGAGGGGGAGCCTTTGGAAAACGGTTGTCGGGAAAGGGTTTCTCTTGAAAAAATGGCACGAAAGGCTCCCCCTTTGGGGGAGCTCCCGCCGTAGGCGGGTGAGAGGGCAACACCCATGGGTAAGCACGAACCAACAGCTCCATAAACTGCAATTTACGCAATTGTCCAGATCCAAGCCTCAAGGCGTTTCCACCCCGCCCACGGCGACGTAGTACGGCTCTCCGAAGGCCCCCTCGCGGTACTCGATCACGTAGGAGTCCCCCACCTCATAGTAGGCGTAGTGGCTGCGGGGCACCTCGATATCGAAGGTGTCTCCTTGAGCCGTCACGGTAAACTTATGGTGGCTGGAGTGCTTCCTGTGGCGGTATTCCTTGTCCTCGATCACCACCACGAAATGCTTGGGCTGACTCGTATCAAAGAAATGGTTCAGATGGGCCAGCGTAGCGCCCGCCGCGAAAAAGCAGAGGGCGGAGATGATGAGGAACGCCCCGATGCGCTTGCCTATGCTGAGCCCCTTCTCCATGAGCTTGGCCACGAACAGCCAGCCGCAGAGCAGACCCAGGGCCAGGGCCACGTACCACAGAGGGAACAGGCCGATCTCGGCAAAGGCGTAGCGTTCCCACGTGGCTACCGAACCCACGCTGACGGCTAGGATCAGGAGGGTCACCGTGACCGTCACGGGGCCGGGGGTGGACTTGGTCGGTCTTTTTCTATTGGGCTTGGGTCGGGAGGATCTGTTGGCCATGACGGTCTCCTTTCGGTGGTGTTTACGCATATTCTATCATATTTTCCGTAAACTGTCAATAGGCCGCCGCCCACGGCGTGCCAACCATTTCGGGCGATCCGTCATGGGGTTGTTCTCCGCCTGCTGTTTTCCGCGGTTCCGCGTCACCGCTGTCGACACGAGGAACCGTCAACCCTCTCTCTCCGCCGAGAACCGATCCGGGGCAGCTTTCGTAGAGTACCAATGTACCTCTCCAAACGTCTCCCCTGCCATTTTTTCTCCTTTCGCCGACGAATCCATCCCTCCGACCCCCATCCACAGCGACAAGGCAACGACAACCGCCGCCGCGCGGTGGAGTGTCACCGTCCTCATCCCTTCCCGGATCCGTTCTCGAACCGAAGCAGCCCACCCTCGGGCGCAGACCATCAGCCTTTCCATAGTGCCTCCCAAGAACAACCCCACCGCCTGATGACGGTGGGGTTTCACTATGATAACACTATGCGAGGGGGAAGCGGTTTAGTCCTTTTTGCGGACAACGACCGCGGCGGCGGCTACCAGAATGGCGGCCAAGCCAAAGGTCACGGCCGAACCACAGCCGCCCTTCACGGGATCGGTGGAGGTCTCGACGGTGGTCTCGTCGGGAGCGGAGGCGGGAGCCTCGGTCTCAGGGACCGCAGGCGCCTGGGTCTCAGGCTCGGTGGGCGTCTCCGTAGCGGGCTCGGTGGGAGCCTCGGTCTCAGGCTCGGTGGGAGCCTCGGTCTCGGGCTCGGTCTCGGGCTTCAGGGACTCGAGATAAGCCAGGTAGTCGGTGATGGAGCCCTCGGGTGCCCAACCGTCGGCCACCTTGGCGGCCTCGTCGGCGGTCTTACAGAGGACGATGGCACCGAAGTACATGGTCTTGCCCTCAGGAGTATTGGAGCCGTCAAAAATATCCAGACGGATATTGTTGATCTTTCCCGTCCATTTGGCCACCTTGCTCATATCCACCGTAACGTACTGCCAGCCGTCCATACCCGACTTGACAGAGGCGGACTTGGTTCGATTACCGTCGGCACCGTTGTCCACACCGGCGGCGTAGAAGAGCTGCAGGGTGGTGCTGGGGCTGGTATGATCATTCTTCACCTTGAACACGAGGTACTTGTACTCGTCGGCGGAGGCGGGAGCCAGGGCGCCGAAATCCAGAGAGGCGTAGGGGTCGTTGGTGGCGGTGGCGGTGGTCATCTTGAAGGCCTTCTCGGTCTCGTCGTAGCTTGTGTTGACGGCGTTCTGACCGCCGATCAGCTCATTGATGAGAGCACCGTCCAGGTAGGTAGCGGGGATGGTGGACATATCCACAGCGGTCTTGATGTAGGACAGGGATCCCTGCTTGTCGCAGACCTTCTCGTTGTTCCACACCACGGCGATGCCGTTGATGACCGCTCTGGCCGAGCCGTCGGAGCACTTGTTGCGGATGGTGTAGCTCCCCTCCTCCAGGGTGATGAAGGTAGCCGAGCCGCCGCCGTCCAGATAGAAGACGCTGTTGAAGCCCATTTCGCTACAGAACTTGTAGCCATCCTTGAAGCGCAGGCCCGCGCGGCTGCCGTCAATGGTGGAGGTCATGGAGCAGAAGGCCACGGTGCCGTCGTCACGGTAACCCACAAAGGAGGCAGGGTAGGCAGTGGTGTCGCCGTTGGCCACAGCCAGCTTACCGTCGATGATGGGCTGCATATGACCGCCGATGGCCTCCTGCACGTCCTGCCACAGCTCGGTGCGGCCCATGCGGTCGGTCATGGTGGTGGTGAAGGTGACGGTATCGCCAACCTTAAAGTTCTTCTGCAGATCGGAAACACGGTTTCCGCGGGCGGTCAGGACGATGACGTTCTGCTCCAGAGCGGGACGGGTGGGCGCGCCGGGCTTGTAGATGGCCACGACTTCAGCCTCCATGGTACCGCCCGCCTTGAAGGCGGTACTGCCCTTAACCTCCAGGGCCACCTCGTAGGCGTCGTTCAGCGCGTAGTTGGTATCGTTGACACGGTGATTGTAGACAATGAGTGAATTGAGAGCGGGAAGACGGTTCAGGCCGTCGGCCTTGATCTCCTTGCCGTTCACCTTCATGGTGACGCGGATGTCGGGAGAGCCTACCAGGGGCTGGTTCTTGGAGGTCACGCCGAAGGCGGCCTTGTTGCCTGCGGGAGTTCCCTTTTCGGCATTGGTGGCGCCCAGGTTCTCCTGGTCGATCTGCTGAGAGGCCCAGATCTCTCCGTCGATGATCAGCACGCCTCTCGGCACCTTCAGCACCTTGGTGGAGACCGAGGAGCCGCTATGGACGGCCGTCATCCACAGGTCACCGTTGATTGCGGCGAGAACAGTCTGCCCCTTATGGGCCGCGTTATAATCGGCGGCGGCCTTCTCCAGGGTCTTAACGCTGACCATGTAGTCACCGCTGTTCAGCACCTCCACCGACAGGTTGGTGTTGGCCAGATCGAATTCCACAACGTTGACCTGGCGGTCGGCGCCGTAGACCGATCCGCTGACCGCGATATCGCTCCAGAGGACACCGGTCTTGGTGCCATCGGTCAGGGTGATCTCAGAGGACGTACGGCCGGTCTCATCGCTGAGCTTCTCAGCAGGGGGAGCGGCGAGGGCGGGGGTGATCCAGGTGGAAGCCAGCAGCACGCAGGCCAGAAGCAACGACAGGATCGAGAGAAGGGAACGGACATTACGTTTCATGATTTTCTCCTTTACGGGTATAACTTTTTCTGCCTTTCAGCAAGGGTAGCGAGGCGAGGGGAAGCCAGAGCGGAAGCAGGACGGTCACAGCGGAGCCGCATCCCTTTTTGGAGGATGGGCTCGGGGGCTCGTCACCGTGGGTCACGGTTTCGTTGTCCGCGGGATCGGTGTCCGGTGTCCCGCTGTCCGCGGGATCGGTATCCGAGGGGAATGGAACAGGTTCGGTGGGCGGCTCAATGGGAGCCTCGGTGACAGTCACGGTATCGGCGGGATCCAGAACGAATTCCCCCTCCGAGGAATCCTGCTCCTCGCTCATATCGAGGATCAGCACGGGGTCACCGGGCTTGTAGGGCTCCTTCTCCAGGGGGTCCCGTCCCGCCAGCTTATGAGCGGCCCGGGCGGTGCGGAAGAACTGCACCGAGGCGAATTCCACACCGTCCCCCACGTCGCTGTCTCCGCTGATGTAGTCGAAGCGCCACCCGTGGATGATCCCGTCCCAGTTGGCTTTTTGGGAGAGATCCACCAGCAGATAATGCCATTTCCCGTCTTTTTGCAGGGTTTCTCCCTGGTTACAGTCCTCTGTCGCCCCCAAGATGGTGCCGGAGCAGAGGTAGAGATTCATGCGGCTGTGGTTATTGGCGGGATCGGCGCGGTAGAGCAGGACCATGTACTTGTACTCGTCGGCGGACAGCCGAATATCATGCTCCCGCAGAAGGTCCTCCACGCGGAAAAAGGCGTAAGGATCGTTGGTCGCCTCCGTGACCTCCAGCCGCAGGACGTCACCCAGGACGGGATCCGTCACGCTATAGGCGGAGGTACGATTGAAGCCGCCGAAATAGGCGCTCAGCTCTCCGCTCAGGTTGATATGGGCGGCCACGCGGTCGGTGGTGTAGCCCTTGGCTATGAATTCGATCTCTGAGATGAGGATATCCCCCGTCTGGTGTCCCGTGAGCCAAATCTCCCGGCGCTCGTTCAGGTTATCCAGCCTTATGGTCACCTCACCCGAGCGAGTCGTCACGGGGGCGTACACCAGACTGTCGGTGGTGTTGTAGAGCTCGTTATCCTTACCGTAGCTGTATCGACCCGCAGTCTTCAGTCCCAGGATCGTGGCCCTCTCCCCCTTCACAGCATTGGGATCGGGGAAGAAATACCGGATCTTGACCGTCTCGAAGGCGGCCAGATTGAGGTTGCCCAGCTTCACGCGGCCGTCGGGAGGAATGCGGAGCTGGTCGCCGTCCACCGTGGCGCCGCCCAGAAGAGAGGATTCCCCCTCCCGCGCAATGCGGGGAAAGCTCACCGTCAGCCCCTCGTCCGAAACTCGGTCAGGCTCGCCGTAGCGGAGGTTCAGGAGAACGGCCAGATCGCAGGGAACGCCCATACCGTCCAGAGCGCGGATGTATACGTCGTAGTAGCCCTCGGGGGTATCCTCAGGCGGGGTAATGCTCAGGGTAAAGCCCGCAGAGCCGTGGCCCGAGGGGTACTCGATCCCCGCGGCGGTCAGATCATATCGGGGCGTGATGTGGACGTCCTCCATGGTGATCCACTCGGCTGAGCCGCCTCCCGCGGGAAGCCACATATAGAGGTAAGCCGATACGCCCTCGGCGGTGGCCAGCCAGCCGGTGGCCTCGATGGACTCGCCCAGCTCCAGCTCCAGGTCGCGGAGGACCTGGATCATGGTTCCTTCCGCGCCGGTAGTGTGGAGGACCTCGAAATGGAAACGGTAGGGTACACGCCCACCCCCGTCGGGAGCGGCTGAAGAGCAGAGAGGCAGGAGGGTCAGAAGCCCGCCTGTCAGCAAGATCGCAACCAGCCAAAGGGCCGCTGTCTGTCGATGCCGTCTGTCCATAGAGGCCTCCTTTCCATCGATTCTTACTTGTCTGTATTATACAACATTTTCGTGTATTTGTGAAGTGTTTTTTTCCACTTTTTTATGTTTTTCATAAAAAAAGAGACCGCCGCTTTCGCGGCGGTCGTGCTGTGACGGTTATTTTCTCTTACGACAAGCCAAGGCCGCGGCAGCCAGGGCTGTAATAACGGCCAGGCTTCCCACACCCACAGCAGAGGCGCATCCGTACTTTTCCAGGATCGCCCGGATATCCTCGTCCACATCCGAGTCCTCGGAGGCATCGCGAAGGGTCTCCTGAACGGGAATGGTCTCCCACTCGACGGGGGGCATGGGGAGAGGATCCACGACGATCTCGGTGGACACCCCTATTTCGGTGTCGTAGTCGGGCTCTGTCTCGGGAACGTGATCGACGGCAAGAATGCTGATCCCGCTGCAGTTGAGGGTAACCTCGTCGGTAATGGGCAGCTTCCAGAGGATGCCGTTATCGTAGGTCATCCAGGTGACCACGGGGTTTTTCTCGGTGTCCACATAGTCCTTCAAAGTGCCCGCCGCCCACAGGATCTCCCCGCCTGTCTCGTCCCGATTGAGATAGTACAGACTGGCGCCCAAGAGCAGGGGCAGGTCCTCTCTTACGTAGAGCCTCCCGTCGTCCCAGGCCTTCCAGACGTAATCGTCGTACAAGAGCTGCCAGGACAGGGCGAACTCCACGCTCCAGCCCAGCTCTGTTTTTCGGGCGCAGCCCTTCACTCCGTCGCCGTTGGCCTCGGACAGGGGACCGTCCCGATCCGATTCCTGGCGCATGATCTGAATGGGCTCACCGTCGGCAACGCAGGTCACGGTATAGAAAATATTCTTAACACTGGTCATCATATCGGGATTCTTCTCGGTCATGTCGCCCACCTTCCGACCGAAATCCAGGCTCAGCTGAATGGCGTCACCATTGTAGCCGCGAGGATTCTCGCTGTAGGCAAATTGGGAATCCAGGACGTCAAACGCCAGGTACAGATAATCGGAATCGGCGGCGGAGAAGGAGATGATCTTGAAGCTCTCCTCGGCCGTATCCCCCACCCAGGAAATCATATTATTGGGCGTGATCACAACAGGAGACAGACCCGAGGCGTACCAATCGGACAGGTCTCCGTCATCCAGCTTCACCACGGAGGAAAGATCCGGTCTCCAGGCAACGGTCACGTCGCCCACGGGCTGATACGTCCCGGGATCTCCGCCCAAATACTTGCCCGGAGTATATCCTATCACCCCCGGAATCAGGTTTTCAGCGCTCGCCGTGACAGAGGCCAAGGAAAAAAGCCATATCAAAGCAAGAACGCAAGCCACAATTCTTTTCATAATAAATCCCCTTTCTGAAAGACGGTACGGTGGTCCCCCTGTTGGGATTGAACCTATTTGGTCTCTTTCATTATATCACGGCGCCGTAGCTTTGTCAATGATCCGTTCTGATATTTTTCATTCCATTCACATTTTCCCGGGATTTCTCTGCGGAAATCAGAAAAACCCCACCTGCAAGGGGCAGGTGGGGTCAAACTATGTTGTGTCAGTCAGACTAAATCCGGATTAGTCCTTCTTCAGAGCGACAGCAGCGGCAGCAGCGGCCAGAACAGCGATAGCGCTGAAGCCGATGACGGAGCCGCAACCATCCTCAACGGGAGCCTCAGTCTCGGGAGCCTGAGTGCCGGGAGCCTGAGTGGGAGCCTCGGTCTCGGGAGCCTGAGTGGGAGCCTCGGTCTCGGGAGCCTGAGTGGGAGCCTCGGTCTCGGGAGCCTCGGTCTCGGGAGCCTCGGTCTCGGGAGGAACGGTATCACCGCTATCCAGGATGATGATGTTGGGGCAAGTGAAGCTGACGCCGTCCTCGATGTCGAGCTCGAGGTTCACGCCGTTGTCGTATGCGGTCCAGGACACACCGGGAGTGCCGGCGTCATCGATCACGATACCGTTGGTGGAACCGGCAGCCCAGTTGATGCCACCGGCGGTCTCGGAACGGTCGAGGTAGTACAGGCAAGAACCGATGGTCAGGGGAAGGTTGTCAACGCCACCGACATAGATCTTGGGATCATCCTCCCATGCCTTCCACACATAGTCATCATACATCTGCTGGAAGGACAGGGCGAACTCTGCGCACCAACCGGACTCGGTCTTGGAAGCAGAACCCTTAACGCCGTCACCGTTAGCCTCGGAGATCAGACCGTCGTTGTCAGACTCCTGGCGATGGATCTCCAGAGGAGCGCCATCGGAAACGCAGGTGAAGGAGTAGAAAATGTTCTTGGGGTTAGACAGCACGTCGGGGTCGGTAGCCAGGGTGTGGCTCATCTTACCACCGAAGTCGATGCAAACCTGGAAAGCGTCACCGTTGTAGCCGGCGGGAGCGCTACCGTAAGCGAATGCGGGGTCGGTGACGTAGAAACCGATGTACAGGTAGTCAGCGTCAGCGACGAAATAGGTGGAGATGGACCAGCCTGCGGGAGCAGTGGTGGGATCGCCAACCCAAGAAACCATATTCGAGGTGTCGATGGTGACCATCTCGTAACCGGCAGCTGCCCAGTCGGACATATCGCCGTCAGCGAGGTTCAGCTTGGTGGCTGCATCAGCATCCCACTGGATCTTCAGGGTACCAACGGGAGTGAAGTCGGCTGCGTCCTCAACGCCGTACTTACCGGCGGTGAAGCTAATACCATCAGGCAGCTCAACGGCGGAAGCCAGAACTGCGCTCAGGGAAAGAATCATTGCGAGGGTCATAACGACTGCAAGAATCTTCTTCATGATTGAATCCTCCATAAATAAATTTTTGTGCAAGTGCACACGAACCACACCCCCCTTGAGTGTGGCTTTTGCTCTACTATGATACACCATAATTGTTAACGGCGTAACAAGAAATTGTTAACAATAGTTAACACGATGGATTCTCACAGAAAAATTTGATCGATTTCAACAAAAATACACAAAAAGCAATCAAATTTCATGCAAAAAAATAAAGTCCTTCATCGGTTTTTTCCATCACCCCCTTGACAAATATACGTTTTTGAGTTACAATAATACTATCAATTTTTCAGTCAGAAAGGATGACAATATCATGAAAAAGCTGACCGCACTCTTTTTGTGCCTGGTTCTCTGCCTGTCCTGCGTAGCCGTGTTCGCTTCCTGCGATAATACCCCGGCGCAGCCCGACGAGGAAACTCAGGGTACTCCCTCCGCCACCAAGCCCGCCGAGGACAAGACCGAAGCCCCCACTGAGGCTCCTACCGAGGCTCCCACCGAGGACGCCACCGACGCGCCCGACGAGACTGTCGGCGAGACCGACGGAAACGGCAACGCCGGTGATGAGACCCAGGGCGACACCGACGTCGAGTACGACCCCGAGACTCACGTGGTCATTTCCTCCGCCGAGGATCTCATGGCCTTCAACAAGGCCGTCAACGAGGACATGGAGTACTTTGACGACATGACCGTTGTGTTCACCGCCGACATTGACATGACCGGCTACGAGTGGATCCCCCTGGACGGTAACGGCCTCTTCGGCGTGACCTTCGAGGGTAACGGCCACACCATCTCCAATCTGAAGTTCGCAGACCATGACGTCCCCTCCGGCACCCCCGCCTCCGAGATCGGCTCCGGCTTCGTCGGTGTCGTTCCCTGCGACATGACCTTCCAGAACCTGACCATTGACACGGCTGCCGTCACTGCTTACGAGCGCGCTGTCGGCTGCTTCGTCGGTGTCCAGACCAACGGCTACATCTGGTTTGAGAATTGCTACGTCAAGAACTTCACCGCTGACGGCTGGATGGATTACAACAACCAGGACCGCGACAACGGCGGTCATCCCATCTCCTTCCGCCTGGCAGGCTTCGTCGGCCACAATATGGCCGGTCAGCTGGGCTTCCTGAACTGCCACGTGGAGAACATCAAGCTCTCGGGCTTCCACAACATGGCCGGCTTCGTGGGTTACGGCTCGGTGACTCTCGATGACTATGCCTTCGAGAACTGCTCGGTCAAGAACGCCGACTTCACCTTCTCCTACTGCCTGGCCGACGCCTACACCGTCGATATGCCCCGTAAGTTCGTGTCGGTATTCTACAACGGTGCTCAGTGGGTCGACAATATCGAGGGGTGCATCGATCTGGGTAACACCTTCGAGGGCGTGAGCTTCTATGATTATACCGACGATAACGCCGAGTATACCCCCTCCGACTTCCGCTCCTGGACCTACGAGGAGGCTAACCCCACCTCGTGATCCGATACCCTCACGGGTAGCCTGATCTCCCATCACGACCGACCCGCCGCGGTGATCCGAGGCGGGTCTTTTCACGGGATGCGCACTCCGGCGCAGCCCTTGCCCTCTTCGCGGCCCGACCGCGACCGTCTTTCTTATATATATGGAGAAGAAAATGCCCTATCAAACCGCTGTTTTCGATCTGGACGGCACTCTGCTGGACACTCTGGAGGATCTCTACCTCGCCACCAATACCGCCCTGGAGCGTCATTCCCTGCCCCGCCGAAGCTGCGACGAGGTGCGCCTTTTCGTCGGTAACGGGGTGGAAATGCTCATCCGCCGCGCCGTTCCCGCGGGTACCGATGAGGAGACCGTTCTTGCCGTTCTGGCTGACTTTAAGACCACCTACGCCGCCATCTGCGAGGATCACACAAGGCCCTACGATGGAATATTGGATATGCTTGCCGCTCTGCGGGAGCGGGGGATCCGCGTGGCGGTGGTGTCCAACAAGTTCGACGCCGCTACCAAGAAGCTCTGCAAGAAATACTTCGGAGACCTGGTGGAGATAGCCATCGGAGAGCGAGCCGGGGTACGGAAAAAGCCCGCGCCGGATACGGTGCATGAGGCGCTGAAGGAGCTGGGGGTGACCTTGGAGGGCGCGGTGTATATCGGGGACTCCGACGTGGATATTCAGACCGCGAGAAATTGCGGGATGCCGTGTATATCCGTGACGTGGGGGCTGCGGGACAAGGATTTTTTAATTGAAAACGGAGCGCAGGTCTTGGTGGATTCCCCCGAAACACTGTTGGGTGTTACCATAGTGTAACCCATTGATGGATAAAGAAAAAAGAGGAGTCACTCTCTGCGGGAAAGCGACTCCTCTTTTATTACTCCTTGGGCATATGACGCAACGCGGATACCTGGTCCTGTCTGCCATACAAGACGGCGGTGATCCATACCGTTTGCGTCTCCTCATTGACCCAATAGTAAACCAGAAAATTCTCCACGGGCATTTTGCGGATCCCCTCGGTTCTCCACGGCTCCTCACTCACGAGAGGATAGCGGCGGGGCATGGTATCCAAGGAGGCCATCTCCTTTTTGAGTCGGTCAGACCAACGCCGCGCCACCTCGGGCTCCAGAAGCACCCGGGAGATATATCCCACGGTCTCCTTGATCTGCCCCATGGCGTGATCCGTCAGCTTTACTTGGTAGGTCATATTCAAATGCCTGAATTGATCTCGGCGAAGGCGTCGTCAATTCCCTTTCCTTTCTCGGCCTTGGCCTCCTCCAGTCCCTTCTCCATCACGGCATGGAACTGCTCCTCGGTCATGGTATCACGGGTCTCAATGGTCGGAAGCTTAAAGGAATAGGGAATGCTGTTGGTCAGAATGATCTGACGGTAGAGGGAATCAATCAGTACGGATACGGGAATACCCAACTGCTCCAGTACCTCCTCGGCCTGCTTTTTGATCTCGGGCTGTACACGAGCCGTCACGTTTGCGGTCTTTGTTGCCATGGCTTACACCACCTTTCTGCCTGTATTATACCATATTGTATGGCTTTTTGCAATACATTTATGCAAATTTCTATAAAAAAGAAGCCACTCTCTGCATGAAAGTGACTTTCCTTTTTTTTGATTGCCTTTTTAAAGGTTTTGGAGATCCCCAAGAACCTTTTGCAAAAGGTTCTTGGGCCGCCGGAGGCCGTTCCCCCGTCCTTACTCCTGCGCCTTCAGGAAATCAATGCAGCGCTTGACCTCCTCGAGGCCGGTGGGATCCAGACCCTCGCTCTCCACAACCATGCGGATGCCCTGCTTGATAGCATACTCGCGGACCTTCAGCACGGGTGCCTCGCCCTGACCCAGGGACTTGCCTGCGCCGCCCTTGAAGCCGTCCTTCAGGTGGATGACCTTGACGCGGCCGGACAGGCGCTTCAGGGTCTCAATGGGGTCAATGCCCGCGTTGAAGGCCCAGAAGGTGTCGATCTCAAAGTCGAAGGTGCCTCTCTTCTCCAGCTCGGAGTGGATGGTGGAGCCCCAGGGCATGACCACGAACTCGTGGCTGTGATTGTGGTAGCCCAGGGAGATGCCCTCCTCGGCCAGACGGAGCTGGGCCTTGTTCATGACGGCGCAGAAGTCGATGATCTTATCCAGAGTGGACAGATCCGCGCCGGGGATGATGTAGTGGGGGTTGCCGATGGTCTTGTGGAAGGCGATGGTGGCCTCGATGTTCTCGGGAAGCAGCTCGCCCCAGCCGGAATGCGTGCCGCTGCACTTCAAACCGTACTTGTCCTGCCACTCCTTCACCTGCTCGGCGGAATGTCCGAAGAAGCCCGCGTACTCCACGTACTTGTAGCCCATCTCGGCTACTGCCTTGAGAGCGCCCTCCAGATCGTTACCGGTGATGTCGCGCACGCTGAAAAGTTGAAGTCCATATTCGGTTGCCATAGTGATTTCTCCTTATATAACAGGGCTTCTCGCCCCTTTTTTACTTACTGGTAGGCCACGGTCACCGAGGTGTCGGTGGCGTCGAAGGTGTTGGTGCCGTTGCGGTTGATGATGAAGGCGATCTCGTCCCCCTCGGCTACCGTCAGGGTGATCTCCCCGTCGGCAGGGGAGCCGTAGGTGATGAGGAGGCCGCCGTTCTTCTCATTTCCGATCTCGATCTTTTGGCCGTTGTGCTTGATATACAGGATCACGCCGTCCCCCTGATCCGAGGCCGCGGCGAAGCTGTAGAGGCAGGCGACCGTCCCCGCCTTGGGGGCCTTGAAGACCAGGGCGGCGTCCGAGGTGTCGGGATGCATGGAGCCGGTAGAGATCAGACAGAACTCGGCGTCACCCTGCCAGCGGTCATTGGCGGCGTCGAAGGTCATGTCGGTCATGCCCTTGCGGGTGTGAGAGCGGTAGTACCAGTTGTTCTTTCCCTGCTCGCTTGCGTACCCGCCGGGGAAGCTGAACACGGGAGCGGGGTCGGCGGGCTTGGTATTTGTGAGATCGTCCACCACCTTGAGGTAGACGAACTCCCCATTGGCAGCCGCACGGCGGTACAGGGCGATATACCGCTCGGGGGAGCGGCGGCGGAGAAGATCCGCGAGGGACACCTCCACCGTGGGGGTGTTCTCGTCAGGCTGGACCACCTTGGGGGGATTCTCACCCAGCCAGGTGGAGGCGATCTCCTGCCAGACGTGGCGGTAGGCTTCATATTGCTCGTTGATGCCCCAGTTGGCGGCGCTGACGTAGGTGCATCCCCGCTCAAAGCAGGTCAGACCCTGGGCCAAATAATTTTCGGGGGTGGCACCGTTCTGGTAGGGGCCGTCGATCTCCTGGGCCAGCTCCACGGTATCGGGGAGGCAGGAGCGCATATAGTCCATGGAGAAGTGGTGATTCATGAGGGGGCCGTCGTCCATCCAGAAGACGTCCACGTTCTCGCAGAGCTCGGTGATCCCGAAGGTGCCGCGGAGGGCTGAGGCGGTGTCGTAGACACAACCCAGCTGAATGGCGAACTTGGTGTGATCGGTGACCTCCTCCTGAGCCATGGCCAGGCGGTCGATGACGGACTTGAGGCTCTTGTGACGGAAGGCGTACCACAGCTGCCCGAAGCCGTCGGAGCTACCCGCCGAAGGAGGCTCAACCCCGTCGAAGGAGGCGTAGTCCGTCCCGAGGGCGGCGTTCAGGGTATCCACCGTACCGTAGGTGTCCTTCAGAAAGGCGCGGAAGGCGGTCTTGGCGTTGTCAGAGTAGTCGTACTCCCCTGCGCACCAGTATTCGGTCTCGGCGTACTGGGAGAAGGCTGGGAGATAGAACAGGACCGCGTCACCGTACCGCTCGTCGTAGTGCTTGACGGCATCCTGATAGAAGGCCACGCACTTGTCCACGGCAGTCTCGGAGTTGAAGGAGATCTGCATACGGTCGCCGGTCTCGGAGCCGCCGATGCAGAGGTTGCCCGCGGGATCCCGCATGATCTCGGTCTCGGGGATCACGCTGTCCCCCTTGCGACGGGTCATGTCCAGGGAAATGGCCACCTTCATGCCCTTCTCCTTGACCACGTAGTCGATCATCTCGTCGAAGATCCCGTAGTCATAGACTCCCGTCGTCTGCTCGGCGCGGTACCAGGGAATATGCACCTTGATGGCGTTGAAGCCGTCGGCGGCGGCGGCATCCACGATGTACTTGAAGGTGCTGAGGGAGCGTTCGGTGAAGTTCCAGATACGGAAAATGAAGTATCTCTCCGTAATTTCCAGGGGTTTCACGGGCATAACGGCCTCCTCCTCGGTGTCGGGCTGAGTGGGAGTCTCGGTATTCTCCTCTGTGGGAGCCTCGGTGGGCTGCTCGGTGGCATCACCTATGGTAGTCCCCTCGGTCGCGCCGTCGGTGGTATCGTCGGGCGGAGTCTCGGGGGTGCAGGCCGGGAAGGCCGCCAGGACCGTTATGATCGCCAACAAAATCAGAAAAAAACGTTTCATAGCTTACTCCTCAAAGGGCATCTTGATGCCCAGCTCGGTGAGCTTTTTGCAGTAGCCCGCCACGCGGTCGGGGAGGTAGTCCTCCACGCGGTGACCGTCAAAGCCCACGCTGACGCGGACGCCCGACCGGCGGACGGTCTCCTGCTTCTCCTCGTCGGCGAAGAAATCCAGGAAGTACTTATGCTCGCGGTAGCCGTGGATGGAATCGTAGCTGACGTTCATCTCCCAGAAGATATTCTGCTCGGCCATGCGCGTAAAGTAGTCCAAAGGGTCCTCCCCCAGCTTGGCGATATGGGCGAAGAGGTCGGTATGGGCCACGCCCACGACGGGAGTCCCGCACCGCTTGGCGTAGGCGAAGAGATCACCCCCCGTGATGGAGGTATGGTTGTCCAGATTCTCGATAAGGCAGTAGTCGAAGTAGGAGATATCCGCGCCGTCGGGGAGGGAGAAATTGGGGTGCTGCTCGCTCTTCAGGGTGCACAGCTCGATACCCCGCAGGACGTTGATCTTACCTGCGTACTTTTCCTTGATGAGATTGATGTGATCGTAGTAGCGGCGGAGGGTGCGCTCGTAGTTGTCCAGCTCCATATTGGCGGTGGCGCAGAAGACGCTGTGGCGGGCGTAACCGATGCCGTAGTTGTGGTCGGTGATGCCGAAGGTGTCCAGACCCCCCGCGATGGCGGCCTCCACGATGGCCTCGGGGGCGTCCTTTCCGCAGAAGGAGTAGTAGGTGTGGGAATGAAGGTCTTGGAGCATGATCGGTTCCCTTTCGATGGTATGTAATATCAGCCTTGAATAATATTGTTACAGAAAATGCAGTTGCCTGTCTTGCCGCTCACAATCTTGTTATATCCACCGCAAACAGAGCAGGACACAATTACGTGTTGCTGGTTAGCTTCCTCTTCTTTGTCCTTTTGCGCCTCTTTTTCCGTCAAGGGAAAAATAAGACATTTCTTTTTATGGTCAATATAAGCAGCTGCAAAGAAACGGCGGTCTATCATCGCTTGCAGATCGTCCATAACTTCCTTTTCCTGTTTTCCAAGAATTTGAGAAAGATCGAAAATAGACATAGAGGATTGATTTGAGAGGATACAAACATAATGCCGAAATTGTGAAATTAGTTTCTTAGTTCTCAAAGCCCACCATAATAAAAACAAGCCCAGTGCAAAGAGAATAAACATGAAGATAATAAGTCCGATGCCATACTCAATCGGATTAGGTAGATAGCAACACACGCCAATTAACCCAAAAGGTACCAAAATCAGTCCGAGTATTAATTGGACTTGACTCTTCACCGTCGCACTAACCAATGCCAATTTCGATTTTTTCATTTGTGTCCCTTTCCTTCTTGAAAAAACATGATGAGAAACAAATAAACTCAGGGTTTCGCTATCCCGCATTTTCCGTCAGACAGCCCACCGTTGATTTGCAGTTGGCAATCTATCGCGGTTATTTTTTTCCGCTTCCCATTATATAATATTTTGCCAAAATTGTCAACACGGTTTCGGGAAAAAGCAGAAAATGTCTCCATGCAAAAGAGTAAAATTTCGGTTTATCGGTGGGTTCTCTCGTTTTCGAGCGAAGCGAGATGCCTTCCCCAGCGGGGAAGGGGGACCGCGAAGCGGTGGATGAGGAGAGCCGCACACATAAGCCTTCCGAGTGGAAATTTTCTTTGATATACAAGGAAAAAGCTGACAACGAAGATGCTTTCTGCAACCTGCTCTCCTCATCCGTCACGCCCTTTGGGCGTGCCACCTTCCCCGCTGGGGAAGGCTAATCAAGGTCACTGCCAACCCACAGACACACCCGAATTTGAATGCCCTACAAAATAAAAAGGGGCTGAGTCAAAAGCTTTTCAGAAAGCGAATGGCTCAGCCCTTTTCTATGTAAGCCAACACTTATAAGCCCCAACAAAAGAAAAAGCCTCCCAAAGAGGCCAAAATGAGTACGACAAAAAGAGGATCCCAAGATC
>JAZNJA010000226.1:0-5703 GCA_045577755.1 Eubacteriales bacterium
CCCCGCCGTACGGCGGGGGGCTTTGTGCGTCTGCGGGGACGGGGAATCGGGCTTACAGCAGAATGCAGATGAGACCGCCGCTGCCCTCGTTGATGATGCGCTCCAGGGTTTCGGAGAGCTTGGCGCGGGAAGCCTCGGGCATATGGGCCAGCTTGGTGTGTATGCCCTCGTTGACCAGCTCGTAGAGGCTTTTTCCGAACATATTGGATTCCCAGATACGGGAGGGATCCTCGTCGAATTCCCGCAGCATGTACCGCACCAGATCCTCGGATTGCTGCTCAGTTCCCACAATGGGGCTGACCTCGGCCTCAATGTCGGCACGGATCATGTGAATGGAGGAGGCGGAGGCACGCAGGCGTACCCCATAGCCCCCCGCCTGCCGTACGATCTCCGGCTCGTCGAGACGCATATCCGAAACGTCGGGCATGACGATGCCGTACCCCCGCTCGTCGCATTCCCGCAGAGCCTGAGCCACCTTGTCGTAGGAGGCCTTCATGCCCGCCAAGGAGCGGAGCAGACCGATCAGGGACTCCTCTCCGTCGATCTCAAAGCCCGAAAGCTCACTCAGCACCCGGTAGTACAGCCCTTCCTTCATGCGGAGCAGGATCCGCGCGGACCCCCGTCCCAGGTCTACCTCCTCCACGTCGGCCGACTCCACGAACTCGCACTCGGCGAAATCCGCGAAGGCCTCACGGATATCTCCGATGCGGCGGACACGGTCGGCTGAGCGGCGCAGCTGGGACATGAGGGCGGTGTGGATGCGGTGGGTGGGCTCCAGCGCCGTGGTCCATTCGGGGAGGCGCACCCGCACCTCGGTAACGGGGAACTCGTGCAGCACCAGCTCCAGAATGTGGCGGATATCCTCGGCGTCCAGGTCCAGACAGGAGACCAGCGCCACGGGAACACCGTATTTGGCCTCTAGCTCGTAGGCCAGCGCCACGCTCTCCTCGGACCCGGGGTGGGTGGAATTGAGGATCATGGCAAAGGGCTTGCCCAGGGCCTTCAGCTCCCGCACCACCCGTTCCTCGGCCTCCACGTAAGCCTGACGGGAGATCTCCCCGATGGAGCCGTCGGTGGTGACCAGCATACCGATGGTGGCGTGCTCAGTGATGACCTTGTGGGTGCCCATTTCGGCGGCTTCCGCAAAGGGCATGGGCTCCTCGGACCAGGGAGTGCGCACCATGCGGGGCTGTCCGTTCTCCACAGCCCCCAGCGCCTCGGGAACCAGATACCCCACGCAGTCGATCATCTTGACCCGCATAGCCGCCGAGTCGTCCAGCCGCACGGTGACCGCCTCGTCGGGGATGAACTTGGGCTCGGTGGTCATGACGGTCTTACCCGCCGCCGATTGGGGCATTTCGTCCCTCGCCCGCTCTCTGGAGTAGCCCTCCCCTATATTGGGCAGCACCAGAGACTCCATGAACCGCTTGATAAAGGTGGATTTCCCGGATCGGACGGGGCCCACCACCCCAATGTAAATATCCCCGCCCGTGCGCTCGGCAATGTCCTTGTAAATGGAATGGTCGGCCATATCCTGTGTACCTCCGTGATCGTGAGTGAATTTGTTGATTCAGTATATGGCCGCGCCCTCGGAAATAGAACGAAGAGGGGAAAAGACGGTTTTCCCGCAAAGCGGGAGCGGGACAAACACCCCATCTCCCCGAAGACGCGGTCAGAAGGGAAAATTCTTTTCCAACCCGCAAGAAAATTCCGCAAAGCTCTTGCAAAAATCAGAAATTTGTGGTATAATCAACCTATGAATGTTTTGCCGCTCGTCTCGGGTGGCGGAGAGGGGTTTTTTCATGAAATTCAAAAAGAATATGATGCCTGTGCTTCTGGCGCTTGCGCTCCTGTTCATCCTCGGCGGCATCATCCTGTTGGCCTTCCTCGTGCCCGGTGCGGGCTCGACCTTCTATAAAGTCTGTATCGCCATCGTGGCCGTCCTCTGCCTCCTGATCGGCCTCGGGGTGCTGTACCTGCTGTACCTGTCCCGGGATAACGACCCGAACTTCTTCCTGTACGATACCAAAAACCGCTGCAACATCCCCGTTGAGGAGCTGAGCTTTGACCGTGTCAACAGCCGCATGACCTACTTCATGAAGGGCCTGACCTCCTCCATGGAAAAGCTGTGGAATGAGAACCTGTTGGCCTCGGACAGCGACCGATTCGGCGTGGGCGGCGTCTATAAGCCTCTGGCGGCCTACAAGATGCTCTACGATCTCATCGAGCTTGACCGTCCCGAGGGCTGGCGTATGTTCCTCTGCGCTCCCTCCGCGGCCATCGATACCCTGACTGACGTCCTCGCCTCCAACGGTGACGAGGCCATGGGCAAAACCCTTCGCCAGGCTTACCGCAATGCCGCGAGTGTGGACGATATCGCGTGGCTCCGCGATTTCATCATGGGGAACGCCAAGTACATCCGCCGCCGCATGATGGGCTACGTTCAGAAGAATCTGGACTGGTTCTATTGACCCAAAGCCCCGACTTCCCCTCCCGACGGACGAGTCGAGAGGGGAATTTCCATTCTACGGAACCGAGACGCGACTCCGTGCCGCGATTGGCTCCGCCCCGCAAAGGGAGTACCATCACCCGAAAGGAAATACAACCATGCCAAAAATGTGGGCAGGCCGCACCGACGGCCACACCGATCAGATCGCCGACGATTTCAATTCCTCCATCCACTTCGACTCCCGTATGTACCGCCAGGACATCACGGGGAGCATGGCCCACGCATCTATGCTGGCCGCCTGTAACATCATCACCGAGGCCGAGGCCGACGCCCTCATCGCGGGCCTGGAGGGGATCCTCACCGACATTGAGTCGGGCGCCCTCCCCATCGACATGACCTGCGAGGACATCCATATGTTCGTGGAGCAGGTGCTCACCGAGCGGCTGGGGGACGTGGGCAAGAAGCTCCACACCGCCAGAAGCCGTAACGACCAGGTGGCCCTGGATATCCGTATGTACCTGCGGGACGAGATCACCGAGATCATTGCCCTCGTCCGCGACCTCATCGAGGCCCTGACCGAGCAGGCCGAGGCCAATGCCGCCACCATCATGCCCGGCTACACCCACCTCCAGCGCGCCCAGCCCATCACCTTCGGCCACCACCTCATGGCCTACGCCATGATGCTCCTCCGCGACATCGACCGCCTGAAGGACGTAAGCCGCCGCATGAACCTCTCCCCCATCGGTTCCTGCGCTCTGGCGGGTACCACCTACAACACCGACCGTCGCTTTGAGGCCGCCAAACTGGGCTTTGACGGCATCGTCCTCAACTCCCTGGACGGCGTCTCCGACCGTGACTTCGCTGTGGAGTTCATCTCCGCCTGCTCCCTTATGATGATGCACCTCTCCCGCTTCTCGGAGGAGATCATCCTGTGGTCCAGCTGGGAATTCAAGTTCGTGGAGCTGTCCGACGCCTACACCACGGGCTCCTCCATCATGCCCCAGAAGAAGAACCCCGACATGGCCGAGCTGATCCGCGGCAAGACGGGCCGCGTCTACGGCGATCTCATCGCTCTGCTCACCACCCTCAAGGGCATCCCCCTGGCCTACAACAAGGATATGCAGGAGGACAAGGAGCGCATCTTCGACTGCGTGGACACCGTCAAGATGTGCCTGGCCGTGGCCGCTCCCATGGTGGCTACCATGAAGGCCATCCCCGAGAATATGCTCCGCGCGGCACAGGGCGGCTTCATCAACGCCACCGACCTGGCCGACTACCTGGTCAAGAAGGGCCTCCCCTTCCGCACCGCCTACAAGATCTCGGGTCAGATCGTGGCCCATTGTATCGCCAATAGGGAAGTACTGGAGACCCTGCCTCTGGAGACCTACCGCACCTTCTCCGACCTCTTTGAGGAGGATCTCTACGGCGAGATCAGCCTGCAGACCTGCGTCGAGAAGCGCATCTCCGAGGGAGGCACGTCGGTAGGCTCGGTGAAGAGCCAGATCGCGTTCGTCAAGGACGAGATCGAAAAAGTGTAAAACAAGTATTGACAAGTACAGAATAATCTGGTATAATAAATATACAGAAACTGTTTGGGATTCGTCCCTCACTTCGGCATGTAAAGTCCGCGGGGCAGTTTCTGTTTTTTATGCAAAAAAGCAGTTGCCAAATGGGGGGCCCATTGGTAGCTGCTTTTCTTGCTTGTCTTCAAATCTGGGTTTTTCGGTGCGTTCTTTTGCCTTCCCCAGCGGGGAAGGGGGACGCGAAGCGGGGGATGGGGAGGGCGAACCGCAGTTTGGTATCGGGTGTGATTTCTCTTTGCATATCAATGGTTTCTGCTTGCACCCGTATGAAAATCCCAACCCGCTCTCCTCATCCGTCACGCCCTACGGGCGCGCCACCTTCCCCGCTGGGGAAGGCTAAAGGAAGCGGCCGTCAGCCCGTTACCCCTAATGCCCTCAAAAACACTTCCCGCTCTTACAATCCTCGGTATTCCCGCCCCTGTAGCACAACTCGTTGGGACAGGACCCCGTAGCGATCATCTCCACAATGTTGTTCACCGTGGTCTCGGCGATGTTGGACAACGCCTCCTCGGTGAGAAACGCCTGGTGGGAGGTCACGATGACGTTGGGCATGGAGATGAGTCTGGCCAGAGTATCATCCTCCAGAATGTGCCCCGAGTTGTCCTCAAAGAAGAGATCCGACTCCTCCTCGTACACGTCCAGGCAGGCCGCCCCCACCTTGCGGGACTTGATCCCCGCCAGCAGGGCCTCGGCATCCACCAGCGCGCCGCGGGAGGTGTTGAGCAGCACCACGCCCTTCTTGCACTTGTCCAGCGCGGCCCCGTCAATGATGTGGTAGGTCTCCTCGGTCAGCGGGCAGTGCAGGGAGATGATGTCACTGTTTGCGAACAGCTCGTCCGGCTCCACGTAGCGAATGGTATCCCCGTTGTCCAGCCCCTGCGCAGGGAACTTATCGTAGCACAGCACCTTCATGCCGAAGCCGCGGCAGATGTCGATGAACACCCGACCGATACGCCCCGTGCCGATGACGCCCACGGTCTTGCCGTGAAGATCAAAGCCTGTCATGTTGTTGAGACTGAAATTGAAGTCGCGGGAGCGGATGTAGGCCTTGTGAATGCGGCGGATGGAGGTCAGGAGCAGGGCCATGGTGTGTTCGGCCACAGCATAGGGGGAGTAGGCGGGGACTCTCACCACGTGGATGCGGCCAAAGGCGTGCTTCATGTCCACGTTGTTAAAGCCCGCACAGCGCAGAGCGACCAGGGAGACCCCCAGCTCGCAGAGACGGTCGATGACGGCGGCGTTCACAGTATCGTTGACGAATACGCAGACACCGTCAAAGCCGTGAGCCAGCTCCACGGTATCCTCGTTGAGCTTGGCTTCAAAATACTTGAATTCCACCTCCTGCTCGCCGCCGAAGCGATCGAAGGAGGGCTTGTCGTAGCTTTTTGCGTCGAAAAATGCGATCTTCATATGAGTTTCCTTTCTTTGGGGAGGTTCAAATTTGGGTTTATCGGGCTGTTTGTTTGCGGCTTGCCCGCGATATTTGCCCTCTCACCGCTTCGCGGAGCTCCCCCAGAGGGGGAGCCTCAGAACGGCGGGAAAACACTTGTCGGGAAACGGGATTTCGCTGGGTTTAGTACGAAAGGCCCCCCCTTTGGGGCAGCCCCCGCCGTAGGCGGGTGAGAGGGCAACACCCATGGGTTAGCACGAACCAACAGCCCCATAAACCCC
>JAZNJA010000227.1:0-50634 GCA_045577755.1 Eubacteriales bacterium
AACCGCCTTATAATTATTTAAAACCCGAAAAGTTATTGTCAAACAAAGAAATACGCCTGTAGGGGCGGCCCTGCGTGGCCGCCCGCCAGCATAGCGGTTTCATTTTACTTATCGGATTTCAAACACACCGCTAAACTGCAAGTTAGCAGCCCTTCTCAGGCCTGTTTCTTTCCTCTGTAGCAGATCAGTCCAATGACCGAGGAGGTAATGGCCACGACCTCGTTGATGGAGCCTCCGATGGAGGGGATGGGCATGAGAAGGTTGTAGATCAGGATCAGAGACGAGGTCAGCAGGATGCTCTTACGCAGGTTCTGGGCGTTGAAATACCCCATGGCAAGCGTATTGAGGGTGATGCCCACCACAAAGAAAAGGCTGTGGTAGCCCTCCCACAAAAAGGCGCTCATGACCGCCATGATCAAGGCCAGCGCGGGGGGCAGGATGCGGGCGGCGTACTTGTTCTTATCCTTGTACAGGTAGCACACGTTGCGGACGACGCACAGAATGTTCAGACCCAGCGCGGTGGTACCCCCCAGCATAGCGTAAGCGACGCATGAGACCGCGGTCGCGATGGCGTTGGTCACGAAGATCTGGGTGGATGACTTCATCAAATATGTGACAAAGGTGATGATAACGGCGATCACGCTGATGACCTGCCCGATAATCTGTATGGGTTCCATGATGGATCCTCCTTGCGGGTCGTTTGATTGTCTAATTATACCATATTCGACCCGCTATTTCAACACGAATTCAACATATTTACAAAAAGGTCATAATTTTATCCATTCTGTTCAAATTTTTTTTAGGATTCCCCATTGACTTATCCGATAGAATCGTGTATAATATAAGTACGCAAAAGCTCCGCGCCTTGTACGGTCCGCGCGCTCAGGGGAAATAGCCGTTGACCGCCCAACGCACGGGGTCACCCCCTCGATCCCCTTAATTTTTATGAAAGGATGTAAACTCCAATGAACTGTTTCAAGAAAGCACTTTCCGTGCTTGTTGCCATGACTCTTGTTCTGGCTTGCTTTGCTTCTCTGTGCATTTCCGTCTCCGCCGCTAAGAAGACCGATATCGTCAGAGACGATCTGGTCATCTGGTACGACGCCTCCAACAACTCTAACGGCCTCCAGGACTACGAGACCACTACCTGGAAGGATCTGTCCGGTAACGGCAACCACATGACCGTTAAGCTGAACGAGACCAACTACTGGACCGATAACGCATTCCACGTTGATGCCAACCCCACCTACTTCCCTGATGCCGCTGTTGAGGTGGCTAACAGCCAGGAGTACACCATCGAGATGGTTCTCGGTGAGGTCAACTTCGCCGCTACCAACTGGATCACTCTGATGAGCTCCGATAACGACGAGTTCGCTCTGTTCGTCCGCGTGCCCAACGGTACCGATACCGACGACAACCTGGAGTACAAGTACAACGACCAGAACCAGGATCGTCCCAAGCTGGATGACGGTGCAGCTCTGCTGAACAACTCCACCATGGCCATCACCTTCACCATGGCCGAGGGTGCGGATCCCCTCTGCACCATCTACGTCAACGGCGTTGCCGTTGCTACCGGTGTTCCCCAGCACACCAACATCGCTGACACCCTGATGTGGGGCCACGACAACCCTCAGCGCGTCTGGGGCGGTGACGTCTACGGCTTCCGCTTCTACAACCGTTGCCTGACTGCCGAGGAGATCGCTGACAACGCTTCTGCCGACGAGAACAACTACCGTAAGGGTAACAAGTTCGAGCCCGAGCAGGAGTACGACGATTCCAACGAGGTCATCGGCGGTGAGGACGGTGTCACCTACACCAACAACATCGTGACCCTGACCGAGAAGACCGACCTGATCCCCGCTATCGGTGAGTACGGCTGCGCCAACCTGCACAACCTGCACTTCTACGGTGAGGATCACATGGGTGCCAAGCTCATTCCCACCACCAACGATGACGGTACCATCACCGGTAACCCCAAGCTCTACGTCAACTACGCTAAGTTCGTCCGCCGCGCAGGCCTTGAGAACCTGAATGCTGACGACGTCAAGTACATCGCTGTCCGCCTGAAGGTCGTCGGCGAGATCGAGGATCTTCTGATCTGGGGTCTGGCCGGTGAGGATCATTCCACTACGGATGCATCCGGCAACCTGATGGCCGACGGCTTCCCCGCCTGTAACGGTGAGACCGAGTACATGCTCTTCAACATGGAGGACATGTGGAACGGTCTGATCAACCAGTTCGCCTTCGAGATCGTGAACCCCTCTCCCGACGCAGTGGTTTACATCGAGGAGATCGCTCTGTTCCCTGATCAGGCTTCCGCTTACGCTTACGCCGGCACCGAGGTCGAGACCGAGGCTCCCACTGAGGCTCCCACCGAGGCTCCCGAGACCGAGGCTCCCGCTACTCAGGCTCCCGAGACCAATGCTCCCGCTACCGAGGCTCCCACCGAGACCGAGGCTGAGGGTGGCTGCGGTTCCGTCATCGGCTTCAGCGCAGTCGCTCTGCTGGCTGCCGCCGCTGCCGCTGTGGTTCTGAAGAAGAACTGATTTCGAAACCCGATATCCTTTGGATATCCCCCTGTGCCTGCGCTGCCCTCCCCTGAGCAGCGTACGGCACGCCCTACTTAAAAGGACTTGTACCTTCGGATATATCATAATCCGTCGTGTACAAGTCCCCTTTTTTGGAGTTTGCTCACATGCCCCCCCTTCACGGGTCCTTCCTTTCCCTCCCCCTTTTGTTCATTCTTTTTCATATACAGGAGGCATTCCCATGTCCTACACCTACAAGCACGTCATACTCGTCGGCATTGACGGCGCGGGTAATTTCTACCGCCGCGCCAAGGCCCCCACCATCCGCCGCCTCATGGAGGAGGGCGCGGGCACCGATACCTGCCTGACCTCCATCCCCACCATCTCCGCCGAGTGCTGGGGCTCTATGCTCCTGGGTGTTCTTCCCGACGTTCACGGGCTGAACAATACCCTCATTTCCACCACCCCCTATACCAACACCGACATCCCCTCGGTCTTCACTCTCATACGCAGAGCCCATCCCGACGCGGCTCTGGCCTCCTTCTGTAACTGGAATCCCATCAACTACGGCATCGTAGATGATCCCGCCACCCATCAGGACACGGGTCACGACGAGCCTCTCACTGAGCGCATCTGCGCCTGTATCCGCGAGGAGAAACCCGAGTTCCTCTTCGTCCAGTTTGATTCGGTGGATCATGCCGGCCACGCCTTCGGCTACGGCTCCGAGAAGCACCTGGAGCAGATCGATATCTGCGACGAGCTGACCGCCAAGATCTACGAGGCCGCCAAGGACGCGGGGATCCTGGAGGATACCCTCTTCATCGTCACCGCCGACCACGGTGGCTTCGACCACGGTCACGGCGGCACCACCGACGAGGAGAAGCTGGTCTTCTTCTCCGCTGTCGGTAAGACCGTGATCAAGGGTGCCAAGATCTCCATGGAGGTCAAGGACATTCCCGCGATCATCACCCACGCTCTGGGTGTTCCCGGCGGCGATACCTGGCAGGCAGTCCTGCCCGAGGGTCTGTTTGCCGAATAGGCGGACCATTTGCATTTGCATATCGGCCCTCAAGGCTGTATATAGAACAGGAGTATGATCATGTATACCTACAAGCACGTTATCCTCGTCGGCATCGACGGCGCGGGCAATTTCTACCGCAACACCACTGCGCCCACCATCCGCCGCGTCATGGCCGCGGGGGCGGGCACCGATATGTGCCTCACCGCCGTTCCCACCGACTCCGCCCAGTGCTGGGGCTCCATGCTCATGGGCGTCACCTGTAAGATCCACGGTCTGCACAACGACAAGCTCTCGGCCGCCCCCTCCACCCTGGCCACCGAGGAGCATCCCACCATCTACCGCATGATCCGCCGCGCCATCCCCGACGCCCGCATGGGCTGCTTCTCCAACTGGAGACCCATCATCACGGGCCTTTTGGACGACGAGCAGACCGTCACCGCCACCTGCGACGACGGCCCTCTGTGCGACCGGATCTGCGAGTACGTCAAGGCCGAGAAGCCCAACTTCCTGTTCATCCAGTTCGACTCGGTGGACGGCGCGGGCCACGCCCACGGCTACGGCTCTGAGAACCATCTGAACCAGATCAATATCTGCGACGGCTATGCCGACCGCATCTACAACGCCTGTGCCGAGGCGGGCATCCTGGAGGATACCCTCTTCATGATCACCGCCGATCACGGCGGCTATGGCCGCGGCCACGGCTCGGACACCGACGAGGAGAAGTGGGTCTTCGTAGCCATGGAGGGCAAGACCGTCAGCAAGGGTCGGATCTCCTTCATGCAGGTCAAGGACTTCCCCGCCATCATAGCACACGCCCTGGGCATCCCTGCCGATCCCAACTGGATGTCCCATATTCCCGAGGGGCTGTTCACCGAGTAATACGGCACTGCCCCAAACGAAATACCCCTTTGGAAGACCGGTACGGCTCTCCAAAGGGGTTATCTTTTTGCTTACACAGATTCCGTCTCCCCCTTACGGGCGGTGCGGAGGGTGTCTCGATATTGGGTCGGGCTTGTGCCCGTAAGCCGCTTGAAGCTCCTGTTAAAGCTGCTCAGAGAGGTATAGCCGCATTTGAGAGAAATGCTCAGAATACTCTCCCCGGTGTTACGGAGCAGATAACAGGCCCGGTTCATTTTTACGTTGCGGACGTAGGTGTTGTAGGATAGCCCCACGTTTGCGCTGAAAAAGCGGGACAGATAGGAGGGCGTATACTTCAAGGCCTCCGCCAGGCTTTCCAGGGTACAGGGCTTGTCGGTGTTGATCTCCACAAAGCGGAATATACTGCGCAGAAGGGCGGTATCCCCGCCGTAGGTATCCTCGGCGGTCATGTCCAGCTGACGGCAGAAGAGCCCGGCTATGAGATAGAGGGTCCCCTTGACCGTGGCGGTATCCGAGTCCTCCCGCAGAGAAAGGAGCAACTCCCGATACAGGGGGGGAACGTCACGAATGATGGGACTTACGAGCCTGTAGGTGATCAGCATATCCGTCACCGCCGCGATCAGCTCGGGGACGAATATGCAGAGGATATGTCGGCTTTCTACGGGAGTCTCAAAGCTATGGACACGGTTGGGCTTGATGAGGATCATATCCCCCGCCCTCAGTGAATGCTCCTCCTTCTCGATCCGCACCTTCATTTCTCCCTCCAGGAGCAGGACCGCCTCGTAGCATCGGTGCATATGTAAGGGGAAGGAAAAATCGCGGTTGCGCTCTACCGTGAAGTAATCGGCACCGACTCCGTGCTTGATCTCATAGAATACCGTGCTGTTCACAGTCGGATATTCTTCAGCGCGGGATAGAGCTGACGGTAGACCTCGTAGCCTCTGTCGTAGGTCTCCTTCAGGGCGGGATCGCATTTGACGGCCAGGGCCTTCTTCACGGTGGCATCGGCGGCCTCGTAGATCGTGGCGTACTCACCGCAGGCAGTCATAGCCAACAGCGCGCCGCCGAAGGAGGGGCCTTGCTCGGTCTCGGTGAGGTAGATATCCGCGCCGAGGATGTTCGCGAGGGCCGTCTGCCAGACCTTGCTGACCGCGCCGCCGCCGCAGAGAACGGCCTTGTCGATCTTGACGCCGCCCGCCTCCACGCAGTCGCGAAGAGCATAGGCCACGCCCTCCAGGACGGCCAGATCCATGTCCTCGCGGGTGGTGGTAGCCGACAGACCGATGAAGGCACCGCGGGCGTTTACGTCATTGTGGGGGCAACGCTCGCCCGTCAGGTAGGGCAGGAAGTAGACACCCGTCTTGCCGTAGTGAGGCTCGGCGGGATCGTCGTAATTGGTGTCCAGAATATCGCGGATCCACCACTTGTTGCAGGAGGCGGCGGAGAGGATACAGCCCATGAGGTGGAACTTGCCGTTGGAGTGGGCGAAGTTGTGGAGGGCGGTGCCGCAGGCGGTGTTGAACTCGTCACAGGGCAGGAATATGGTGCCGCTGGTACCGAGAGAGATACTGCAATCCCCGTCGTGGAGGGTGTTGGTGCCCACAGCCGCGCCCGCGTTGTCTCCCGCGCCCGCGCAGAGGATGGCGTTGGGAAGCCCATACTCGGCCTTGAGCTTGCCGGTAGCCTCATAGCTCTCAAAAAGGGTGGGGAGCATATCCACGGTGATGCCGCAGATCTCGCACATCTCCGGGGACCAGCACTTGTTTCGCACGTCCAGCAGAAGCATACCCGCCGCGTCGGAGTATTCCGAGGAAAAGACACCCGTCAGCTTGTAGGCGAGGTAGTCCTTGGGGAGGCAGATCCTTTTGGCTCTCGCAAAGTTCTCGGGCTCGTTCTCCTTGACCCAGAGGATCTTGGGGGCGGTGAAGCCCGGGAAAGCGATATTGCCCGTAAGGGCGGGGAGGGTACCGAGGCTGTTGAGATAGGCGGTCTGGGGGGCGCTCCGTCCGTCGTTCCAAAGGATGGCGGGGCGGATGACCTCGTCGTGCTCGTCCAGCATGACCAGACCGTGCATCTGGCCCGCGATGCCCACGCCCTTGACCGATTCTTCCCTGCCCTCGGACAGGACTTGAAGGATCTCAACGGCGGCCTTGTACCAGTCGGCGGGGTCCTGCTCGCTCCAATTGGTGTAGGGAGTGGAAACAGGATAGCTAACGCTGTGCTCGGCGAGGACGGTGCCCTTGCGGTTCAGAAGGATACCCTTACAGGAGGAGGTACCCAGATCAATACCGATATAGTAGTTCATGGCTTCTTCCCTTTCAATGAAAGCTCAGCGCGTCCGCGCAGATGTGGGCGGTATCGTCGCTGCAGTAGAATTTCCAGGTAACGGTATGGCGGCCGTACAGAGCGGGGATCTCGGCGGCGGTCTCGGCGTAGCCCTCGGCGGGAGCGATCGCCGTCTCAGAGTAATAGCTGCCGTCGATATACAGCTCCACCCGCAGAGGGGTAGCTGTATTCATCCGCAGGCTCATATGAGTCTCTCCGCTGAACTCCACATAGCGGAACAGGGCGGTGTCCCCGTTTCGGATCTCGGAGAGCACCAGATTCTCGTCAGACGCCGCATCCCCCGCGATGCGGACGTGACCGCTCAGCTCGCAGGCCAGGTTGGCGGGAATATGGGCGGAGGCGGGGATGGAGCCCCCCACACCCGAGGAGGTCTGCTTGACCTCGGAGATGGAGCCGTCCTCATTGAAGTGGATGGGCTCTATGCAGGCATGGCGGGAATTGACGGTACCGTGGGTGGAGCGGTGGTAGAAAACGTACCACTGTCCGCCAAAGCATTCCAAGGAGCCGTGATTATTCCAGCTGGCGGGATCGCACCCGAAATTGTCGATGACGACGCCGCCGTATTTGAAGCCGTGGGTGGGGTGATCCGACACGGCGTAGCCCAGACAGGTGGGACGTCCCTCGCCGCTGACGGGATCTCTGTGACGGTGGGTGTCGGCGAAGAGGAAGTAGTACTTACCGTTGACCTTTTTCACCGAGCTTCCCTCATGGAATTCATGCTCGGGGATGGTCAGAGATTCTTCCACCGAATCCGGGTCAATCTCCACCATGTTGTCCTTCAGCTTGGCGATCTTGCCCCAGGTCAGCTGGCCCCAGTAGATGTAGGCCTGGCCGTCGTCATCGACGAAGACCGAGGGGTCGATGCCCCAGATGCCCTTGATCTGTCCTACGTCGGTGAAAGGGCCTATGGGGGACCGGGATTTAGCGACTCCGCACCGTCCGTCGGGCACGCAGTAGTAGAGGTAGTACCAGCCGTCGCGGTAAGCGCAGTCGGGGGCGTACAGGGCATCGCAGTCCTTTGCCCAGGTAGAATCCGCCAGGGAGAAGACCTGGCCGTGATCGGTCCAATGGATCAGATCCTCCGAGGAATAAACGTGGTGGACGTCGCTGCAGTAGGTCTCCACACCTTGACGGTCAAAGGAGCCGTACAGGTAGAGCCGACCGTCTCCCCAGGCGTGCGCTTCCACGTCGGGGATGAAGATATGACTGTCCAGTATGGGGTTGTGGGGGTAATCAAGGCTCATAGCACAGGTCTCCTTAGGGGAATAGATTCTATAGGCGTTGTGATCGTTCAAATTTGGGTTTGTCGAAATGTTTGACGGATGGGAAATGCATTTTTGGGGTAACGGGCGACCACATAGGGTCGCCCCTACAAACCGCCTTATAATAATTTAAAACCCGAAAAGTTATTGTCAAACAAAGAAATACGCCTGTAGGGGCGTCGGCCGAGCTTGCTCGGCGGTGGCCGCCCGCCAGCATAGCGGTTTCATTTTACTTATCGGATTTCAAACACACCGCTAAACCCCAATTTACCGCTTCACCGCCATCAAGACCATCCTCTCACACAGCTCGTCGTACCCGATCCCCACGGCGGCGGCGGCTTGGGGTAAGAGGCTGGTGGGGGTCATGCCGGGGAGGGTATTGGCTTCCAGGCACCAGGGGGTGCCGTCCCCGTCCAGGATAAAGTCGAATCTTGCGTAGCCACAGAGACGGAGGGCTTCAAAGCCCTTACGGGCGGCGGCCTCCAGGGCGGCGGTCTCGTTTTCTGTGAGGGGGGCGGGACAGATCTCGGTGGTAAAGCCGGCCTGGTACTTGTTTTCGTAGTCGTAGAAGCCCGTGAGGGGGATGATCTCTACGGCGGGGAGGATCTCGCCGCCCAGGACGCTGACGGTCAGCTCACGTCCAAGAATGCGGCGCTCAGCCAGAAGATTCCTTTCGTACAGGGAGGCGTCCCGAATAGCGGAGAGCAATTCAGCGCGGCTTTCGGGCATGGAGACACCCACCGAGGAGCCTCCTGAGCAAGGCTTGATCACCATGGGGTAGCCAATTTCAGCCTCTACGCGGTCGGCGGTGGCTTCTATGCCCTCGGCAAGATCGCAGTAGACCCAGGGGGCAGTGGGAACGCCCGCGCGGGTCAAAAGCTGCTTTGTGAGATCCTTGTCCATGGCCAGAAGGCTTCCCACGTAGCCGCTTCCCGTATAGGGGATGCAGGCCATATCCAGGTAAGCCTGAAGCTGGCCGTTCTCGCCTACGTCGCCGTGGAGGGCGATGAAGACGGCATCCGCCGCGGCGCAAAGGGAGGGGATATTCTCGGCCATGCGACGCTCGCCTCGGCCTGTGGCGGTCTTGAGGGTCTTCAGATCGGGAACCGAGGGGCTGACGAGGTAAGGAGGAATGGATTCTGTGGTAAAGGCGGGCATGGAGCCGTCCATGGCCTTGCCCGTGTATAGGTCAACGAGGCAGACCTCATGGCCGCGGCGAATCAACGCCCCCGCAATGAGGGAACCCGAGGACAGGGACACCTCCCGCTCGTGGGAAAGGCCGCCTGCCAGTACGGTGATCTTCATGATGGGTATCCTTTCGATATGAGATTCCCGCCAGTATATGCGGATCAGGCGGGAAGAGTGATCTTAGTGACGCGGTCATTGCCTCCCAGATCCCGCAGGATCTCCACCGTAGCGTCAGGCAAGTACAGCGCCGCGAGGCGGCGCAGATCCTCCGCTTGATCGAAAGCCATCTCCAACAGAATATGTCCTCCCGGCTTGACCAAGGAGGCGTAATCCCGTAGGATCACGTTGTAGAAGGTCATGCCGTCGGCTCCGCCGTCCAGGGCGGCGAAGGGCTCTTTGCGCACCTCGGGGGAGAGGGAGGCGATATCCGCAGTGGGAATGTAGGGAGGATTGGAAAGGATGGCATCGTAGGGGGCGTGGGAGAGAAGGGCTTCCTTTCCCTCGGTCAACAGATCGGCCCGAACAGGGGTAAAGCGCTCCGTCACGCCGTTGCGCAGGGCGTTTCGCTTCGCCAGCTCCAGGGTATCGGGGAACAGCTCCAGGGCATCGACGGTCACGTCGGTACGGTGGAATAGCACCGAAACCGCCACGCAGCCGCTTCCCGTACAAAGATCCGCCGCGTGGGCATTGGGAGGCAGAAGCTGAATAGCGGCCTCCACCAGCACCTCGGTATCGGGTCTGGGAATGAGGCAGTGGGGATTGACCTCGAAGCGGCAGCCGTAAAAATCCCACTCTCCGAGGACGTATTGCAGGGGTTCCCGAGCCAGGCGCCGGGCAACGGCCTCCTCCAGGGCGGGAGTGGTGTACTGGCGGAAGCGGTCGGTCATGAGGCTCGCGCGGGTAGTCTTGGCAAAGGACTCCAACAGAAGCGAGGCCTCGTAGGCGGGCTCCTCGATACCGGCCTCCTTCAGAAGACGGGTCAAGCTGACGTATGAATGGGACACGGTCGCTCCTTTCGGGTCTTGTCAGATTCTTATGGGGATCAGGCCTCCACAACCGGGTAACGCTCCGCGTGGCTCGGCCGCGCAAAGCAGACGCATGGCAGGGGCATGGTCATACTCTTTTAGTATACCAGTTTCGATCTCAAAAATATAGAGGGATTTTGTAACATTTTCCTTCCCTTCCTTCGTGATTGCGCACATTTTTCCCTCCCGGATTTTGTGCAAACAGCCAATTTTGAGGTTTTATGGTTTTTCTTGTTTTTTTGGCGAGACAATCAGCGTTTTTTATGGTATAATGTAAATGTATACGTATCGCTTTGCACTTTTCGAGGAGGTTTTCCATGTATATACTGCCCAGCGGCGCTTCCCTGCTTCTTCTGACTGAGGTCGGGCTGGATTTCGGCAAGATCATTCCCTTGCTACTGTTTGCTTGCGGCTTTATCGCCGCCATCTTCATTTTGCCCTACCGCTTCGCTAAGATCGCCTGCGCCTGTATCTCCGAGTTCATTCTTTACTACGTTTGCCGCACCGCCTTCGGTATGGATGCCATCATTACCCAGGTCATGTGCTGGCTCACCACCGCTATGGCCTGCATTCTCACCGTCTCCATCGTCAACCGCATTCATTGGGGCAATCTGCGAGGCAGACCCGACCGTTGACGGTTGCCCGTCTCCCCAAGCATCAGAAAAGGACCGTTCCCGTTTTACGCGTGAATCGGTCCTTTTTCTATGGTCACGGGATGCCGTCGGCACCCCGGGTCATTGTCTCGTTTACTTCTTTTTCCGCAGCAGAACCCGAGGGTCCAGTCCCTGGACCAGGAGGCGGTTGTTGCCGCGGATGGGCTTGATGATGTAGCCGATGATAACGTTGGTGAAGATCTGGGTTATGACGGTTGCCACAGCGGCTCCCATAATGCCCATGTAGGGGATCAGTGCCAGATTGAGCGCTACGTTGAGCAGCGCGCCCGACAGATTGATGATCCACAGGTATTTGGTCTTCTGCTCCGCCAGGATCCAGATGTTACGGACACCACCCATGTAGGAAAAGGCCAGATACCAGACCACCACCTGCAGGATGGGGATAGCGGGCTGATAGGCGCTGCCGTACAGGATGCTGACGATGGGCTTGGCCAAGAGGGTGAAGACGATGCTCTGAGCCAGCGACATATAGGTAATGATGCAGTAGAGCTTTTTAATGTAGGTCTCGTACTTCTCGCGGCTCTCCTTTTTGGCTTCGAAGATCGCGGGGCGCATGGAGTCGATGATGGCGGTAAAAACGAAGCCCGTCATGCCCGTGATGGTGGTGGCGGTGGTATAGTAGCCCACCGCGGTCTCGTCGATCAGGAGCTTGAGCAGCACGCTGCCCGTCTGGGCGTAGACCGTGATCATCATGGTGGAGATGATGTAGGGGCGGCCGTTCTTCAAGAGCCGCAGAGCGTCCGACTTGGAGAATTTCGGCCAACCGCCGCTGTGCTTACGGAACAGGAAAAACAGGGCTATGGCGATCAGGAAATAGTCGATGGCGTTGACCACGCTGAACCAATAGACGTTGGTTTTCAGGATCAGGATGACGATCTTATAGCCGGTCACTACCACGTAAGCCGCCAGCATAACGATGGCGGTATACTTGGAGAGGTATTTGTACTGGAACCAATACTGGGTCAGCTCAAATGCCTGTGCCAGAAGCACAAGGCTATAGAGAAGCGCGACGATCAAGGTATCCCGTTCCCCGGCGTTGACAAAGCCCACGAACAGCCCCACGCCGCCCATGCACAGAATAGCGGACAGGGAGGTCAGGGTCAGGGCCGAGCCCATGATGGTATGCTCGTTTTCAGGGGAATTGACGAACTCATTGACCAATATGTTATTGATACCGAGATTCATCAGCGGAATGAAAAACGCGACCACCGAGGTGGCGTAGTTCAGTAGTCCGAAGTTGGATGGTCCCAGGGTGCGGGCTACGATCATACTGATGATGATATTCAGCACCGACTGTACGATCTTGCACCCGATGATCCAGGAGGCGTTTTTGACGATTTTGTTTTTGATCTGCATTTCTTCTCTTCTCTGTTTTGGTTCAAAATGGATCGGCGCGAGCCGCCCCCGAAGGGACGGCCCACGCCGGCGGGACTGCCTCAGGTGAGGCAGTCCCTTCGTCCGACGGTCATGCCATCAGGCGAAAGAGTTGGTCAGATTACTGAGCGACAACGAAGTTGCCCTCGCCATCCAGGAGCTTACCGTCCTCAGCGAAGGTCTGCTGACCCATGTAGTCATACAGGCCGTTGTGGCTGGAGACGAAGTAATCACCGGTTGCCACCTGACCGCTGGTGCGGACGTAGTAGTAGTAACCGTCGATAGCAATCAGACCTGCGTAGGTGCGGACGCCGTCTACGTAGTAGTACAGAGCGCCGTTCTCAGCGAAGATACCGTTCTTGGAGGTGTCGATCTCGGGAGCCTTGCCAACCTCAACGGGGTTGCCGTCAGCACCCAGGAGCTTACCGTCCTCGGCGAAGGTCTGCTGACCCATATACTCATAGAGGTCGTTGTGGCTGGTCACGTAGTAGGAACCGGTTGCCACCTGGCCGCTGCTGCGGACGTAGTAGTAGTAACCGTCGATAGCGATCAGACCTGCGTAGGTGCGGACGCCCTCCACGTAGTAGAACAGCTTGCCGTCCTCCTCGATGATACCGTTCTTGGAGGTATCAACCTTACCAACCTCAACGGGGTTGCCGTCAGCATCCAGGAGCTTACCGTCCTCAGCGAAGTTCTGCTGACCCATGTAGTCATAGATGCTGTTGTGGCTGGAGACGTAGTAGGAACCGGTTGCCACCTGGCCGCTGGTGCGGACATAGTAGTAGTAACCGTCGATAGCGATCAGACCGGCGTAGGTGCGGACACCGTCCACATAGTAGAACAGCTTGCCGCCCTCCTCAACGATACCGTTCTTGGTAACGTCGATGCCGGGCTCCTCGGTCTCGGGCTCATCGGGCTCGGTCTCGGGCTCGTCGATGATCATGCGACCCTGCTCGTCGAACTCATGATAGCCATGGAAGCCCAGGCCGTTGTCGTTGGAGATGTAGTAGTTACCGATGGCTGCTGCGCCCTTCAGTGCGGTACCGAAGTAGTAGTAGTAGCCGTCGATGAAGTACAGACCGGTCTGTGCAGAACCGTCCACGAAGTTGTAGAGCTTACCGTTGACCCAGGTCAGACCGTTAGCCTCACTCTGGAAGGTGTAATCCTCACCAAAGTAGAAGTAACCGGTATTGGAGATCTGGTGAACGCCGGTAGCCAGGTTACCGTTCTGAGTAGCGAAGTAGCGCTCGCCCTCGTAGTCGAACCACTGGTTGTTCATCCAAGTGCCGGCCCAACGGTAGCGAATGTTTGCACCGCTCTCAACCATCTGGCCCTTGACCAGGATGCAGTTCTCGAAGGTGTAGGTGTAGCCGTCATCCAGAGTCTGGACACCGTCCACAGCGGCAAATGCAACGGGATCGAAGTAGTAGAAGTCGCCCTCATCCACGATCCAGCCGGACTGGAGGTTGCCGGCGATGGCGTAGTACACCTTGCCATTCACGCTAATGATACCGCTGTCGGTGACAGTCTCACCGCAATCGCAGAACAGCTTGCCGTCCACGACGGTGTAGGTGTGACCGGTAGCGGCAACGATGGTACCCCAATCCACAACGGACATACAGCCATCGCAGTAGGTACGGCCGGTGTAACCTGCCTTGGTGCAGGTAGCGGGCTTATCGTCGATCGCGTGTGCGTCATGGTAATGCCAAGGATTAGCGATATCGTTGATCATGGTATCAACCTTGAAGTTACCACCAAAGGCACCCAGGTAGCCGTTGTATGCCTCACCCAGATCAGCCGCGCCATACACGACCTTGCAATCAATGGCAACGATGGGGCAGTAACCACCCTTGAACCACTCCTGAGGAGTGATGATCTCGCCGGTGACGTGATCCATACCATTCCAGGTCCAGAGACGGACGGGAATGCTCACAAGGGTCTGTGCGCCGGTCACGTCAGCGACTCTCTTCAGAGTCACATTCAGAAGCAGAGACTGCTCGCTGAAGTCAAAGGTTGCCTCGAAGCCGTCAGCCACGATGGCACCGATGGTCTCCCAGGTATTGGCAGTCTGCAGTTTCAGGGTGAAGGACAGGGTGTCAATAGCGGAGGCATCGGCAGCATTGATGTCGATGTAGTAGATGGAGCCGTACTCAGCCAGCTTGTTGGACTCGTTGTGGCCGCCAACAGTCAGCAGAGGAGTACCGGAAACGGTGATCGAGCGGGTCACGAGAGCGACGTTACCCAGAGCATCCACAGCCTCAAAGCCGATGACATGCTTACCGGGCAGCAGGGTCACGTTGTCGCAGGACAGAACGCCGCCGGCCAGCTTAGCGCTGGGAACAGCCACGCCGTCCACGTAGATCTTGGCAGAGGTCACGCCCACGTTATCAGCAACGTTTGCGGAGAATGCCATAGAGTTCTTGCCGATGGTTGCGTCGTTTTTCAGAGCAATGGCAGAATCGTCGGTTGCGTAGGTGATATTCGAGATGGTAGGCAGAACTCTGTCATCGACGGCGGAGGAATAATCCAGAGTGAAGTCGTCGTAGAAGAAGTTCAGCTTAGCAGCGGTCTGGGGCTTGACATAGAAACGAATGAAGTTAGGATGACGCTTCAGACCGTCGGGGTTGTGAGCGTCCAGCAGACGGACGTAGGGATAGGTGGTCAGATCGGCGGTCATATACACCCATCTGGACTCAGGAATATCAGCCTCGGTAATGGCGTTCAGATTCTTCTTCGCGCCGCTGACGGTGGTCAGCTGCATGGTGATCTGAGTCGTGTAGGGGTTAGCACCGTCCTCGGTCTTGGAGACAACAGCAGTCAGCTGCATAGCCAGACCGGCAGCGCCCTCGGGAATGTACACCCATGCGCCGAAGGTGGTTGCCTTCTTACCGTTGGCAACGTCACGGAGCACGATGGGCTCACCCTTGTAGAAGAACATGTTGTAGGTCCAGCTTGCGTAAGAACCGGTGGTGTAGTCCAGGGTCACACCCAGAGAACCGTTACCGTTCTTAACGAAGCCGCCGTCAGCAACGTTACCCAGGAAGGTCTCGTTGTCGGGCTCGTTGGAGAAGTTACCGTCGGTGAAAATGGTACCGTTGGCGTTGTGATCCTTCACCCACTGAACGGCCTCATCGATACCCATAAAGAACTCATGCTCACCGTTCTCGAAGTCGAAAACGATCTCGGAGCCCTTACCGTAGGCGATGTTCATCACAGCGGTCTTGGTGTTATCGGCCTTGTAGGTAGCGGTCAGAATGACGCCGGACTTGGACTCGTCGGTAGTAGCGGTCAGCACGTTACCGTCGATGGTTGCGGCGGTAGGATCGTCGACGCTCAGATCGAAGGAGCCGTCAACACCAACCAGCCAGTTGTCAGCACCGTAGGTGCATTTAAAGACTGCGGCGGTGGACTTACCGTAAGGAAGCACGGTGCTGTCCACGTTGAACTTGAAGCTATCGGGATCCACGATGTTGATGACCTTCTCACCAACGAGGTTGCCGTTGTACAGCAGCTGAGCGGTTACAGAACCCTTCTTGCCGTTGGACTGGAACACACCGTTGTCGATGGTGCCGAAGCTATCATCGTTCAGGGCCCAAGTGAAGCCCTCAGTGGGCATCTCAGCGGGGCCGCCTGCGCCGTCAACGCCCTTGGCGCTGATGCCGGCCTTGGAGTAGGGAGCATAGTACTCGTGATCGGTGGACAGAACGGCGTGATCGAACTTACCGTCGTTCTTAGCCAGGGACACGATGATCACACTGTTGATGGTTGCGCGCTCTGCACCGTCGGAGGGGATGGAGCGCATGGTCACGTCGGTCTCACCCTCACGCTTGGAAACGAAGGTAGAGGATCCGCCGCCGTCGCAGTTGAAGGCGTTGACGCAGCCCAGACCCAGCATCATCTCACCCATCTCGTAGTTGGAGAGACCGGTGGAGGTGGGAGCATTACGGCCATCGACCTGGCAGAACACCAGAGTACCGTCAGCCTTCACGCCGACCATGGAGCGGGATGCATCGGAGGAAGTACGCTCAACCTTAGTGCTGGTGAGCTTACCGTTCTTAACGAGCCAACCGAAGTTAGCGGGAATAGCGGTTCTCTCGTTACCCTTCAAAGGAGTAGACATATTGCGAAGCTCGCAGTTGCCTTCCCAGTCGATAGCCAGGTAGGTATCTGCGCCCTTGTGGATCTGAGGAGTACCCAGAACCACGCCCTCGTACACCATGTAACCATAGGGGGCATTGGAGTCATATGCCAAAGCTGTATTCATAGCGCCCAGTACGTTGTAGCCGAGGACTTCCTCGTAGTACTTAGCAGTGTCAGTGACCTTTCCGTCAGTCCAATGAGTGGAATCAGACAGATTGTCCGGATCCAGCTTATCGATCCCGTAGTAACCGGGAAGAACAAGAATGTTCTCGTTCTTGGTATCGACCTCAAACACATGGACGACCTTACGGTCATTACCGGTTGCGTTATTGAGGACGATCTCGGACTCGGTTGCACCGTCGGCCAGCTTGTAGGTCTTGTTCGAAATGACGGTGAAATAGTCATTCGAAACAGAGACGTCAAAGGAAGCGGCCAGAGAAGCAATCGGGAAGACGCTGATCATAGTCAGAACTGCCAGTGCGGAGGCAATCACCTTGATGAAAGTGTTCTTTCTCATGTTTTTCTCCTTATTTTTTTTTATCTATGTAAAACAGCCGAAGCTGTGGATTTTCAAGATCACGGAGCTCCCCCTTCCCTGCCCCGTAGGGCAAGGAGGGGGGTTCTGTCCCTCAGAGGGGACAAACATGGGAAAAACGAAGATCAGAGAGCGGGGATGGGATCGCCGTACTCGTCGACCATACGGCCGTCGGCGGCGAAGGCCTGCAGGCCCTCATACTGGGTGATCATATTGTGGTTGGTCACGTAGTAGTAGCCGACGGCAAGAAGACCGCCGGAGCGGGCATAGTAGTAGTAGCCGTCCACGATAATCAGGCCGGCCGCGGTGCGGTAGCCGTCCACGTAGTAGTAGTAGCCGCCGTTCTCGGCGTAGATGCCGTTCTTGGTGGAGTCGAAATCAGGCTCATCGGGCTCCTCCTCGAAGTAGACGTAGTGGCCGAACTCGTCCAGCAGTCTGCCATCCTCGGAGAAGGTTTGGAGACCCTCATACTGCTCTATTGCGTTGTGCTTGGTGACGTAATACTCACCGGTAGCCAGCTTACCCGAGCTGGTAGCGTAGTAGTAGTAGCCTTCAACGATGATCAGACCCGCGCCGGTGCGGTAGCCGTCCACATAGTAGTAGTAGCCGCCGTTCTCAGCGTAGATACCGTTCTTGGAAGCATCGAAGGGAGGTTCGGTCTCGGGCTCCTGGGTATCGGGCTCAGTCTCGATCTCGGGAGCGACCACGGGATTGCCGTCCTTGCCGATCAGTCTTCCCTGCTCGTCAAAGAACTGGTTGCCGGAATACTCCACGATCATGTTGTGATTGGAAACGAAGTAAGCGCCAATGGCCAGGACACCGCCGCTGCGGGCGTAGTAGTAGTAGCCGTCCACTGCCACAAGACCGGCACCGGTGCGGTAGCCATCCTTGTAGTAGTAGTGGGTGCCGTTCTCCTGGAAGATACCGTTCTTGGTCTCGTCGAAGGGAGGCTCGGTCTCAGGCTCCTCGGTCTCGGGCTCGGTCTCCACGGGCTTGAAGACGGGCTGACCGTCAGCGCCCAGGAGCTTACCGTCCTCACCGAAGAACTGATTGCCGGCATACTCGATCATCATGTTGTGGTTCGAGACGTAGTACGCGCCGATTGCGAGGATACCGCCGGTACGGGCGTAATAGTAGTAGCCGTCCACGAGGATCAGGCCTGCGCCGGTGCGGTAGCCGTGAGCGTAGAAGTAGTAGGTGCCGTTCTCCAGGTAGATACCGGTCTTGGTGGCATCGAAGGGAGGCTCGGTCTCAGGCTCGGTCTCGGGCTCAGTCTCCACGGGCTTGAAGACGGGCTCACCGTCAGTGCCCAGGAGCTTACCGTCCTCAGCGAAGAGCTGCCAGCCCTGGTACTCCAGGATCATATTGTGGTTGGTCACGAAATACTTGCCGGTAGCAATGACACCGCCGGTACGGGCATAGTAGTAGTAGCCATCCACCAGGACCAGACCGGCGCTTGCCTTCTTACCGAGGACGTAGTAGTAATAATCACCGTTCTCGAAGAAGATGCCGTTCTTGGAGTTATCGGGGGTATATACCACCTCGATGGGGGTACCGTCCTCACCCAGCAGGCGGCCCTGATCGTCGAAGTTCTGCAGGCCTTCGTACTGGAGCAGACCGTTGTGGTAGGAGACGTAGTACTCACCGGTCGCCAGCTCACCGCTGGAGCGTGCGTAGTAGTAGTAGCCCTCGTAGTCGATCAGACCGGCGCCAACACGGTAACCGCTGACGTAGAAGTAGTACTTCCCGTTCTCAAGGAAGATACCGTACTTGGTCTCCACGAAGGGAGGCTCGGTCTCGGGCTCGGTCTCGGTCTCGGGGGAGACGTAGTAGGGATTGCCCAGGGCATCCAGCATCTTACCGTCCTCGGCGAAGACCTGGGTGTCGAAGAACTTCTCCATGCCGTTGTGCTTGGAAACGAAGTAGCTGCCGGTAGCCAGCTTACCGCCGGTACGGGCGTAGTAGTAGTAGCTGTCCACGATGATCAGACCTGCGCCGGTACGGACACCGTTGACGTAGTAGTAGTAACCGTCACCCTCCTTGAAGATGCCGTTTCTGTTGGGATCGAACTCGGGCTCCTCAGGCTCCTCGGGCTCGACCACGGGGGCCTTGTAGTAAGGCTCGCCGTTGGCATCCAGCATCTTACCGTCCTCGGCGAAGTTCTGGAAGCCCTCGAAGTCCTCCATACCGTTGTGGTTGGACACGTAGTAACGGCCGACGGCCAGCTTACCGCCGGTACGGGCGTAGTAGTAGTAGCCGTCCACGATGACGAGGCCTGCACCGGTCAGCTCACCGTTGACGTAGTAGTAGTAGGTACCGTTCTCGCAGTAGACGCCGTTCTTGGTTTCGTCGGTGGAATCCATGATCATGCGGCCCTGCTCGTCGAAGTCGTAGTAGCCGTGGAAGCCGAGACCATTGTCGTTGGTCACGTAGAACTTACCGACGGCGGCCGCGCCCTTGGAGGAGGAACTGAAGTAGTAGTAGTAGCCTTCGATCAGATGCAGACCGCTGACGCATTTCCCTTCCTTCAGGTAGTAGATCTTGCCGTCCAGGGTGAGGAAGCCCTCGTAATCGGACTGGCAGACAGCATTCTCATCGAAGTAGTACAGACCGGTATTGGAGACCTGGACGATACCGACGGCCAGCTTACCGTTCTGGGTAGCGAAGTAGCGCTTGCCGTCCAGCTCGAACCACTGGTTCTGGAGCCACTGACCGGCCCAGCGGTAGTACAGGCCCTGGTCCTTCACGGAGGTGATCTGACCTCTGACCAGAATATGGTCCTCGAATACGTAGGTGTACTTGCCGTTCTCCAGGGTGACCTCACCGTCAACGGCGGCGAAGTTGGGAGCGAAGTAGTAGTAGTTGCCCTCGTCCACGATCCAGCCGGTCATGAGGCTCTGACCGATCATGTAGTAGAGGTTACCGTTCATTTCCACAAGACCGTTGGCCTCGTAGATATCGCCGCAGCTGCAGATCAGCTTGCCGGCAACGACCTTGTAGGAATGGCCGGTGGCGGGGATGATGGTACCCCAGTCGACGATGGAGCCGCAAGCGTCGTTATCGTAGACGCAACCGACGCAGACGGTACGGCCGGTGTAGCCGTTCTCGGTACAGGTGGGAGCCAGGTCCTCGATGCCCTCGGCAACGTGGTAGTGCCAGCACTTTCTGGCATCCTGCTCGGCCTGGGTGGTATTGTTACGGTGCTTATCCATCTCGGTATCCACCAGATACTCCTCGGAGGAGAAGGTATCCGTGGTGTCATCGGTGAAGGTCACAACGCCCTTAATGACGTCGAGGATCAGCGCGATATGGAACTGGGAGTTGCTGCCCCACAGGCCATCGGGAGTGTTGATGAACTGGCAGGTCTTATCACTGTCGTCGAGACACTCGGGGTAATCGAAATGCAGGGTGTAGTTCCAGATACGAATGGGCATTCTGACCAGAACGGCCTCGCCCTCAGCGGTAACCTTGCCGGTGCGGGTGACGGTCACGGTAGCGTTGTTGTGCAGAGGATCGATGACGTACTCAGCGGTGAAGCCGGGAGCCACCTCCATGTAATCCAGCTCCCAGTCGTTGGAGCCGTCCAGGTTCACAACGGTGGTCACGCTCCGGATGTTCTCGATGTTCTGAACCAGCAGATCCATGTAGTACACGGAGCCCATGGGCAGACGGTCGAGGGTAGGATCGGCGGGGATAAACTGAACGGCGGGAGCCTCCTCGGTGCCGTCGATGACGATGCGGCGGGTGAGACTGCGGTAATTCCCCGCGTTGTCAGCGATCTCGATGAAGAAGGTATGGATACCGTCGGACAGGGTCAGGTTGTCCACGCTGATGGTACCGTTGGAGGCACAGCTCACGCCCTCGGTCAGCAGGACGCCGTCCACGTACACGCGCACGGAGGAGGTATCCAGGCCGGTATAGTTGGAGAGAGTGGTATTCTCAACAGCCTCGGCCATAACGGTAATGGTATTGGAGTGGACAGTCTGGCCCTTCATCTCCTCGTAGGTGTCGGCATCCTTCAGAATGCTGATGTGGGAGATGGTGGGAGCCTCGCGGTCCTCGACGACGGTGGAGTAGTCCACGGTGATATCGTCGATATAGATGGTATGCTCGGTCTTGATGTTGGGAATATCCAGGGCGCTGGCACTGTCATAACCATCGGTCATGTAGATGCTCAGGTTGTTCAGGACAGGCTTGGTGATCTTGGTCGCGTCGACCGAAATGTAATACCAGCCCTCAACGGGATACAGGTCGGAGCCTGCGTCACCCGAGTTGAACTCGTACCAGTTCTCGAAGTCGATCTCGATACCGGTAGCCTCGGGGGTCAGATACACCCAGAAGCCCACGCGGACAGCATCGGTCAGATCCACGTTCAGACCGCTGAGACGGAGCATCTGGTAGCCCATAGCGTAGAAGTTGGACCAGTCGCAGGTCACGGCCAGAGCCTTCTCACCGTTCTTGACCTGACCGGTGATGGCATCGACCAGCTGAATCTCGCCGAACTCGAAGCGGCCCAGATGGGGGTGAGCGGGGTGCTTGGAGGTATAACCGGAGCCGAACTTCAGGCCGGAGATATCGCCGTCCTCAAAGTCCCAGACGATCTCCGAGCCCTTACCCAGACTCAGATTGGCGGCAGCGGTCTTGGTGGTATCATGCACCAGAGTAGCCTTGACAACACCCATAGAAACACCTGCGGTCTCGTCACAAGCGGTGTAGTCGAAGCCATTGATAGTACCCAGAGCCTTGTCGGACAGCTCGATGAGCAGGTCCTCGCTCTTGACACGGACCTCATTCAGGCCGTTGTTGACGGTAGCCTTGACCACCAGGGTAGCGGTCTTGGTATAAGGAACAACGATGTTCTCCTGGGTGAAGAAGATCTTCTCGGGAATCACGACGTTCACGGAAGCCTCACCGGCCACCTTGCCGTTGTACACCATCTGAACGGTAGCGGTACCGGTCTTGCCGGAGGAGACGAAGACACCGTTCTCGACGGTACCCATCTCGGGGTCGCTGACCTGCCAAGTCACGTCAGCGGGGATATCGGCGGGGCCGCCTGCGGAGTCAGCGCCGGTAGCGGTGAAGGTGACGGAGGTGCCGGGGGTCACGTAGGTATCCTCGGTCTTGACGGTCGCGTGGTCGAACTTACCGTCGGCCACGGCCTTGGAGACCACCAGCAGACCGCCCAGGGTAGCTCTCTGGCCACCGTCGGAGGGGCTGGACTTCATGGTCAGCTCGCCGGTACCCTCGCGCTCGGTGATGAAGGTAGAGGAGCCGCCGCCGTCGCAGTTGACTGCATCGACGCAGCCCATAGCCAGCATCCACTCAGCCAGCTCGCGCATGGTAGCGCCGGCGGAGTAGGGAGACTGACGGCCGTCGTTCATGAGCAGGACCAGGGTGCCGTCTGCCTTGATACCGATGACGGTACGGGGAGCGCGGTTGGCATCCTTGTGGTCATCAGACTTATACTGATTGACGCCGTTCTTGATGATCCAGCCGAAGTTGGCGGAGATCGCCTGCATGGTGCCCTCGGGGATGGGCTCGGAGGCGGAATGCAGGGATGCCTTACCGTCGGCAGACACAGCCAGGAAGGTCTGGGCGGTGCTGACGCCGGAGGCGTTTCTCTCGTCGGAGTAGATGACACCGTCCCACACCAGGACACCGTAGGGGTGGTTGCTGGTGTAGCGGAGGTTGGTGTTGATACCGCCGACGACGTTGAGGCCTTCCAGCTCCTCGATGGCGGCGGCCTGCTTGGTCAGCTCCTGAGCACCCCAATTGGAGGAGTTGTCATAGAAGCCGGAGACCGTACCAACGGGGGGGAGGGTATCGCCGTACTCGTCGTTTGCCTGAGCCAGGTTTGCGGCAGTAGGCATGATCGAGATATTGGGGTTGGACAGATCAACCTCAATCATGTGGAGCACGTTACGGTTGCTACCCGTAGAGTCGTTGACCACGATCTCAGACTCCACAGCGCCGGGTGCCAACGCGTAATCATTCTTCTGAATGATCTTGTAGAAATCGCATCCGCTATTTGCCGTGTTGAACTCCACGCCCGCGAAAACGGACAGGGGCAGCATGGAAACAGACAGAAGGACCGCTACAAGAGCTGTCAGTACTTTTTTCATGTTGTTTCTCCTTTGTTAAATTTTGGGAAAATCTCCGAGTCTCTGCCTTGGTGCACCACGTGTGAGTGTCTCTGCTCCCGCAGGCCCCCACCCGCGCAGGGTCATGACGGGAGGGATACGGGAGGGAGTACAGTGTCGCGGGCCGACGAAAGCGAAGCCTTTGAGATTTCCTATATAAATCGACAAAAAGCCGCGCAAGGGCTCTGAGTCGAATTTATTCGGTATGATGATTTTGGGGATACGTCCGACCTGCCCGGATCATTTCCAGAACAGGCGGTAGGGGATCATGTTCAGCTGGTTGGGCGCCAACGCCTCGGCGTAGAAGAAGTAGATCAGGAAGGCACCGACCAGGAAGTTGATGATGATTTTGAATCGATCCTCGTACTTCTCCACGAAGCGGGGGAAGAAGGGCACCAGGAACAGGGTATAGAACATATTCGCTCGCAGAAGTCCCGAGCCCGAGAAGATGACCTGGAAGATCAGGCATATCAGGATAACGCGCAAGGCCAGGGTGTCCTTTTTCGCCGTATCCTCATCCAGATCCGGGTTATCGTAGTCCTTCATCAGGTAGGTGAACACCGCAAAAACCGAGATACCGATCCACAAAATGAAGTTATTACCCAGAGACACGTCGGTCTCGCTCTTATCGTACAGGAAGGATACCAGCCGCCAGATCAGGGGGCGGATCAGGATGAGCAGGGTACCGCCCGCCACCCAGTACAGGATGTTGAGGCGGGGCTTCAGAAGGGTCAGTATGGGGATGACGAAGAAGATGACCGCGGACTGGTGGAAGGACATGGCCAGGGCAATGAGTAAGAGGGCCAGGAACTTATGCCGCTTCTTGGGCTTGAGCCATAGGAGGAAGGCGAACACGCAGATGGACATCGCGAAGGTCTGCCGCACCGCCGAGAGGGCGAACACGAAGAACTGGTAGCAGATGAAGAGCAGGATGGACATGGTCACGTCGGGGGAGTACCGCTTGATGAGCTGGTACACCGCCGTACAGAACAGGAAGTAGTAGACAGCCATGAAGACCTGGAAATCCAGTCCCAGCTTGGAGAACAGGGTGGATAGGATGAGGTATCCCGTCTCAAAATAGACGTACTCCCAGTCGCCCCAAACCTGGAGAAAGGCCAGGTCGTACATCTCTTTATAACCGATGATGTCGGTACCGACCTGCTCGTGCTTGAGAGAAAAGACCAGGAAGAGTGCCAGCATGGACACGTTCAGGATGATCCGTTCCTGCCGCTGCCTGTCCGGTATGCCCATCTTGACAATACTGGCGAAGACCAGGAAGATCGCGACAAGCGAAATGTAAAATGCCATAAGTGATTTCCGTTTTCCTTATTTTTTCTGTGTGATGATCTCGCGGTACAGCTCCACATTCTGTAGGAAGCGATGCTGTCCGTCGAAGCTCTGCCCGTGGGCGGCGACCCGCTCGCGGTCAAATGGGCGGTCACGGCGGACCGCTTCGATCTCCCGCATCAGGGCCTCCACGTCTCCCTTGGGAACCACTCGCCCCGTTTCGGGGGTCAGAATCTCGGGGCTTCCCCCCGTGGCGAAGGTAATGACGGGGGTACCGCAGGCAATGGCCTCCATATTGACGGTGGGGTAATTGTCCTCGCGGGTGGGGTTGATGAAGAGGTCGGCGGCGGTATAGACCGCGGCCAGCTCGGCCTGGTTCTCGGTGCGGTGAATGGATACGACACCATCGGGGAGACGGCGGTCGATCTCGTCGTTTCCGCCCACCAGGACCACCGCGCAGTCCTCGGGGAGGCGGCCGGCCAGCTCGATGAAGACATCCAGCCCCTTCTTCTCACCCCAGCCAAAGGCCACGCCCAGAAGCACGAACTTCCCTTCCAGGCCGTAGCGAGCGCGAAAGTCGCTTTCGGTGGGGCGGAATACCCGCAGGTTGATGCCGTTGTGGATGACCCGCAGGGGGTAGACTCCCAGGAAGGAGCGCCGTACCAGACCGGCGAGCCACTCCGAGGGGGTGACCAAGGTCATGATCGGCACGTCCGAGAACCACCGCTTCTTACGGCGGAGCATCCCGCGGGCGTTATCGGTAAGGGAGCGGGGATAACCGCGGTAGAGAGGGCAGCCATCGCAATCCCGGAGCCATTTCCCGCATCCGATCATATCGAAGTGGGGGCAGTGGCCGGTGAAAGCCCAGCAATCGTGGAGGGTCCAGACGGTGGGAATCCCGCTCTCCTTGATATAGCGGAAGAGCATGGGGATATTGAGATAGGAATTATGGATGCTGTGGATATGGAGCACGTCGGGGGAGAAGCGCTTGATCTCCCGGATCAGCCGTGCCGTGGCCACACGGGCGAAGCATCCCTCCAGTCCCGTGATACGGGCCAACAGCACGTTGAACCGGCGGGAGGTGAAGGTGCCGATCCGATAGTAAGGGGTAGCGGGATGACGGTCACGGTTGGTAACCGTTATGGGGGAGGCACATACCACCGTATGCCCCTCAGCCTCCGCCCGCTCGGAGATGCCGAACATGACCGCGCCCGTACTGCCGAACACGCCGCCATTGATCTGGAACACTCTCATGACTGTTTCCTCTTGGGAAGCTTACCGAAGAGCACCAGCCGCAGGGTCTCGCTGTGGTTCAGGATGCGAATGACCAGCACCGACAGAATGACGGTAACGGCAAAATTCACCAACGCGGTCAGCATACCCTGATGGGAGCTGAGGGCGGGAAGCTCGGTGGGGCGCACGATACCCAGAAGCAGGTAATGCACCAGGTATACCTCCAGGGAATGGACACCCACCCAGGTCAGGGCGCGGTTCAAAAGCTCGAAGCTCCCCGTGATGAAACGGAAGAGGCTGCACACCGCGACACAGCCGGCCAGGGAGGTAGCGGCACGGACGATGATGCCCGTGAGGCTGTCCCCGACGTTGTAGATCTCCCGGGTATTGAGCAGGTAGATGAACACACCGAGACAGACCGCCGAGACGGCGTCCGTGGCGATCCTGCCGTACCGCAGACCCATGATCCACTCCGAGAAGCGGCCGAAGAGGTAGCCCGCGAAGAAGAAGGGCATGTAGTAGAGGGTAAGCTTGATGCACAGGAAGGACATATCGGTGAGCTTGCCCAGCACAGCCAGGAGCCCCATGCCCAGGATATAGAAGCCACCCACCAGCAGAGTATCGACCGCGGCGTTCCCTCTTCCCCGCAGGATGCAGGAGGAGACGAAGCGGGCCAGCGCGAAGATCACCGAGATGGTCCAGATGGTAAAGAGGAACCAGTAGCCCGAATCCATGCTGTAGAAGATGTGCCTGAGATCCAGGAAGCCCTCGTCACCGAAGATCAGGCCGCGGACGAGGAAGGTCCACACCGTCCAGGGCAGAAGGTAGGCCAGGGTACGGCGTCCCAGCAGCACCAGCAGGCTCACGGGATCGCTCGCGGGGCGGGAATAGCGGGTGACGTATCCGCTAATGAGAACGAAGAGGGGCATCTGGAGAGCCCAAATCACCTCGTACACGAAGCTTGTCTGGTACTCGGTAGTGCAGCCCGACAGGGTGTGACCGAGGACCACAAGCAGCATGGCAATGCCGCGGAGCATATCCACCTGCGTATTCCGTTGTGCCGTATGCTTTTCCATGGCATGACCTCCTTTGATGAGCGCATCACTCCACGGGGCTGAAGAACTTCACGCCCAGCTTCATCATGATCCTCTTGAGCAGCTTGAGTATAGGGGTAGGCAGACCGTAGTGGAGCCAGACGCGGAACTTGAGCTTCATCTCCACGCGACGGCTGAGAACGGGTCTGTCGGACTGATAGATGGGATTCTTTTGGAAATACTTGTGAGCCTTCCGCAGGACCTTACCCTTGCGGATGACGTCCAGGAAGGGGAACTCGCAGTGATTGGAGATGACGCAGCGCGCTCCCAGCTCCCGCGCCATGGGGGTCAGGGCAACCTCGTACTGCCAGGCGTTCATGACCTCCCCCAGGGTCTTGCGCATGAAATCGGTGCGCCAGAGACCGGGGTAGAGACTGATCTTGTAGGTGCCCTCGGACAGATCCCGCAGGTAGTAGCCCTCGTGATCCGCGAAGGGAACGGCATGCTCACGGCGGAGATTCTTCTTTTTCGCGGGGTAGAGGCGGACGTAATCGATGCTCTCGGCCTCCATGAAAGCGAGGGTATCCAGTATCTTACCATTATTAATAGGCTCGGTGAGGAAATAATCATCCAATGTAAACAGAATGTACTTGGCTGTGACCGATTCCAGGGCCTTGGCCAGCCTCTGGGTGATCTCAGTACCCTCACCCGCCGAGACCACGGTCACGCCCTCAAAGGAGCGGTCGGTGGGATCGTCGGTGACCAGGTAGGTCTTGCTTCCCCGCTGGGCCCAGTTCTGCCCCAGCAGGAGGGTATGGGCATCCCACAGGTCGGAAAACTTACCGCAGGTGCTGATGATGACCTCGTAATCAATGGGTGTCTTTGTTTCGGTATGCATGAATGGCGTCCTCAACCACGGAGCGGAACACGCCCGTGCTGCTTTCTAACGTATGATTCCTTTGGCTGACCTCGACGGCCTTGACGTAGTTGCTCCGCTGGCGCGCCTCGTCCTCCAGAAGTCCTCGGATACAGGCGGTCAGCTCCGCCCGATCGGTACAGACGGCGGCCGCTTCGGTGCTTTGCATATACTCGATCACGCCGCACTCGCCCGAGCCGTAGACCAGGATCTGGGCCCCCGAGGCCAGGGAGTCGGCGGCCTTGGTGGAGAGGGAGTAGCGGGTATTGTTGACGTGCTTTTTCTTGAAGCCCTCCACGATGACGACCACGTCGCTCTCGGCGGTCTTTTTCACCACCTCGGAGTAGGGGATGCGTCCCTTGAAGTCCAGGCTGGGATTCCCGTCGAAGACCTTGACCGTCTTCCGCTCGGTCTGTCCCGAGTAGACCTCCAGCTTATAGTCGGGGGAGATCTCACCCAGGGCTTGACCGATGGCGTTCAGGGACTCGTTGCGGCCCTGGCGGATATTGCCGAAGTAGGTGATGAGGGGCTGTTCCTTACGGATGGGGCGGTACTCTCTCCGCTCAATCTCGGAGGTGAGGTAGACAGTCTCGCCTGTAAGGCCGAACTCGGAATTGTACTTATCCCGGATCTTGTTGCTGATGTAGATGGCGCTTCCGCCGTGGGCGAAGACCTTGCGGATGAGCTTGCGGTAGGACCGCTTGTAGATATGGTACAGGGGATTGAGGGAGCGGCGGTAATTGAAATAGTAGTCGTCACCGATACAGGAAACGATGGGAATATCAAAGCGCTCGGCCGCGTACAGGGCGATGGCGGGGATGAAGAAATCATCTGAGAAGGCCAGGAACACGCACTCGGGCTTGAACTCGTCCAGCCAGGCGTTGAGGGTATCGTTGCACCAGTTCTTCTTCTTCCAGATCATGCGGCGGAGCAGATAGACCAGGGGGGTCTTCTTGGCGCCGAGGCCGTAGAGCTTCTTGTAGATCCCGCCGTTATCCGAGGGGGGCGTGGGCTTTTGGCCGTTGTCTGTCTCCAGCTCGCCCTCGGTCCAGATCCGCTCGGTGCGGACCTTTTTTCCCAGGAACCGCTGCAGCATCCGCTTATCGGTAAGCTGGTAGAAGTAGCCCGCGTGGCCCTTTTTGGGGGTAGCGGGATTGGAAAAGATCTGAGCGAGGTTCTCAGGCTCCCAACCGTGGAAGTAGGCGTCGAAAGCCCGGGCGGGGGTGTTCTTATTGTAGGGGGTAGAGCCTACGATGAGTATTCTGCGGTACAAGGTATATCCCCTTTCGTGATCACGCGGCCGCCTCAATCGAGCTCGTACGCGGTAAATTCGTGATGGGTGACCCGTTTTTCCTCAGGAGGCAGGGTCATATAGCCGCCGTAAAGGCGGGTGAGGAAGGCGTCGTAGCCGGCGATGGCCTTGAAGGTCTCCCCCTCGAAGGTCACGTCGATATACCCGTCGAAGACCTCCCGCGGCATGATCTCGCGGGAGCCGTAATCCCCGACCAAGCGGCCGACGTAGGCGCATTTTTCGTATTTCTTGCGGCGCAGGAAGGCCTGCATCCGACGGTCGATGAAGCGGCGGGTGAACAGGTGGCTGATGAGGTAGCAGACGAAGCGGAAGGGCTCGTAGTACCAGCCTCTGAGCTTGGAGCGGCGGTACTTTTTCCAGCCGCGGGCGATCTTGAGTCCGTGGATGAAGGTAAAGGTCATGCCGCGGAGCTTGGTGCCCACCTTGGAGCTTCCCGCGCCGTCGATGGGAAAGATATCCACGAAGACGCCCAGGGGAAGGTCATCCTCCTGCATCCCGTTCTCTACGAGGCGGGTGCCTCTGTGGCAGGCCTTCGCGTGGGAGTAGCGGTAGTCTGAGCCGCGCAGCTCAAAGCACAGCAGGTCGAAGCCTCTGTCCTCGGCCTTGACCAGCTCCACGAAGCGGTCGTAGTCGGGGCGGGGCATCATGATATCGATGTCGTCGTCCCAGGGGATGAAGCCCTTGTGCCGCACGGCGCCGATGAGGGTACCGCCCGTGAGGCTGTAGCGGATGCCGTTAGCCTCGCAAAGGTCCCGCACCCGACAAAGCACCTCAAAGCTGTATTTCTTGATCTCGTTGATTCCGATCTCTCTCATGCCTTAGTTAACCTTTTTCGCTCTCGCCAGTTTTTTGAAGAGGAAGCCCCGCACCGAAGCCGGGAGCATCCGCTGGAGGATAAAGCGCTTGAGGACGTTCTTGCGGTAGGTTCCCTTCCCGATGATGCCCTGCTCCAGCATATACCGCTGGAGGCGCTTTTCGCTCTCGTAGTATTTCTTGCCGCCGCGGCGGTTGTACATATCCTTACCGGCCCGCATATGGACCAGGACCTCGGGTACGTTGGCCATCTTCAGCCCCGCCAGGTACATACGGAGCCAGAGGTAGTAGTCCTCGTTCCAGAACCAATCCAGGTAGCCACCCGCCTGTTGAACGGCGCTTTTTTTGAACATGACCGAGGGGTGATTGAAGGGGCAGCGCTCCTTCAGGTACGCGCAGATCTCCTCGTGGGTGGAGGGGACCACGCGGTAGCCCGTGATATTCTCCTCCTCGCCGATGAATTCCGAGATATGACCGCCCACGATGGCCAGCTCGGGGTCTGCCTCAAAGCAGGCGAGCTGCCGCTCAAAGCGGTAGGGCTTGGCGATATCGTCGGCGTCCATGCAAGCGATCAGCTCGTGGGCCGCGTTGGTGACGCCCAGGTTGCGGGCGTTACCCAGGCCCTTATTTTCGGCCAGACGGATGACCCGGAACAGGGGGTCAGACTCCAGCGCCGTCACGGTACCGTTCAGCTCCTCGGGAATGGGGCCGTCCACCACCAGGATGATCTCGGCGGGGAGGACCGTCTGGGTCCTGAGGCTCTCCACCGCGCGGGACAGCCACTGGGCGCGGTCATTGCGGTAGACCGACATGATGACTGTAAAGGGGGTATGGGACTCCGTCATGGCTTGACCTCCTCGGGTATCTCAGCGGGTTCTGCGGCAGGCTCCTCGGGGGGCTCGATCTTGATCACGCGGGCGGGGTTGCCCACGGCGGTGGCGTAGGCGGGGACGTCCTTAAGCACCAGGGAGCAGGCTCCCACGGTGGCATATTCCCCGACGGTCACACCGGTCTTACCGGATACGATGTTGGAGCGCATACCAATATAGGCGCCCTTCTTGATGGTGATGGGCTGGTGGGTCTGCTTATTGCCGTGACAGGCGAAGAAGCATCCGTAGGAGATGACCACGTCATCCTCGGCCGTGAACATGGTAGGCTCCACGTCATCGAGGTAGCAGCGCATCCCGATGAAGACGTGCTTACCGATGTTGTAGCCGCAGAGGCGGTAAAAGAACACCCGCCAGCCGTTCATGACCATGTGGGGGATGACCTTAGCGCTCATCCACTTGCGGACGGCGCACTTGATCTTTTCAAAAAAGCTCTTTTTTCTTCCCATTTCGGATTCTCGTTTCTTTCGGATGTTGCGGCCGCGGGGGATCTCAGCGGCGGCGGTTTTGGATGGCGGCCTTGGCCTCCAGCTGGCGGGCGTCGTACTCCTCCCGATCCACGCGACCGGTGCGGAGCAGGTAATCGCCCAGGTCCTCCGCGGTGTCCATACCCTCCTCCGAGATGCCGTCTCTTGCGAAGACCTTGCCAACGGTACCGAAGATGATGCGCCAGTCACCGACGAAGGTGATCTTCTCCAGGTAGATCAGATCGAACTCCAGCTTCTTTTCCCAGGTCACGCTGTTGCGGCCATTGATCTGGGCAAGGCCGGTCAGGCCGGGGCGGACGGTATGGCGGCGGCGCTGCTCGTCGGTCATAAAGACCATATCCCGCACCAGCTGAGGGCGGGGACCCACCACCGCCATATCCCCCACGAGGATATTGAACAGCTCGGGGAGCTCGTCCAGAGAGGTGGAGCGGAGGAAGCGGCCGTAGCCGTTGAGGCGGACGTCATCGGGCAGGAGGTTCCCCTCCTTGTCCTTGGCGTTGCTCATGGTGCGGAATTTGATGAGGCGGAAGATGCGCTCGTCCTTGCCGGGGCGGAGCTGGGTGAAGAAGGGGTTTCCCTTCATGGCGATGGCGCCCACCAGCATGAGAATGAGCAGCACCGGGGACAGAACGGCGATGGCGCCCAGGGACAGGCAGAAGTCCATGGCCCGTTTCAAGCCTTTTGCGTACATATGTACCTCGCGTCGGTGTTATTTGTCAAAGCAGGAGCGGATGCAGGCGATGACACGGTCCTGCTCCTCCACGGTCATCTTGATATCGGAGGGGAGGCAGAGACCGCGGGCGAAGACGTCCTCGCCCACCGAGGTCTCCTCGGCCGCAATGAAGTCATGACCCGCGAAGACGGGCTGCATATGCATGGGCTTCCAGATGGGACGGCCCTCGATATTCTCGGCGGCCAGGGCATCCAGGATCTGCATATTGGTGACCCGCTCACCCTCGTTGACGGTGAGGCAGGAGAGCCAGAAGTTGGGGGTGGAATCGGGGAGGTAGGGGTTCATACGGACGGGCAGATCCGCGAGGCCCGCCTCGTAGCGGCGGTAGACGGCCTCCTTGCGGTCGCGATGCTCCTGCAGCCACTTAAGCTGGCCCCGTCCGATGCCTGCCACCACGTTGCTCATGCAGTAGTTGTAGCCGATCTCCTCGTGCTGGTACCAGGGAGCTGGCTCTCTGGCCTGGGTCGCCCAGAAGAGGGCCTTTTTTCGCGCCTCCTCGCTATCGGTGATGAGCATACCGCCGCCCGAGGTGGTGATGATCTTATTGCCGTTGAAGCTGAAGGTGTTGTACTTACCGAAGGTACCGCAGGGAATGCCGCGGTAGGTAGCGCCCAGGGCCTCGGCGGCGTCCTCCAGGAGGATAGCGCCGTGCCAGTCACAGATCTCGCGGATCTCGGCCATCTTAGCGGGGGTACCGTAGAGATGAGCCAGGCAGACGGCCTTACAGTCGGGGTACTTCTCAAAGGCCAGCTCCAGGGCGCGGGGATCCATGTTCCAGGTCTCCCGCTCGGAGTCGATGAATACCTGAACACCACCCTCGTAGGACACGGGGTTAACGGTGGCGGCGAAGGTCATATCGCTGCAGAACACCACATCTCCCCGCTTGATACCCGCCAGCTTCACGGACAGATGCAGGGCGGCGGTACCGGCCGAAAGAGCGAGGGCGTGGAAGCCCTTGGTGCCGTACCCCTCAAGGTATTCGATCATCTCCTTCTCGAAGCCGTCGCAGTTGAAGCCCAGAGGGGCGACCCAGTTTCTTTCGAAGGCCTCTTGGACGTATGCCATCTCGTTACCGTGCATGGTCGGAATAGACAGAGGAATTCGTTTGTTCATGGTATTTTCCACTCTCCCGAGGCGGGAGAATGCTTCCTTTCTCCGCAAAACGGCGCCTTACCCAAAAAGAGCAGGCGTCATTTCGGTCTCTTCTTTAATGTTATAGTATTATACCACAAAGCCCCCCTTTTGTCAATATGAAAAAACGATTTTATACACGCCGTTTTGACTCTTTTCGGCGGTGATAGCGGAAAACCCTTGCCCCGCCTGAGAAACTCGCGCCGAAGGAAATTTGCGCCTGTTTTTCCGATCCCCTCTTGACTTCGGCGGGCAGATATGGTATACTGTTTTCGTAACGTTTTTTACCGCCGAAAGGAGAAAACCGTATGCTTGGAAAGAACACCTGGCTCATCCCCGACGGGTATATGAGCGACACCGTCAAGGGCGAGTTCGTCAGCCACGAGGCCGTCTGCGTTCTCAACCTCTCGGGAGAGACCGCTCACATCGACCTGACCATCTACTTCGAGGACCGCGAGCCTCTCCGCGGCTTCCACGCGGTCTGCGAGCACGAGCGCACCAACCACATCCGCCTGGACAAGCAGGTCAACGACGCGGGCGAGACCATCCCCCGCAACAAGCCCTACGCCATCCTGGTGGAGTCGGACCGTCCCATCGTGGCTCAGTGCTCCCGTTTGGACGTGTCCCAGCCCGAGTACGCCCTGATGACCACCATCGCGTACTGATCCCGCGGGATCCCGTCCCCCCAAAAAAGCAGAATACCCGCCCTCGGTCGAGGACGGGTATTTTTCATCGTTTTGCCGCTCAAAAGGGAGGCCGGAAGCGGAAGCCGACCCTCGGGACAAGCTTTTTTGGAATCATTCCCCGCGGGCGGATCTCAGCCGCCCGGGAGGATCTCAGCCGTACAGAGGCTCCCCCAGGGCAGGAATGGATCGACGGGCGGTGGAGACCTTCACGCGGCAATCGTAGGGGATGTGACCGCCGGGCTCCATGGTAGCCTGGCCCTTGCCATCCACCGCAAAGCCCCCCTCGTTCTTTACGCCCCGCTTTCGCCAGGTGATCCGCAGGGTATCGAAGATCTCAAAGCTCTCGTCGGCGCTGTTCATCTCGAAGTAGACCGTACCGAGCCCGTCCACGTCGGCAATGATCCCATGCCCGTCCACGTAGCGCACGTAGACGTAGGCGGATTCCTTACCCGCGTTTCCGATAAGTATGATCAGACCCAGCAGGAACAGGGCGGCGCAGAGAATCAGCAGGACACGGCGGTAACGGGGGGTGGTGCTTGTTTTGGTGGTGACGTTGGATTTCATGGTGCTCCTTTCGCGCCGTTGCGGGGCGGCGGTGACATTTTTTACAAAATGTTTACATTTTTTCGATACCAAAGCGTGTTTTTCCCAATCGGACACGCTTGAGACCTTCACCTATATAGACGCTTTTTCCGGGAAAAATATGTGGTACCCGAAGTGTAATTTACAAAAAATTCACATTATTTCACGAGCCGTAGGGTTCGATGGGCTCGTCCGTAAAGTTCGGGGTGTAAGCAGCCGTGGCGGCTTCCTTTCCCTGGCGATAGCCGATCAATCCCAGGCGGTCCGCCTCCTCCAGCACCGAGGCGTACTCGAATTCGGTCACGCGGCGGCGGAGATTCTTGTGGGGGCAGGAGGGATCCAGAAAATCGGGGGTGTACTGGCGCATAACGGACACTCTCACGGTCGGGGGGGCAAACATTTGTGCAATTTGCCGAAGCACCTCTATAGAGTCGCGGCGGCATCCCGGAAGCACCAGATGGCGGATGATCACGCCCTGCCGGACCAGTCCCTCCGCGTCAAAGCGGATCGGTCCCGTCAAGCGATACATGGAGGCCAGAGCGGAGGCGGCGCGGGCGGGATAATCGGGGGCCTTCGAGTAAGCGGCGGCGATCTCGGGAGATGCGTATTTGAAGTCCGGCAGGAATACGTCCACCAGGCCGTCCAGCATGGCCAGGGTTTCGGGAAGCTCGTAGGCACTGCTGTTCCAAATGACGGGAATATCAATACGGGGCTTGACTTTTTCCAGTACGCGGGTAAGGATTGGAGTATGGTGGGTGGGGGTGACGAGATTGAGGTTATGGACCCCCGTATCCGCCAGGCGGAGAAGCATATCCGCAAGCTCCTCCTCGGTGACCGCGCGGCCTACGGGCTCGTGGCTGATGCACCGATTCTGGCAGAACACACAGCGGAGATTACACCCCGCAAGAAAGAGGGCTCCCGACCCTCTCGTCCCGCTGACAGGGGGCTCCTCCCATAGATGCGGAGCGCATCGGGACACCACGGGAAGGGCGCCACTACGGCAGAGTCCCACCTCTCCGGACTCCCTGTTTACCCCACACCGTCGGGGACATATTGTGCAATTCGTCATATCCGTTCGGTGCAAATCGTTCACGGTCAAAACCTCACTTGGGGGGATTATTTACTTTATTATACAACATTACGGGAAAGATTTCAAGATTTTTGTCAAACTTTTTAGTTTACAAATTGTCCCATCCGTGGTATAATAGTATACGGTAATTTATGCGCGCGCGTAGCCGCCCGCGATCACTTGGGATCTGTCCCCTCGTTTCCCGGCTGAGGTTATTCGCCGCGCGTGGATCACCAAACAAAATCATAATTCAGAATGGAGGAAACTATGGATTTCGAAGCAATTCTCACAAGTCTTGTGCAGGGATGTGTCGATCTGGCCTGGCGTCTCGTCGGCGCGCTCGTCGTGTTCCTTGTCGGTAACATCATCATCCGTTTTGTGGTCAAGCGCCTCAAGACCGGTAAGTGGACCGCCAAGATGGATCCGATGATCCGCTCCTTTGTGACCAGCCTGGCAAAGATCGGCCTGTACCTGATCCTTGCTGTCATCGTGGTGTCCATCCTCGGTATCGAAACGGCATCCATCATCGCCGTCATCGCTTCCGCCGGTGCCGCCATCGCGCTGGGTCTTCAGGGCTCCCTGTCCCACCTGGCCGGAGGCGTGATGCTCATCATCTTCCGCCCCTTCCGGATCGGCGACTACATTGAGGTCTGCGGTCTGGCCGGTACGGTCTCTGAGGTCGGTATCTTCTACACCGAGCTGACGACCCCCGATAACCGGATCTGCGAGATTCCCAACGGTACCCTGATCGGCTCCTGCGTGGTCAATTACTCGGTCAAGGATACCCGCCGTGTGGACTGCGAGTTCAACCTGGCTCTGGGTCAGGACGTGGAGGCCATCAAGAAGGTGCTTATGGACGTGGTCGCCAAGGAGGAGGCTGTTCTGGCCGATCCCGCCGCCTTCGTCCGTATGACCGAGCTGGCCGGCTCCCTCAAGCTCACAGTCCGTGTCTGGGTCAAGAGCGAGAACTACTGGGACGTCAAGTTCAACCTCACCGAGGCTGTCAACGTGGCCTTTGGCGAGAACGGCATCAAGGCGCCTCACCAGCAGGTGGACGTTCACGTCAAGAACGACTGATCCCCTACGTTTCCGTCCTCTCCGTTTACATCATATTTTGAAAATCTTCCGAAAGGCGCTCCGTGGGAGCTTTGGTGATCTTTATGAACGCATACGATACCTCCGCACGTATAACTCCGATACGCACGGCAGAGATCCTCTGCGTAGGCACCGAGCTTCTGCTGGGCGACATCGTGAATACTAACGCCGCATTTCTTTCCGGGCGCCTGGCGTCGCTCGGCATCGCTGTATACCATCAGACCGTGGTGGGGGACCATCCCGAAAGACTCCGCGTGGCTCTGTCGGACGCCTTTGAGGGACACGGCCGCCCCGCCGCCGATCTGGTGATATGCAGCGGGGGTCTCGGCCCCACCTACGACGATCTCACCAAGGAGACCGTCGCCGCCTTTTTCGGGCGGGATATGGAGCTGCACGCCGAATCCCTTACCCGTATCCGGGATTTCTTTACCCGCACGGGGCGGGTCATGACCCCGAACAACGAAAAACAGGCCATGATGCCCTGTGGCTGTGTGGTCTTCCCCAACGATTACGGTACCGCCCCCGCCCTGGCCGTGGGAGACGGCACCCGCACCGTGGTCATGCTCCCCGGGCCTCCCGCCGAGCTGATCCCGCTCTTTGACACTCTGGTGGTTCCCTTCCTCCGCCGCTACACCGAGGGGGTACTCATCAGCCGAAACATCCACATCATGGGTCTGGGAGAATCCACCGTGGAGTCCTTGCTCCACGACCTCATGGTCTCCTCTGAGAACCCCACCGTCGCGCCCTACTGCAAGTCCGGTGAGGTGCGGCTCCGCGTCACCGCCCGCGCTGAAAACGAGGCCGCGGCGAGCGCGTTGTGCGACGGAACCGTCGCCACGATCCTGGAAAACAAGGACATCCGTCCCCACATATACGGCGTGGACTGCGCCAACGTCGAAACCGCCCTGGTACGGCTCTTTACCCAAAGAGGCCTGACTGTGGCTACCGCCGAATCCTGTACGGGCGGTATGCTTGGCCAACGCATCACGGGAGTGTCGGGGGCCTCCGCCGTTTACCTCGGTGGATTCGTGACCTACACCAACGACGTGAAGATCCGCCTTCTCGGGGTGGATCCCGCCACCATCGACGCCCATACCGAGGTCTCCGCCGAGACCGCCATGGAAATGGCCGCGGGAGCCCGCGCGCGCCTGGGTACCGACGTGGGACTGGCCACCACGGGCTACGCGGGCCCCGGAGGCGGTACCGAGGAGAATCCCGTCGGTACGGTCTATATCGGCATCGCCACCCGAGACGGCGTGAAGGCCCACCGCCTCTACTACCGTCAGAAATCCCGCGAATACGTCCGTGAGGCCGCCGCTTCCCGCGTCATGCTGGAGGCTATCCGCGCGGTGCTTTGAGCCTTTGCCTGTTCGCCCCGATTAAAGGGGCTGAATATAGAGAACAATATTATCAAAAATAAAGCGACCGGGTGAGCGCCCCTTCGCAGGAGGTTTTACATGGCAACTTTCAGAAGAATCGGTATCCTTTCCTCGGGCGGTGACGCCCCCGGTATGAACGCGGCAATCCGTGCCGCTACCCGCCGCGCCCTGAGCCAGGGCTTTGAGGTGGTAGGCATCCTCGGCGGTTATGCCGGCCTGCTTGGCGCCGCTGACGAGTCCGACCCCGATGTGGTCAGACAGAGATACCTGCGTCCCTTTGACACCGCCAGCGTCTCCAACATCGTGACCCGCGGCGGTACCATCCTGTACTCCAGCCGCTGCCCGGAGTTCAAGACCAAGGAGGGCATGGACAAGGCTCTCCGCGCTTGCGACAAGTACCAGATCGACGCGGTCATCGCCATCGGCGGTGACGGCACGTTCCGCGGCGCCACCGACCTGACCAATCACGGCATCCCCTCCATCGGCATCCCCGCCACCATCGACAACGATATCACCGCCACCGAGCAGACCATCGGCTTCGACACCGCGCTGAACACCGCCCTGTCCATGTTCGATGCTCTCCGCGACACCGCCGAGTCCCACGCCCGCTGCATCGTCACCGAGGTCATGGGTAACGGTTGCGGCTTCCTGTCCCTGTACCTGGCCCTGGCTACGGGTGCCATCTCCATCGCCATCCCCGAGATCCCCTTCGACCGCGAATACGCCATCAAGAAGATCCGTGAGGCCCGCGAGGAGTGCGGCAAGCGGGGTATCATCGCTGTCTGCGGCGAGGGTATGCCCAAGGTGAACGGCAAGGACTACGGCGAGGACTTCAAGGATGAGATCGTCGCCCGCACCGGCATCGACACCCGCTATACCAAGATGGGTCACATCATCCGCGGCGGTAACCCCACCCTCCGCGACCGTCTCACCGCCACCCAGATGGGTGTGGAGGCCGTCAATATGCTGCTGGAGGGCAAGAGCAACCTGGTCATGTGCGTCAATGAGAACCGCATCTCCTCTTGCGACATCAACTTCGCTCTGGTCCTGGACAAGATGTACAAGAACAAGCTCAAGGAGGGTGACCTGGAGGGCTTCACCGGCTACCAGATCGCCCAGATGAAGGCCCGTTGCGAGGCCAGACACGCCAAGATCCAGCGTCTTTACAAAATGGCATACGACATCAGCATGTAATTCCCAACCATACGAAAAGCGGCTGCTCCCGTTACGGAAGTAGCCGCTTTTTTGATCAGGTTCCCGCCTCAGCCGTTTGGGAGGCCGCGGGGGTGTCGGTCTCAAGCTCGGTCCATTCCCAGTAGACGGGCACAAGCTCGTGGGCCTCGTTCTGCTCTAGGCGGACCCGGCAGAAGCGGTCGTCGGGCATATGGAATACGTACTCCAGATACTCGATGGCCGCGGCAAAGGTTGCCTCGTCGGGGGGAATGCGCCGCCCGGAGGCGTATTCGCTGTCGGCGCGGTACTCGTATTGATGCCGTGCCAGCTCCAGGGCGGGCTTGGTCCCGTAGAGCTCGATGATCTCGCTGTGGCCCCGCAGATACTCGGCGGAGTCCTGTATGTAGCCCATGACGTAATCGTTCATGGTATTGCCATTGGTCAGCTCGTTCAGGGTTTTCCACGTGTACAGGCTTCCCGCAAGCATGACAAGCGTAACGCCCAGCACCGCAAGCACGGTTATGATGGGTCTTTTCTTCATAGAGGGTCTCCTTTTTGTCGAATGAAAATACTTTGAAACCATGTGCGGAGATCTGTTCTGTTCAGGCCGCCGCACGGCAATTTCAGCAATCTCGCAGCTGTCTGCTGCTTTATCCGCGATCGGAACGGTCCGGAAACGGCATTTCGGGGGCTGTCACGGTCCCGAAAAGAGAGGTAACAGGATCCGTCCGACGGAGGGGTTATTGAGGGGTTATTTCCCGTCCCGCTTTCTGCCCAGCGCCACGGCGGCGGCACAGGCAGCAAGGAGGACGGCGGAGACCGAAGCGGAGGACTTGCAGCCCTTCTTTTCGGGCTGAGTCCCGCTTTCGGTGGGGGCCTCCGTGGGTGTTTCGGTAGCGGGAGCATCGGTTGCGGGCTCCAAGGGAGCGGTATCCTCGGCGGTGGTGTCCTCGGTCTCGGTCAGACCGCTGTTTTCGGGGGTGGAGATATAGGAGAACTTGAGGCGGCCGCCGGGGGCCACATCGCCCGAGGTGTAGAAGTCCAGAATGTCGCCCGAGAAGGTGGTGTAGGTAGCGGCGTCGCCCTCGCCCGTGCCCTTGTCGGCCACGTCGTGGACGTTGTCGGTCCAGGCGAAGTTGACGGTGTAGGTCTCGCCCTCAATACCCAGAGCGGATTTGGGAATCTTCACGGTCATGTAGCGGCCGTCTACCTTGTACTCCACGTCGGCAACCTTTTCGGAGGCGTAGCCGTCGGTGAACTTCTCCAGGACCGCGGTAGTCTCGGTGGGGGCGGTCTTGTTGACCACAAAGTCGAAGCTGTTCCAGCCAGCGTTCTCGGCGTTCACGTCGATGTAGAGGTTCATCCAGAGCTTGTCGGTGTAGGGGGTGATATCCTCGGCACACTCTACCAGGAACCACAGGTTCTCACCGTCGCGGGCGATCTGGGCGCCGATGATGTCATTGCGGCCCGAGAAGTCCTTGTACTCGATGCCGCCGTAGCCCAGGGCATCGCGGTCGCCGGTGTTGCCAATGTAGGCGGCGTAGTAGGGCTCCACGGTCTGCCACTGGGCGTAGCCCGCGGTCATGTCGATGGTGGCGGATCCGGAGGGGGTGGGGATGGGATTCGCGCCCTTGTAGCGGCGGACGTAGTTGACCAGCTGGTAGTAGTAGTGGTCGGCCAAATCGCCGCGGGAGGGCTCCACGTCGCGGGAGAACTCATTATTGAACTGATCGGGGAAGGCGTTCTCCACCACGGAATTACCTCCGCTGGGCCAAGAGGCGTAGCGGCTGGCGCACCACTCGTTCCAGCCCGTGACAAAGACCACCTTGGGATCCTGCTCCAGGGCGTACTCCCACTGCTCGGCGAAGTTGTAGCCCCACTTGGAGGCCTCGTCGCCCTCCTTGTCGTAGCGGTCGCGGTAGTTTCTGGTGTAGGAGCGGCCCATGATGTTGTGTCCGCTCATGGCGGCCAGCTCGTTGTGGACGTAGTTGGCGTTCTGGGCCACACCTACGGTGATCTGCTCGGCGTTCTTGTTCTGGCGGTCCTCCTTGGAGGCGTAGTAGGTGGCCTGCTGGTAGGTAGAGAGCCAGCCCCACTCGCCGAAGTTACCCGATCTGGTGAAGTAGGAGGCTACGGGACGGCGGAAGGTAAAGAATTCCTTGATCTGGTTGTCGATGGCTTCATCCTTCAGGCTTCCCTGGTTCTGGGCCATGATCATGGGCTTGCCTTCCCAGTAGAACCACAGGGGGCGGTACTTGCCCTCGTGGTAGATGTTGGTGTACATCTCCAAAAGCTGGACGCGGGTATCGTTGCCCGGGGAAAAGGGCATGAGGTTACTGATCTTGGGGGTATCCACGCCGTCCTTCATGGCCTTAGTCCAGGTCTCGTAGATGACGGGGTAGGAGTCGCCCCAGGTCAAGGTGGCGTTGGAGTTATCGGTGAAGATGACGTCCACACCCGCGGCGGTGAGCAGCTCGGCTTGCTTGCGGATGACCCAGACGTCATCCGAGCGGTAGAAGCCGTAGATAGGCTCGTCCCAGAAATACTGCACCGAGTGGTCCTTGGCCAGCCAGCCCGCATGATCGTAGTCGTAGAGGTAATCCTCCAGAGGAATCCCCGCGGCGGTCTGCTCGTCGATGTACTTCTGGACGTTGAAGGCGGTGCGGATCTTGGCGAAGGTAGCGTGCCAGTTCCAGAAGAACATGGCCACGTTCTTGTCCTCGCGTGGGTTACCCACGTCGGCGTTGGTCAGGGAGACGCGGCCCAGGCCGTCGGTAAAGACCCAAGTATCGGGCAGAACGTCGGCGGCGGGGTAGCGGCTGGTGGCGGGCAGTTTGTAGCCCGAGAGGTCCTTTTGGGACGCGGTGATCTCTTCAAACACGGGTGTTTCCTCCAGATTGGCGCTGATGGGGCCCAGAGGTGTGGGGGTAGAGCCGAAATACTGCACCTCACAGCGGGCGGCGTTGGGGATGGCCACGCCGTTCTGGTAGTTACGGATGGTATCGGGAGCGGCGGGGGAGGTCCAGACACCAACCTGCTCGGCGGCGTCCTCCGAGATATTGGTCATGAGCAGGACGTACTCGCCCAAGGGCATAGGCTCGGCGAACTCCATCTTCAGGGTGGCGTTGTCGTTGAAGTCGATGAAGTCCTGAGTAGCCAGGACCTTCCCCGCTACGGTCTTGTCGTAGTTCTCGTTCCACTTGAACAGCTCGAAGCGCAGAGATCCCTTATTGTTGTTGTAGCTGGGACAGCCCACAGATATGTAGCTCCACGGTACCGTCATATTGAACTGGATGGCGTAGGTCTGGCTGATCTGCACGGGGGTGTTACTGTCGGGGTTGCAGAGGGCGGTCTTGCTTCCCTCGGCCATAATATCCTCCCCTTCGGGGGCGAACTTGATGGCATAGATATTGGGGCCGTCGGTGTGGAAGATAATGGTGATCTCATGCTCACCCTCGGTCAGCTCCACGGTGGCGGGGGTAGTATCCAGCCAGCTGCGCCAACCCGCGCCGCCCACTTGGTTGACGAGCTTGGAGGCCTCGGTGCCGTCCACCTTGAGGGTGAAGGTACCGTGTCCGGCCCCCGCGGCCCAGCCGGTGACCATACCCCAGTTGTAGGTGCCGCCCTTGGCGACGCTCACGCGGAAGGTGAGGCTGTCGCCCTTGCGGACGCGGTCGAAGTAGGGCTCGCCCAGGGTCTTCTCCAGGTAGATGGTCTCGCCTACGGGGGTGATCTTGTCGTATATGTCAGCCAGGACAAGGCGGGTCGTGCCCGAGGCCTTGACCGTGGCGGGATCCTTGGCGGAAAGGGTCATGGGGATCAGACCGATCAGCATGACAGCGGCCACAAGGAGAGCCAATAAACGGGTGAGGGTCTTTTTCATGGAAGTTTCCTCCTGTTCGCAGAATGCACGGGTGCACGGAATTACTTATGTATATTATAGAATATTTTGTACAGTTTGTCAATAATTTCGGTAGAATTTCTCCACGAAAACAGCAAAAGGCACCCCTCGAGAGAGGAGTGCCTTGGGAGTTTCAGTCTTCCTTCTTGCGAAGCGCCACAGCGGCGGCCATAGCGGACAGGAGCACGGCGGAGGCAAAGATCGAGGACTTACAGCCCTTTTGGGGGACTTCAGTATCGGACTCGGTCTCGGAGGGAGCCTCGGTGGGGGTCTCCGCGGGATCGGTAGGCGTTTCGGTGGGAGCCTCGGTCTCGGGGGCGACACCGCTGTTTTCGGTGGTGGAGACAAAGGAGAACTTGAAGCGGCCGCCGGGGGCTACGTCGCCCGAGGTGTAGAAGTCCAGGATATCACCCGAGAAGGTGGAATAAACGGTAGCGTCACCCTCGCCCGTTCCCGTGTCGGCTACGTCGTGTACGTTATCCGTCCAAGCGAAATTGACCGTGTATTCCTCCCCCTCAATGCCCAGCGCCGACTTGGGGATCTTGACGGTCATGTAACGACCGTCCACCTTGTACTCCACGTCGGCAACCTTTTCGGAGGTGTAGCCGTCGGTGAACTTCTCCAGCACGGCGGCGGTCTCGGTGGGAGCGGTCTTGTTGACCACGAAATCAAAGGTGTTCCACCCGGCGTTATCGTCCGCTTCTGCGGTATTGACGTCGATGTAGAGGTTCATCCAGAGCTTGTCGGTGTAAGGAGTGATATCGGCGGCACACTCCACGAGGAACCACAGATTCTCGCCGTCACGGGCGACCTGGGCGCCAATGATGTCGTTTCTGCCCGAGAAATCCTTATATTCAATGCCGCCGTAGCCCACAGCGTCACGATCACCCGTGTTACCGATATAGGCGGCATAGTAGGGTTCTACCGACTGCCACTGGTCGTAGCCTTGGGTCAGGTCGATGGTTGCGGCCTTGGACGGAGTGGGAATGGGATTTGCCCCCTTGTACTGACGGACGTAGTTGACCAGCTGGTAGTAGTAGTGGTCGGCCAGTACGCCGCGGGAGGGCTCCAGATCACGGGAATAGGCGGCGTTGAAGGTGTCGGGGAAGGCGTTGGAAACCTGAGCGCCACTCTCGGGCCACAGACGGATACGCCAGCAATTCCACTCGTTCCAGCCGGTCACGAAAATCACCTTGGGATCCTTGCGGATGGCATACTCAAATTGCTCGGCAAAATTATAGCCCCACAGATAACCGTCTTCTTCTTCCAAGTGCTTGCGCTTGGAATCGTAGGCGCGTCCCTGGGCTGTAGGGCTGTTCATGCCCGTCAGTGCGCCCTTATGGCTGTAGCTCGCGTTCTGCGCCACGCCCACCGTCATTTGCTCGATGATGCCGGCGGCCTTCTCGTCCTTGTTCTTGTAGTAGGGAGCCTGTCGGCTGTTGTGAAGCCAGCCCCACTCGCTGTATCTCGTTTCGGTCACGGCGTAGCCCGGCTGGGGGCCTCGGAACGTAAAGAAGGATTTTTTGGGATCGTCATCCTCAAGAGCGGTGGCACCGTGAGCCATGAGCATGGGCTTCCCTTCCCAGTAGAACCACAGGCTTTGGTATTTCCCGCTTTGGTAGATGTCATCGTAGTACATACCGATCTGGGTAGCGTTCCAGCCAAGATCCCAGAACGGGAGCATGAAGGAGAATTTCGGGGTATTCACGCCATCCTTTTGGGCATCCACCCACGTGGACATCACAGGATCGTAGCCGCTCTTCCAGGTGTTGGTGCCATTGGTGGTATCCGAGAAAACCGTATCGACACCGGCGTAGGACAGAAGCTCAGCCTGACGGCGAGCAACCCAGGTATCGTCCGAGGCGTAGAAGCCGTAGATGGGTTCGTCCCAGAAATAAATGGTCTGCTTACCGGGAATATTCCACCCCTCATGATCGAAGTCGTACACGTATTCCTCGGGAGCGATTCCCTTCGCGGTCTGCTCGTCCATGTACTTCTGCACGTTGAAGGGAGTTTGATCCTTAAACTGCGTATGCCAGTTCCAGAAGAACATAGCCACGGTTTTATCCTCGCGAGGATCGCCCACGTCGGCATTGGTCAGAGAAACGCGACCCAGACCGTCGGTGAACACCCAGGTATCGGGCATGACGGTGGCGGTGGGATAACGGCTGGAGGGGGGTAGCTTATAGCCCGACAGATCCTTTTGGGATTCGGTGATTTCCTCGTACACGGGTGTCTCCTGCAAATTGGCGCTGATAGCCCCCAGGGGGGTATCGGCGGAGCCGAAATACTGGATCTCGGCACGGGCGGAAGCGGAAACAGCCACAGGAACCATGCCCATGAGCATAACGGCGACTATGAGGAGAGCCAGTCCACGGATGAGAGTTTGTTTCATGATATCGTCTCCTGTTCGGGGAATTTGGGCGGTCAGAGAAACCGCATGAGTATATTATAGAGCATTTTGTACAGTTTGTCAAGGGTTTTGGTGAATTTTATTAACCGATATGGCAAAAGGCACCCCTCGAGAGAGGAGTGCCTTGGGAGTTTCAGTCTTCCTTCTTGCAAAGCGCCACAGCGGCGGCCATAACGGACAGGAGCGCCGCGGAGGCAAGGAGTGAGGACTTACAGCCCTTTTGGATCGCGGGCTCGGTAACCTCATCGTCCACCGACTCGGAGGGAGACTCGGTGGGGGTCTCCGCGGGATCGGTGACGGCGGGCTCGGTGGGCTCTGCGGTGGGAGCCTCGGTGGGGGCTTCGGTCTCGGTCTCACCCGTGGTGTTCTCGTGAGTGGAGATATAGGAGAACTTGAAGCGGGCACCGGGGGCTACGTCACCCGAGAGGTAGAAGTCCAGGATGTCACCCGAGAACTTGGTGTAGTCCCCCTCGTCGTGGACGTTATCGGTCCAGGCGAAGTTGAGAGTAAAATCGTTCCCTTCCAGCCCCAGGGCGGACTTGGGGATCTCCACGGCCATGGTCTTACCGTCCACGCGGTACTTGACGTCGGCTACCTTTTCGGTGTCGTAGCCGTTACCCGTGAACCTCTCCAGCACCAGGGTGTCGGCGGAGGCGGCGGACTTATTGACGACAAAGTCGAAGGTCTCCCAGCCCTTGCTTTCCTGATCCGAATCGATATAGAGATTCATCCAGAGGCTGTCGGTGTAGGGGGTGATGGTATCAAAGCACTCCACGAAGAACCAGACGGTATCGGCATCGCGGGCGACACGGGCACCGATGATGTCGTTTCGACCCGAGGTCTCGGTGTAGCGGAGGTTGCCGTAGCCCTGGGCATCGCGGTGAGCGGTGTTGCCGATGTAGGCGGCGTAGTAGGGCTCGGCGGTGGACCACTGGTCGGCACTCTTGGAGAGATCGATGGTCTGGGCCGGGGAGGGGGTGGGGATGGGGTTGACGCCCTTGTACTTGCGGACGTAGTTGACCAACAGGTAGTAGTAGTGATCCTTCAGCTCGCCCCTGGTCATCTCCAGGTCGCGGCTGTACTCGTCGATGAACTGATCGGGGAAGGCGTTTTCCACACCGCCCCAGCTCTCGTGACGGCCCGCGGTCCACTCGTTCCAGCCCGTGATGAAGAGCACCTGCGGATCCTGCTCCAGGGCGTAGTCGAACTGCTTGGCGAACTGGTAGCCCCACTTGGTGGCCTCGGTACCTTCCTTCTCGTAGCGGTCCTCAAACTCGGGGGTGTAGGAGCGGCCGATGACGTTGACGCCGTTCATGGCGGTTCCCTTATTGGTCTCGTAGTTGTGATTGACCGCGACACCCACCGTCATCTGCTCGATGATCTTATCCTTAAAGCCCTGGACGTTCTTGTAGTACACGGTCTGAGGGTAAGCGGCGAGCCAGCCCCAGGTGCCGAGCTGACGTCCCTTGATCACATAGGCGGGCTGACCCGGGCGCCAGGTGAAGAAGCTTTTGATCTCCTTGTGGAGGTTGGAGCTTGTGCTGACGTTGCCGTTGTAGCCCATAAGCATGGGCTTCTCATCCCAGTAGAACCAGAGATTCTGATACTTTTCGGGGCGGAAGATATCCAGGTAGAGCATCTCGATCTGCTCGCGGCTGCCGTCGGTGGGGCCGAAGGGCAGGAGGAAGGACACCTTGGGGACGTCCACAGCGCCGTTCTCCTGGGCGTCGTTCCAGGTCTCCATGAGGGGTCCGTAGCTGGACTTCCAGGTATAGGCGCCGTTGGTATTATCGGTGAAGATGGTATCCACCCCCGCGTTGGCCAAGAGCTCGGCGTGGCGGCGGAGGACCCAGGGGTCGTTGGTGCGGTAGTAGCCGTAGAGGGGCTCGTTCCAGAAGTAGGCGGTGCCGCCGCCCTTGGGCCAGGCTTCGTGATCGTAGTCGCGGATGGCCTCGGGGTACTTCAGCATGAAGTCGTTGACGTTGAGGGGCTGGGTGAAGGCCAAGTCCACGTGCCAGGTCCAGTAGAACATGGCCACGGTCCTGTCCTCCTTGACCCCGCCTACGTCCTCATAGGTGACCGACTCACGGCCCAGACCATCGGTGAAGACCCAGGTATCGGGCATGACCTTGTGGGTGTTGACGAGGTGGTCGGCGGGCATCTCCCACTCCGCGGGGGCGGTATGCTTGCCGTCGATGGCGTCCTTGGCGCTCTCGATCTTGCGGAAGGGCTCCACGGGGGTCTTGGTGAAGGACACCGAGATCTCCCAGGAGGCGGCCTTCTCCACGCCGCTTTCATAGGTATAGGCGTTGCTCACGGCGGCGGACATCTGCCAGGCTCCCAGGCGGCCGCCCGAGAACTCGTCAACGCAGATGAGGTACTCCCCCGCGGGCTGCTCGTCGAAGGACAGCGCGGCGTGGCCATTATCGGGGTGATTCTCGATCCTCCTCGAGGCTACGGGAGGGGCCGTGCGGGTTGTGTCGAAGTCGGTATCCCACTTGTAGAGGGACAGGGTCAGGCAGACCGTCTTGTCGCCCCAGGTGGGCATACAGAGGGTGAGCTTATGGAAGGGTGCGCCGAATCCCATGCGAATGCCGACGGGGGTGCCCTCGGTGAACTGGCGGGCGGTATGGGACGCCAGCTCGGCGGTGTCAAAGGCCTTGACCGTCACGGCCTTGTCTGAAGCGATGTTGTCTCCGTCGGCAAAGCCCGACAGGACGAACAGGCCGACCGTACCGCTGAGCAGTAGTATGGAGGCCAACAGGACGGTAAGCATACGGGATCTCAGTTTCATGGGATACCTCCTCCGTGTGAATTACAATTATTATACAGGATATCAGCGAAAAAGTCAATCTTTGGCAGTCACACCGGGAATTTTTGGCGTTTTGAATAGATTGTGCGCGACATATTTGTTCATATTATCCATAGACTATTCCGCGAGAACCGACGGTATGTGGGCTGTCCGTCCCGGATCCTCTCGTGTTTTTTCACGAAAAAACACGCCTCCCCCTTGCGCGCCAAAGGATTCTGTGGTATAATGATTGGGAGGATTTTCCTCCCTTCATTACACTTTTGAAAAGGAGACGCCCCCCTTGTATACTGTTGAAACCACCCGTATGCGCCTGACCGTGGATTTCGCGGCGGGACACGTGACCTCTCTTCTTGCGGACGGTACTGAGCGCATCGCGGCCCTGTCCCCTCTCTTCCGACTCCGCCTGCGTCATGCCGACAGCACGACCCTCCATCTGACCGCCTACAATGCCGCTACCCGTCGGGAGACCAATGAAGGCGGCCTGTATACCGATTTTGCGGACGCCCCCGGGCTGACTCTGCGCCTCACCCTCAAGGGCGACGGGGAGCAGGCACTGTGGAGCGTGGAGGCGGAGCCCGGAGACACCGCTACTCTGGTGGAGTGGATCGATTTCCCCCTGATCACCCTTCCCGCTCTGCGGGAGAACTGCGCCGACAGACGGGGCGGACAGATCCTGCTTCCCTACAACGAGGGCGTCCTGATCTCGGATGCCGAGACCCGACAGCTCACCGACTTCCGCTTCTGGGATCCCGAATATCCCTCCATCGGTTGCTATTCCCTCTTCCCCAACATGATCTCCTCCCAGATGCTCGCCTGCCTGTGGGAGGACTGCGGGCTCTACCTGGGAGCCCACGATCCCGCACGCGGGGTCAAGTCTGTGGATTTCTATCCCGACAGAGGCGGCGTGACCCCACTCTTCCGCCTGTTCTGCGGTGTTGACTTCGGAAAGGCCTTCCGTACCGATTATCCCATCGTCTGGCGCGTCACCGACAACCGCTGGGAGTCGGCGGCGGAGATCTACCGCGCCTGGTTTGAGACCCACCTTCCTCCCCGCGTCCGCAGGATCGCCGAGAATCCCGATCTGCCCGCATGGTACGCGGACTCCCCCCTGGTCGTCTCCTATCCCGTCCGCGGTATCCACGACATGGATGAGATGTATCCCAACGCCCTGTTCCCCTACGTCAACGCCCTGCCCCTGCTGGATTCCCTGCGGGAGGCGGCGGAGAGCCGTCTTTTGGTGCTGCTCATGCACTGGGAGGGGACGGCTCCCTGGGCGCCTCCCTACGTCTGGCCCCCCTACGGCGGCGTAGAGGGCTTCGAGGCCTTCCGTTCCGCTCTCCGCGAGCGGGGAGACCTGTTGGGCGTTTACTGCTCGGGCTTCGGCTATACCCTCCGCAGCAACCTGATCCCCGACTACGACCGCCACGCCGACTGCGCTGAGCGGAGTCTGGAGCGGGGTATGTGCGCCGGCCCCGACGGTAAGGTCGCCATCAGCCGCATCTGCACGGGCCAGCGAAAGGGCTATGACGTCTGCCCCGCCTCTCCCGTGGGACACGACCTGCTGGCCGAGGCCTATGCCCCCCTCTTTGAGAGCGGGCTGGATTACGTCCAGATCCTGGACCAGAACCACGGCGGCAGTCAGTACTTCTGCTACAGCCGCGATCACGGCCATCCCCCCGCGCCCGGCGCCTGGATGACCGAGCATATGCAGACCATGCTCACGGAATGGAACCGTCAGGCACCCGGAATGCTCTTTGGCTGTGAGTCCGCCGCGGCGGAGCCCTTCATCGGGAATCTTCTCTTCAGCGACAACCGCTTCGAGCTGAATTACCTGATCGGAACCCCCGTTCCTCTCTATGCCTACCTGTACCACCCGTACGTCCGCAATTTCATGGGCAATCAGGTCTCCTGTCACCTTAAGACCGAGGTGGATACCCTGCGCTACCGCATGGCCTACTCCTTCTCGGCGGGAGATTGCATGACCCTGGTGCTGACCCCCGACGGTGACCTCATGAACAACTGGGGTACCCGTGATTTCATTCACAAGCCCGATCGGGAGGCGGCTCTCCGCATGGTGGCCAATCTCTCCCGTCTCTACCGCGAGGAGGCTAAGCCCTACCTCTACGATGGCCGCATGATCCCCGCCCCTGCCGTCGCCTGCGATACCGTCAGCTTTGATCTGGAGTTCGTGCCGCGGAAGGCCTGTCTACCCGCCGTTCTCTCCTCGGCATGGGAATCCACCGAGGGCAAGCGCGCTGTGGTTCTGGTCAATCCCGGTAAGGAGGATGCTCTCTGCCGCGTGGAAGGGCGTACCGTTACTGTCCCCGCCTTGGACGGTCTTTTGTTGGAACTGTGACAGCTCCTTCCCCTCTCATAAAAATGCCCCGCCGTTTGGCGGGGCATTTTTGGCTCCGGGGAACGGGTGTTACACCTGTCCCTTCTTTTTTCTGAGGGCGACAGCCGCCGCCATAGCGGTCAGGACTGCCATACCCGCGGCGACCGAGGAGGCGCAGCCCTTCTCCAGGGGCTCGGCGGTCTCGGGGGCGGTGGGAGCTTCGGTGGCGGAAGCATCGGTGGG
>JAZNJA010000228.1:0-30086 GCA_045577755.1 Eubacteriales bacterium
AGGGTGTATATCGACAAAAACTCCGGGTCGATATGTCCCTTCGGGACTCGATATGTGCCTTGTAGCACTCGATATATCCCTTCGGGATTCGATATGCCCCCTGCGGGGGCGTGACGGGCTTCGCCCGCTAAACCCCAATTTGAATATTTCGCGCAATCAAGCAAGAATCAAATGCACGCTCTTCCGCGGAGCCAGCTCCACCGTCAAGGTCTCCCCTCTATGGGGCACACGCACTCCCGCCTCGCAGTCCCAGACCTGGGCCACCCGCTCCCGCACCGTGGCGGTCAAAGGCACCTCGCCCTCGTTGGACAGGAAAACGATATCCACGCCGTACTTTTGCGTATGTGTCATGCGCAGATCCTCGGTGGACTCAATATCCAAGACCGTCCGACTCGCGTCGCGAACCGCATCGAGATAGTCCGCCTCCGCCTCAAAACCGCGGAAGTCGATCACCGTTCCGCCCGCCGCCTTGAATCGCTCCAAGAAGGCAACCGTTTCGGTGTCATGATCTCGATCCACGATCATCACGCGGTAGGTCTGTTTTGCGATCATGGCCGCGCCGTCCGTCAGAGTGACCTCATCAAGAAGCGACCGCTCCAGGTAGTTGAACTCCACCTGCTGCTGGTACAGAGCCTTCACCGCCCCGTCGGGCAGATCCCGCTCGGTACACAGCACCGCGATGTCGGTGATATTGACGCAGTCGGTGTTGAGAGCACAGCACCGCTTGATGTAGTCCGAAATCTCCCGGTACTCGCTCCAGAACGTGCTGTGCATCCCCACCTCGGGGGGCCGCTCATCCTTGCGGGCGTCGCGGAGGGAGTAGTAGAAGGCATGGGGGATGATGAGATTGCACCCGCGGGAAAAGAGCCAGTCCAGATACCACTTCATATCCGCCCGCTCAAAGGCGTAGGGATCGTCCCTGTGACCGCACACCCCGAAGCACTCGTTGCCATTGCGGCGCTTGCCGCGGTGGCGGGCGCTGTCCGAGGCGCACTTGCCCATGGTGCTGTGGACACCGCGGATATTGGTCGGCTCCCCGGGGTAAAGGTACCGCCACACGATATCCTGGCAGGGGATGCCGAAGCGGGACAAGAGATGAATGTCCGAGCTGCTCTCAGGATGCCCCGCAAGGAGAATGCCGTGGCGGTCGCACCAGTCGGCGATCTGACCGTAGAACACGCGGTTCATGCGCTCAAAGACCAGGCGCAGGTAATCATCTTTGACCCGCTTTGCCGCATCGTCCTTTTGCTCGAACAGGGCGGGCAGATGGGATTCATCATAACCCAGGGATTGGAAATCTTCGAGGAAATCCCCCGTCCAGGGGATCAGCCCGGGGAAGGAGCCTCGCCCCAGGAGGCAGGGCTCGTCGGTGAAGATGGCGATGACCGTGTTCCCGAAATACTCCGAGAGCGCGTCGTAGTACTTCTGATGGGTCAGACGGATAAAGGCAGCCACCGCATCGGGGTTCAGGAGATCCGCCGCGGGAGGCGCGCCGGGCTGGCCGTCGTCCTGGCCGTAGAAGACACCCCGAATGGTGCCGCAGGAGGGGGTCAGGATGAAGTACACCGTCTCGCCCCCGTACTCGGTCCGTGCCACCAACCGCTCCCTCTTGGAGAGGGAAGCATCACGGGACATTCTCAGCCCCTTGGCGGCGTAGTCGGGGTCCTCGGCCACAACCTGGCCACAGCAAGACCCCGAGGGGTACATGGCCTCGTCGTAGAGCATGACCTTCATGTCCATCTCGCGGGCCAGAGCCACGGCGTAGCGGACGAAGAACAGCCACCGCTCCCCCATATAGGGGATCTCGGGATCCAGACCGAGGCGTGGATGGATGACAAACCCATCCACGCCCTTTTCCTGGAAGGCGCACATCTGGCGAGCGATCTCCTCCTCGGTCAGGGTGTCGTTCCAGAACCAGAAGGGCATGGGAGAGAACTCGGCAGATGGGTGGTTGAACTCATAGATGAGCCTGTCCAGTCCATTCGCTCCGGGATCGGTCGCGTGCGATGCCATCATTTGTTCTCCATGGCCTCCAAGGCCTCCTTCACAAAGAAGCTGCCGCCGATAGCCGCCACCTTGTCAAAGGCCAGGAACTCGTCGATGTTGGAGCGATCCACCCCGCCCGTGGGGATGAACTTCACCTGGGGGAAGGGTGCGGACAGAGCCTTCAGTGCCTTCAAACCGCCGTAGACGTTGGCGGGGAAGAACTTCACGGTGGTGATGCCCAGCTCCAGAGCCGCCATGATCTCGGTGGGAGTCACACAGCCGGGATAGTAGGGAATATTCCGCTCGTTGCAGATCTTCGCCACGGCGGGAGACAGACCGGGGGAGACGATGAAGGTAGCCCCCGCGGCGAGAGCGGCCTCGCATTGTGCGGCGTTGATGACGGTACCCGCGCCGATCTCCATGTCGGGGTAGTGCTCCACCGCGTAAGCGATGGCTTCGGCGGCGCAGGCGGTACGGAAGGTGATCTCAGCGCAGTGAATGCCGACGTTTTTCAGAGCGGACAGGATCTTATCGGTCTCGGCCAGCTCCTTGATAACAACAACGGGAATGAATTTTTCCATGGTAGAACCTCCTTACACGCCCGAGTAGGCCGCGAACCCGCCGTCAATGGGCAGGACCACGCCGGTAATAGCCGAGGCCGCCCGATCGTCGCAGAGGAACAGGGTCGCGCCCAGCAGCTCGGTGGCGTCCAGATAGCGGTGGGTGGGGGTGCCGTTCAGAATCTTGCCCGAGCGGGCGGTGGGGGTGCCGTCCTCGTTGAAGAGGAGCTTGTAGTTCTGGGAGGACACCAGGAAGCCGGGGGCGATGGCGTTGCAACGGATGCCCGTACCCAGGAAGTGGGTGGCCAGCCATTGGGTGAAGTTGGAGATACCGGCCTTGGCGGCGGAGTAGGCGGGGATCTTGGTCAGCGGGATGTAGGCGTTCATGGATGAGATGTTCAGGATACAGCCCGCCTTCTTCTCCACCATGTCCTTGGCGAAGGCCTGGGTGGGCAGAAGGGTACCCTGGAAGTTGAGCTTGAAGACGAAGTCCACGCCGTCGGGCTGAAGGTCGAAGAAGGACTTGCCCCCCTCCTTTGCCTCGTGCTGGTACTCGTTGTCGGTGGTGGCTCGGGGGTTGTTGCCGCCCGCGCCGTTGACCAGAATGTCGCAGGGGCCAAGCTCCGCTACCACAGCCTCGTGAACGGCGGCCAGCATCTCGGGGTCCAGAACGTTTGCCTTGTAGCCACGGCAAGTGAAGCCCTCGGCGGTCAGCTCCTCGGCCAGAGCCTTGACGGCTTCCTCGTTGAGGTCCAGAGCGGCCACCTTGGCGCCCGACTGGGCAAAGGCGCGGGCCATAGCCGAGCAGATAAGACCGCCCGCGCCGGTGATGACGACCACCTTACCGGTGTAATCGATATTCAGGGGAAGATTCAGCATGGTTGTGTACCTCTCTAATATTTTTGATTTTGATTGGCGGGGATTTCAAATTTGGGTTTATCGAACTGTTTTTTGGGGGCTGTCATCCTGAGCGGAGGGCGTAGCCCGGAGTCGAAGGATCCCTTGTTGGCAAAGGAGATCCTTCGACTCCGCCGCAAGCGGCTCCGCTCAGGATGACCCTTTAATAGACACCGATAAACCCCAATTTGACAGCCCCGAAAAATTCAATTCTCCTTCAGCTTATCCAGCATATCCCACACGCCCAGCATATACATGATGCCCATGGCGCGGTCATACAGCCCGTAACCGGGTCTTACCGTCCCGGGGCCCTCGCTCCACAGGTGACGGCCGTGGTCGGGGCGGATGTAGCCCTCAAAGCCGCAATCGTGGTAGGCCTTCAGGATGTCCAGAATATGGGTATCACCGTCGCAGTCGCGGAGGCTGGCCTCGGGGAAGACACCGTTCTCAAAGTGCTTGACGTTGCGGATGTGGGCAAAGGCGATGCGGTCGCAGTGCTTGCGGACGATGGCGGCCACATCGTTGTCGGGATTGGCGCCCAGACTGCCCGAGCAAAGGGTCAGACAGTTGCAGGGGTGATCCACCATCCTGAGGAATCGGTCGATGGAGGCCTCGTCCACCAGCAGACGGGGCAGACCGAAAATATCCCACGGCGGATCGTCCATGTGGATGGCCATCTTGATACCGCACTCCTCGCAGGTGGGCATGATGGCCTCCAGAAAATACTTCAGATTCGCCCACAGCTTCTCGTGGTCGATGCCCTCGTAGGCCTTGAAGAGCTCGTCCAGCTTGGCCATACGCTCAGGCTCCCAGCCGGGGAAGGACATATGGTACTTCTCGGTGAAGTCCAGAATGTACTGCGCCATGGCGTTGTAATCGTCCTGGATCATGTTCTTCTCGTAGAACAGAGCGGTGGAGCCGTCGCCTACCGGGTGGAAGAGGTTGGAGCGGGTCCAATCAAAGATGGGCATGAAGTTGTAGCAGATCACCTTCACCCCGAATTTCGAGAGGTTGCGGATGCACTGCTTGTAGTTTTCAATGTACTTGTCTCGGGTGGGCAGACCGATCTTGATGTCGTCGTGGACGTTCACCGACTCCACCACGTCCATGTTGAAGCCGTACTGATCCAGCTGACGCTTCACCTCGGCGATCTCGGACTCCTCCCAAATCTCGCCGGGCATTTTGTGGTGCAGAGCCCAGACAATACCCGTCACACCGGGGATCTGCTTGATATCGGACAGCGAGATGCGGTCGTTTCCCTCGCCGTACCAGCGGAAGGTCATTTGCATGGCGTATTCTCCTTGTCGTTTGTTTTTGCTTGCATTACTTTGAGACTGTGATATTCAATTCCTTCAATGAAACGAAGCATTCCTCGGTGTCACCGTACAAGGCCTTCATATCATCATGAAGTAACACGACGGAATTCCCTTGCGCATTCATTTTTTGGCGGAACAGACGATGAATCAGCTCGATCTGACTTGCATCCAAATCGTAATATTCTTGCCAGACAGGCAGGGCATCCTGAGAGGGAAGTAGCTGTGTCCGGATCATATTCCCACCGCAGTCCATCAGCTCATACATGGACTGTGTGCTGAATAGCTGTTCCCATGTTCCATAAAACGCGGCTGTGATCACAGGCGTTGCCACACCTTCGATATCGCTTAATACGTATTGCAGGGCTTCGCTTTGGGCGATCTCCAGAATCGCATTTGGTGCGCCGTCAAACAGGCGCAGGGCATCCGCGGGACTGTCCGAGTCGGCGCATTGGAATACCCCCACGATGCCGTCAGGGTGAAAGGTGATGGCCCCGCGGCTTCCTGCGGAATCATTCGTACAGTAGGTCATGTTGTCCCACGAATGCTCGTAATCCAGCTCGGGGTACAGACCCACCGAGACGGCGTGAGCGATGGCGGCCAGAATACAGCCTTCATATAATTGGCGGGGTTCTATTGGAATTTCATACATGGCTATGAACCTCCGAAATTGGTTGGATTCGGTCTTACAGTCCCAAAAACTCCTTGACGTTCCCATAGCAAACGTCATACATCAGCTTCTCGGCGTGCTTCATATTGTACTCCCCGTTCTCCACCCACTCGCCGACCACGTCGGCCAGAATGCGGCGGAAGAAATCGAACCGCGCGTAGCTGGCGAAGGAGCGGGAGTCGGTCAGCATACCCAGATTGGTACCCAGAGCGGCGTACTCGGCGGTGAGCTTGAGCTGACGGCGGATGCCCTCCACACTGTCGTTGAACCACCAAGCCGCGCCGACCCGCACATTGGGGAACGCCCCCGACAGGGTGCAAAGAGCAGGAACGCAGGCGGGATTCAGGGTGTACAGCACCGTCTTGGGAAGCTTGCCTTCCTTGTTTAAGGTGTCGAGGAAGACCACCAGCTTGTCGGTGTCCACCCCCCCGCGCATGATGTCGAAGCCCGCGTCGCGCCCCACCTGCCCGAACATGGCGGTGTTGACGTTTCGGTAGGTGGCGAAGTGGAGCTGCATCACCATATTCCTCTCGGCGTACAGAGCGGCTACGAAGTGCAGAAGATGGGAGGTCAGGGTCCACTTGTCCTCGGTGTCCAGCTCGCCCCGCTTGGCATACAGCCGGGCGGCGGCGGTCTCACCGCAATCGGCGGCGGGAAGCCAGTCCATGCCGTGGTCGCTGATGCGGCAGCCGTGAGCCACGAAGTAGTCCAGTCTTGCGGTCAGCGCGGCCTTCAAGCCCTCCAGCGTATCGGTGGCGATGCCCGAAACGGCGGCCAGCTCGGAGAGAGCGGTCTCGTCCAGACCAATGATGCGGTCGGGGCGGAAGGTGGGAGCCACCTTGGTGTTACCGTACACGCCGTGAGCCGAGAGGTCGGACACGGGATCGTCGGTGGTGGCGATGTACTCCACCTTGAACTGCTTCAGAAGATCGCTGACGTGGATATCCGCCAGCTTGGCATTTGCCTTGGCGCGGATGCCCTCGGCGGTATCGGGGCCCAGAGGCTCGTGGATATCGAAGATCAAGCCCAGCTCCATCTGGGTCCAGTAGTACAGGGGATTGCCAGCCAGTCGGGGGAAAATGGAGGCGTACTTGGCGTATTTCTCGGAGAAGTCGGCATCACCGGTCACGTACCTCTCGTCAACCCCGCACATCCGCATGGCGCGCCACTTGTAGTGATCGCCCCCCAGCCACAGCTCACCCAGGTCGGAGAAGCCGCGGTCTGCCCGGATCTCCTTTTCGTTGAGATGGCAATGGTAATCAATGATGGGTAAGTCCTTCACCCCCGCGTACAGGGCCTTTGCCGCCTCGGAGCGGAGCAGGACGTTGTTTCCGAAAAAAACCTTCATGGTATCCTCCCATACAAACACGGGCTGCCCTCGAGCGAGCTTCCGTGTGAATTGTCTGTATTATAACACAATTGGAAGGAAAAGTAAAGAGAAAACCGACGGAAAAACGAAAAAAGGGAACCGAACGGGATCGGTTCCCTTGGGTATTGGATTCAGGAGCCCATGTAGGGGGTCCGCCTGCAGAGATCCCCCGCTCCCCGCGGCGCGGGATAGCACAGGGTAAACAGGGCGTCAGCCCGCTCCCCCAGAGCGCGTTGACAGCAATGGGGGGCGTCGGCGGGCTTGGTCACCACCTCGAAGGGCCAAGGCCACAGCCCGCCTCCCCGCTCTCTGCGCCACTTGCGAAGGAAGGCTCGGCCCCGCTCGTCGGCTCCCAGCATCGTGGTGTAGCAAGGCTTCATGAGCAGATCGTCGCCCTCCACCCCCAGGGCTCCGAAGAGCAAGGCACGGCGCAGGCGGGCATCGGTGTATTGCTTGGTGCGCAAAGCCTCCATGAAGCCCGATGCGGCGGGAGTCTCCCGCGCCACGCGGCAGATATGGCCCATGATCCCACCGCCGCACTCCGCAAACCTCTCCAAGGAGGCGGGATCCGCCAGGCGGTAATAGGCATGAAGGAAGGGCAGAAGCCTGTCCCCCTCTATGGGCATATCCCCCGCCGAGAGCCCTTCCATGAGGCGGGCAAGAGAGCCCGCGGGCATGGTGTCGGTGAGTATGGCCTCCAGCGCCACGGGATCGCAGGCCGCCTCCCGTATGAGGACGCGGAGAGCGGTGGCGGAGGGATAGGCTGTGTCGGTCAGGGTATCGTCCCGATAGGCCGCTCCCAGGCGCTTGACGATCTCGGAGGCGGGTGCGTGCCATCCCTCTGCGCGGAGAAGATGGAGGGCTCGGACGTAGGCGATCCCCAAAAGATCGTTGGAGGCGGGGAAACCGTCGGGCAGAGGTATGGGCGAGGCCGCGCGCAGCGCACGGGTGAATGCCGCCGCCGTACCCATCCCGCCGCGGCAGAGCTCCGCGTAGGCCGCCCCGAAGGTGGGGGAATTGAGAGCAGACTCAGCCACGTGGAGCAGGTGGGGATCCCCCGTCTCGCTACCGAAGGTCAGGGTGTCCACCCCCAAAAGGCTCAGGATCCGCGCCCCCGCCAGAGCGAAATGCTCGGCGCTCGCACAGGACCAGGGAAAGGGAAGCTCCAAAACCAGATCCGCCCCCCCCTCCAGAGCGCTCCCGGCCCGCAGGTAGGGATCCGCTACGGAGGCCTCGCCTCTTTGGACGAAGCGCCCGCTCATGACGCAGATCACGCATCCGTCCTCCCCCACCTGCTCCCGCATACGGGACAGCAGATAGGCGTGGCCATTGTGAAATGGATTGAATTCACAGATCACACCGGAGGTTTTCATGGTTGAGATCTCCTTTCTCGTTCTTGCGGTCAGATCGCCCGTGAGCGTCACGTCCAAAGGGAATCCTCCCGTAAAGGACGGGACGGCCACGTCAGTCATCCACGTGGATCGATATGCACCAGTATAACACAAAAACCCTCTCAATGTCAACCCATACGGGCGATTTTCCCAAATCCGCGGGGGGAAGGAGCGATTATTTTCAAAAACAATTCAAAACAAAATTTCAAAAAACTATTGACAATTTCAAGAAAATGGGGTATAATAAATCCTGTCGTGTTTTGCGCTATGAACGGGAAGGAGTTGCGGCATGAATCTGGATCTGAAACCCATGCTTCGCGGTGAGATCACGCGATTGCCCATAGATTTCCCCATTGAGCCCGAAGCCCCCTATGGCGTGACCTTTGAGGGTGACGTCCGCGTGGTCGGTGAGATCACCAACCAAGGCGGCTATATGCGGCTGACCGCCACCGCCGAGATCCCCTACAGCGGGGTCTGCGCCCGTTGTCTGTCCGACGTGGAGGGTGTCTACACAATGCCCTTCGAGCGTACCGTCGTCACCGAGGGTACCCTCACCGAGGAGCAGGAGGAGGACAACGTGGATGAGTACGTCATCCTGCAGAACGGTATGCTGGATATCGACGACTCGGTGCGGGAAGCGTTGATCCTGTCCTTTCCCATGCGGCTCCTCTGTGACGAGGAGTGTCCCGGTCTCTGCGCCAAGTGCGGAAAGCCCCTGCGCGAGGGTGCCTGCGGCTGCAGCACCAAGGAGATCGATCCCCGCTGGGCCGTCCTGGCCTCCCTGAAGTTTGACGAGGAGGACGAGGCGGAGGGGGATGGCACAAAGCAGAAGTAACAAGCACGGCCCCAAACAAGAATGATATGCCCGCAAGGGTATTCAGATAAGTGCAATGCCCAGGAGGAGGTGTCAATATGGCAGTACCAAAGCGTAAAGTTTCCAAGGCTCGCAGAGATACCAGAAGATCCAACAACACCAAGCTGGAGGCCTGCGGTCTCGTGAAGTGCTCCAACCCCGAGTGCAACGAGATGATCAAGCCCCACCGCGTGTGCAAGGTTTGCGGCTTCTACGACGGCAAGAAGGTTCTCAACGTTAAGAACGCTTGATTTCCATCGGGAAACAGTCACAAAAAAAGGATCCATCATACCCAGTGACGGGTATGGGGATCCTTTTTTTGCTTGTTCGAGGGATGAGAGAAGCCCCGTCGGGGCGGGATCAGAGGCTGACCCGCTCCCGCGCTGACTCCTCAGCGGCGCTCCGCAGGATATCCGCCTCGTGAAAGGGGATACGCTCGGTGCCGATGAGCTGGTAGTCCTCATGTCCCTTGCCCGCAAGGAGGAAGACGTCACCCGGCTCAGCCATGCGCACCGCCTGTCGGATGGCCTCGGCGCGATCGGGGATCAGAAGACGGGGGCAGGCACCCTCGGGGAAGGCGGCGTCTATCTCGGCCAGAATGTCCTCGGGAGGCTCGGAGCCGGGATTGTCGGAGGTCAGGATGCAGAGATCACAGCGATCCGCCGCGGCAAGAGCCAGATCCCGCCGCCGCTCGCGGGAGCGGCCCCCCACGGAGCCGAAGAGGCAGATCAGCCGACGGGGGGTATACGCACGCAGCGTGTCCAGCACTGCGGTCAGGCTGGCGCCGTTGTGGGCGTAATCAATGACGAAGATCACCTCGGGGAGGGAGGGGAGGGTCAAGGCCTCAAAGCGGCCCGGCACCGTCACCCCCTCAAGCGCCCGGGCGGCACGGAGGGGGGAGACCCCGAAGCGGTCACAGACCACCGCCAGCGCCGACAACGCGTTCTGCACGTTATACGCCCCGGGCATGGGAAGAAAGACCTCGCGGCAGACGGTCCGCTCTCCGCAGCAAAGGCGGAAGGTCATGCCGAACCGCCCCTCCCGACGGGTGGAGCGGAGCTGCGTCCCCCGAAAGCGGGGGAGGGGCGTATCGGCGCATTCGCGGATGCCAAAGGCGGTCACGGGGGCGGGACAGACCTCGGCCATGTAAGCTGAAAGGGGATCGTCCGCGTTCAGGATCATGGCATTTTCGGTATGCTCCGAGAAGAGCCGCCGCTTGGAGTCGCGGTAATGGGCGAGATCGGGATGCTCTACCCCGCCGATGTGGTCGCGGGAGAGATTCAGAAACAGGGTGGTGTCGAAGGAGAGCCCCCGCACCCGACCCATCCACAGGGCCTGTGAGGAGACCTCCATGGCGCAGACACGGACGCCGCAGTCCACCATGCACCGCAGGATGCGGTAGAGCTCCACGCTCTCGGGGGTGGAATTGGCGGTGGTCTCGTGGTGGCGGCCGTAGTAAACGCCGTTGGTGCCGATGTACCCGCAGGGAATGCCCTCGGACTCCAGAAGCCCGCGGATGAGCAGGGCGGTCGTGGTCTTTCCCTTGGTGCCTGTCAGCCCGATCAGGCGGATACTACGCTCGGGGTGTCCATAGAAAAGGGCGGCGGCATCCGCCAGGGCGGCGCGGCTGTCGGGTACACGGAGCTGGAGAGCGTCATCGGGGAGCTCCAGATACTCCTCCGCCACAAAGGCGCGGCAGCCGTTGCGGTAAGCCCCCGCCGCGAAGCGATGCCCGTCGGTGACCTTTCCCCGCAGACAGAAGAACAGGGAATCGCTGTCAGCCAGACGGGAGTCGTAGCAGAGGGAATGGACGGCAGGGTTTCTCCCGTCAGGGAGGGGGGAGAGGAGGGTCAAGGCGGCACACAGTTGGGAGAGAAGCATGGTGTATCCTTTCTGTCGGTTGGGGTATCCTTGCCCGAAATGCTTTTCGGGACAGTGTTTTTTTCACTCAAGCGCGGATGAGGGCGCCCAGGGGATCGCCGCCGGGAGCGGGGCGCGGGAGGAGGACGAAATGCTCCTCCAGAGCCTCCCCGTGTTGGTGTAGGAAATCCTCGGCTTCCGGAGAGCAGGGAATAAGGGCCGGGATCCCCGCCGGGGAAGAACGCTCCTTGGCGAAGGCCAGGAGGAGCCTGAGCAGCACTCTGTCCCCGCCCGCGGGAGCGGGATGACGCTCGGCGTAGACGGCGAGCAGAAGCCCCCGCCCCCACCCGAACCAGTGAGGGGTCAGCCCGTGGCGGCTGTAGAGCAACGAGGCGACCTGTCCGGCCTCACGGGGATCGCCCAGAAGAACGGGCACGACGGTATGATACAGCCAGTGAGACTCCATGGGCAAGCTCCTTTCGGGAAGTCAACCGTGCCGAGACGGCACAGCTCTTGCCCCATTATACCACATTTTCCCCGCTTTGTCACCACAAATGCGAAAAAAAGCAAAAAAACCTCTCCATGGTACAAGGGCGGCGGAGGGGCGGGAGAGATCGGAAAAAAATCTTCACAGGGTATTGCAAAAACAGGCGGAATACAGTATAATAGAGAAAAGGAATTCACCCCCGCGGAGGAAGCGTCATGAAGAAGGAGCTCATCTATCGCCTCTTTTCCCATATTCCCACTCTGGAGACCGAGAGGCTGATCCTCAGAGGCATGCGTGTGTCGGACACGGCGGATATGTACGCCTACGCCCACGTCCCGTCGGTGACAGAGTACCTGACCTGGGATCCCCATACCACCCCCGAGGAGACCAAGGAGTACTTGATCTACGTAGCCCAGCGCTACCGTACCGGTGACTTCTACGACTGGTCGGTGATCTGCCGCGAGGACGGACACATGATCGGTACCTGCGGCTTCACCTCCTTCAATTGTCCCGCTGACTCGGGAGAGATCGGCTACGTCTTGAATCCCGCCTACAGGGGCAGGGGATTGGCCACCGAGGCGGTGGGCGCCGTCCTGGCCTTTGGCTTTGAGAAATTGTCCCTCCACAGGATCGAAGCCCATTTCATACAAGGCAACGACGCATCCCGCCGTCTCATGGAGCGTGTGGGCATGCGCTTTGAGGGCTACGCGAGGGAGTCCATGCGCATCAAGGGGCGCTACCGCACCATCGGTACCTGCGCGATCCTGCGGCGTGAATACGAGGAAGTGAAGAGCCGAGAGGAGCAGGCGTCATCGAAGCTCAGCGGTCCGATGACCGTGTGATTGGTTGAAATTGGGGTTTATCGGGCGAAGCCCGTCACGCCCCCGCAGGGGGCATATCGAATCCCGAAGGGATATATCGAGTGCCGCAAGGTACATATCGAGTCCCGAAGGGACATATCGACCCGGAGTTTTTGTCGATATACACCCTTCGGGTGTTCGATATGCCTCCGGCATAGGCCTTCGGCTCGATATTCCGCTTTCGCGGCTCGATATGCGCCTTTGGCGCAAGAACTCACCAACAAACCCAAATTTGAAGCATTTTGCAATCGCGTATACCGGAGCAAACAAAAGGAGACCCTATGAAAGAGCAGAACAACCGTAAAGAATACATACTCGTAGTGGATGACGAGGCCGATATCCGGGCCCTGCTCCGCATTCTGTTGGAGAAGGAGGGCTATGTCGTTCTGGAGGCGGAGGACGGCGCCGAGGCAGTCTCGGTGGCGGAGCGTCACCTGGGTGACCTGTCCCTGATCCTTCTGGACATCATGATGCCCGAGATGGACGGCATCCGCGCCGCGGGTGCCCTGCGAACCATGACCAATGCACCCATCCTCTTTCTGACAGCCCGCTCATCCGAGGCGGACAAGACCGCCGCCTACGACATCGGCGGGGACGACTACATCATCAAGCCCTTCCATGCCGTCGATTTGCGCCTCAAGGTGCAGGCTATGCTTCGCCGCTATGCCCTGTACCGTGACGCCTCCGCCGAGGAGAAGCGGGACCACGACGGCCGCGTGCTTCTGCCGGGAGACGTGGAATGGAGCCCCGAGGAGGGCGCCGTCTACCGCGAGGGTGAACGGGTGGTTTTGACCGACCGCGAGTACGCCCTCTTCGCCCGTCTCTGTCGGGGCCGCGGGGAGAACCTGTCCCCGGCCACCCTCTACGAGGACGTCTGGGGAGAAGTCTATCTGGCCAGCTCCTCCAATACCGTCATCGTCCACATTGCCAATCTGCGCCGTAAGCTGGAAAAGGATCCCTCCAGCCCGGTCCTGATCCGCACCGTCTGGGGAAAGGGGTATCGGATTGACTGAGAAAACATCAAAACGCCGCTCCCCCGTGAGGGAAAGGCCCAAGCTCTTCGGCCGGGAGGGAAGCCGCGGCTTTGTCTCCATGCAGATCAAATTCATGGCGGTCATGGTGGTCACGGCGCTGGCCGTGGTGCTGACTGCCCTGTGGAGCATCCCCCTATGTCTCCAGATCTTTCGGAAGGTCCATACCGATCCCGAGCGGGTGGAGGCCCGCCTGGAGGCGTATGTCCGAGACTTCGCTGCCTACGTGGCGGAGGAGAACGTCAGTGCCAGCGACACCAAGGCGGTGGTGGAATGGACCAAACGTCACCGCTCGGTCTACCTCACGGTCTTCAACGACGTTAACGAGCAATTCGGCGCCGCGGGAGGCGAGCTGGTGGAGGAGGGAAGCCTCCCCGATATGGAACCCTTCTTCGATAAGATCCTTCCCGCTGATACTGATTCCTCCATCCCCTCGGATCCCGAATCCAATATGTACATCGTCCGCTTCGCCAACGGCATCCACTCCATCGCCGTGGTGGACTATTCCCTGGCCACGGGAGCGGATGCCATCATCATCGTCAGCGTGGTGATCTTCCTCTGCTCCTTTTTTATCGTTCTCCTGATCTATAACTACTTCCGTACCCGCGATATCGTCATGCTTTCGCGGGAGGTCAAGGCGGTCAGCGACGGGGATCTCCAGGCGGATATCGAGTCCCTCCGCAACGACGAGATCGGCCAGCTGGCCCACGACGTGGACGTCATGCGCAATACCATCCTCCAGAAAATGGAGGAGCAGCAGAAGGCCTGGCAGGCCAACAGTGACTTGCTCACCTCCATGACCCACGACATCCGTACCCCTCTGACCACCCTGCTGGGCTACATGGAGCTGCTCAACGCCGACAGCGAGGACATGACCGAGGAGCAGAAGCGCTACATCCGTACGTGTACCGCCAAGGCGGAGCAGATCAAGGGGCTTTCGGACGAGCTTTTCCTGTATTTCTGGGCCTACAACCGCTCTGCTCCCGAGACTCCTCCCGAGACCATGGGCGCCGCCCTTCTCTTCGAGCAGCTGTTGGGCGATCATATTCCCACCATTGAAAACGCCGGTCTCACCGTCGTTCCCGACCTGCGGGCTATCCTGCCGGAGGATACGGTGACGGTACACGTCGACCGTCTGCGGCGGGTCACCGACAACGTTTTTGACAATCTGAAAAAGTACGCCGACCGCACCCACCCCGTAACGGTCACTGCCACAGAGGACAACGGGACCCTGACCCTTCGCTTTACCAACCGCGTAGACCGCAAAATGAGCCGCACACACGGCACCCGCGTCGGCGTCAAGACCTGCGTCAACATGATGGAGCAGATGGGCGGAGGCTTTCTGACAGAAACCGACGGGGATACCTATTCCGCCGTCCTGACCCTCCCCCTGAGTCAAGCGTAAGTTCCCCCAAGGGCTGCCTCGGCAGCCCTTTTTCCATGCTGATACGGTCCCGACCCCGTTGTCGCCCTGATTCGTCAAAACACGCACAGTACCCCTCCCTTCGGCATATTCTGTACTGTCCCCGCGGGACAGGGACGGTCACTGTCCCCCGCGGCTAATCCGTCCCCCGAAAGGAGTGATCCACTTGAACCAATCCCGATCCCTTCGCCATCCCGCCCGCCGCTTCGCCGTCATCGGGGGAGACAGGCGTATGACCTACCTGGCCGAGCGCTTGTCCGAGGCAGGCCGGGACGTCACCCTACTCGGCTGTGACCGAGACTGTCTCCCTCTCCGCCCCGCTTCGGGGGAGATCCGGGTCACAGCGACCCTGCAAGCCGCCGCCGAGGGGGCCGACGTTCTGCTTCTCCCCCTGCCTGCCACCCGTGACGGCGAAACGGTCCACACCCCTCGCGATCCCGACTGCCGGGTGACCCTTTCGGAGATCACCGAGCTTGCGCACCGTGATCCGCGACTGCTTGTCCTCGGCGGAAAGCTCCCCCGAAAATTCATAGACGTCGTAAGAGGCTCCGATCCCGCCGCCAACCGTATCACCGACTACTACGACAGCGAGATCCTCCGGCTCCGCAACGCCTACATCACCGCCGAGGCCGCTCTTATGACCGCCATGGAGCTGACCGACCGCACCCTCCGCGATACCTCGGTGGCGGTGCTGGGCTACGGGCGCATCGGCAAGTACCTCGCCCGCCTGCTCCGCGCCCTGGGGGCCGACGTCACGGTCTGCGCCCGACGGGAGGAGAGCCTGTTCGAGGCCGCCGCCGAGGGCTGCCATCCCCTCCTCATCACCGAGACCGACCCCATGGGCGGTCTGGCTCCCCTCTGCCGCGACCATCCCATCCTCTTCAATACCGTCCCCGCCCACATCCTCCCCCGCGACCTCCTCATGGGCCTCTGTCCCGACACCCTCCTCATCGACCTGGCCTCCGCCCCCTTCGGGGTCAGCGACAACCACGTCCGTGAGGCCACCGCGAGAAATAGCCTCCGCTACCTCCGCGCCCCCTCCCTCCCCGGGAGCTATGCTCCCCGTGACGCGGGCCGCGCCATCGCCGAATGTGTCCTGGAGCTCCTCGCGCGCCGCGACAGTCCCGCGGAAACCGACAGGGAAGGAGGTACACCTACATGATCGGCTACGCCCTCTGCGGCTCCTTTTGCACCCTGAAAAGATCGGTGGAGGTGCTGACCCAACTGAAAGGGAAGGGCTACGACGTCCTCCCCATAATGAGCGAGATCACCGTCGCCACCGACACCCGCTTCGGGAAAGCCGCCGACTTCATCGACCGCATCGAGTCCATCTGCGGCCGCCCCATCATCCGCACCATCCCCGAGGCCGAGCCCCTGGGCCCCGCCCGACCCTTGGAGGCGCTGGTCATCTGCCCCTGTACCGGCAACACCCTCGCCAAGCTGGCCAACGGCATCACCGACACCCCCGTCTGCATGGCCGCCAAGGCCCACCTCCGCTCCGACCGCCCCCTCCTCATCACCCTGGCCTCCAACGACGCCATGTCCGCCAACCTCCGCAATATCGGCACCCTCCTCTCCCGCAAGAGCGTGTATTTCACCCCTATGGTCCAGGACGATCCCACCGCGAAGCCCCATTCCCTGGTGGCGGATTTCGGCATGGTGCCCGCGGCTTTGGAGGCGGCCATGGAGGGGAGACAGTTGAGGCCAATCTTCCTGAAATAGCCCCTCGGCGCGCAGCCAAGGAGATAGGGGGAGGGGCAACACCAAACCCTCGGTCACACCCAACCACCCCGAGGAGGGGAAAGAAACTTCGGCGTTTGAGATGGTTCTTTCCCCCTCCCCAAGCACACCTACGGTCAAGCCCCGCCTCCGCCATCTCCAAAACATCTCCACAAAACCTCCGCATATTAACAAAAAATTCATACAATTTTCCCCGAAATGTGCTATAATAAAGGCACTATATGTGTAAGAGGGCGAACCCTGCCCTCGGCACAAAAATATTTCATCGTACATACTCGGAGGTAGCTATGGCAGAACTGAAAATGCTTGCGATCGACCTCGGCGCGTCCAGCGGCAGAGGCATCGTCGGTTCCTTTGACGGAGAGAAGCTCACCCTGCGTGAGAATCACCGCTTCTCCAACGATCCCATGTTCGTGAACGGCCGTTTCACCTGGGATATCCTGCGCATCTATTTTGAAATCAAGAACTCCATCACCAAGACCGTCATCGACGGCGACAACGTTACCTCCATGGGTATCGACACCTGGGGCGTGGACTACGGTCTGATCGACAAGAACGGCCGCCTCATGGCTAACCCCACCCACTACCGCGACACCCGCACCGTGGGCATCACCGACTACATGGAGCCCACCGTCTCCGCCAAGGAGATCTACGACGTGACGGGTATTCAGGCCATCGACTTCAATACCCTCAACCAGCTCGCCGCCGAGATGCGCGACGATCCCGACGCTCTTGCGCGCGCCGAGAAGCTGCTCTTCATCCCCGACCTGCTCAACTACTTCCTCACCGGTAAGATGGCCACCGAGTACACCATCGCCTCCACCGGTATGATCCTCGATGCCGCTAAGCGTGACTTCGCCTTCGATCTGACCGATAAGCTGGGCATCAAGCGCAGCCTGTTCTCTCCCATCGTCCAGCCCGGCTGCAATCTGGGCGGTCTTCTGCCCTCCATCACCGACGAGGTGGGTAAGAACAACATCAACGTCTACACCGTGGCCTCCCACGACACCGCCTCCGCCGTCATGGCCGTCCCCTCTCAGGCTGACGATTTCATCTACATCAGCTCGGGTACTTGGTCTCTGATGGGTATGGAGCTGCCCCAGCCCCTCATCAACGACGCTACCCGCGCCGCTAACTTCACCAACGAGGGCGGTATCAACGGTACCATTCGCTTCCTGAAGAACATCATGGGTCTCTGGATCATTCAGGAGTCCCGCCGTCAGTGGAAGCGTGAGGGTAAGGACTACAGCTTTGCCCAGATGGAAATGTGGGCTAAGGAGGCTGCTCCCTTCCAGTCCCTCATCAACCCCGACGATGCGTCCTTCGGGACCCCCGGCAATATGCCCGAGAAGATCCGCGAGTTCTGCCGCAGAACCGGTCAGCACGTCCCCGAGACCGTGGGCGAGGTGGTTCGCTGCATCTACGAGTCTCTCGCTCTGAAGTACCGCAACACCGTGGAGAACATCGAGGCTCTGCGCGGTAAGAAGGCCACCATGATTAACGTGGTGGGCGGCGGCACCAAGGATCACTTCCTGTCCCAGATGACCGCTGATGCCTGCGGTATCGCTGTCTCCGCCGGTCCCGAGGAGGCTACCTCCATCGGTAACCTCTTGGCTCAGATGATGGCTGTCGGCGCAATCAAGGATCTGTCCGAGGCCCGTCAGGTGGTTGCCAACTCCTTTGAGGTCAAGCACTATACTCCCTGCGCCTATCGCGGCGCATGGGATGAGGCTTACGGCCGCTTCGTGAAGCTCCTGTAATTCATCCATCAGCCCTTCCGCGGCATTCCCGGGGTATCCTCCCCATGGGGTGGCGCGGAAGGACTTTTGACTATCACGGCACAAATGCCGAAAAATCCTCTCGTTTTCACTCGAATTTTGTCTAAAATGCAGATACAGAAAGGGTTTACCGACATGAAAGATTCACTTTACGGCGAACTGACAGTCATTGGTATGCAGGGCTCCGAGGCCTTTGTCGAGCGTGTTGACAGCTACCTCAAGGAGTGGCGCCGCCACGGCGGGGAGGACACCTACCTCGCCCACGTCTCCTGTCCCCGCTTCGGCTCGGGTGAGGGTAAGTCCATCATCAAGGAATCCATGCGTGGTCAGGACGTCTACATCTACTGCGACGTTTTCAATTACGGTGTTACCTATAAGATGCACGGTATGACGGTTCCCATGAGCCCCGATGATCATTACGCCGACCTCAAGCGTATCATCGCCGCCATCGGCGGTAAGGCTCGCCGCATCACCGTCATCATGCCCATGCTCTATGAGGGCCGTCAGCATAAGCGCACCACCCGTGAGTCCCTGGACTGCGCCATGATGCTCCAGGAGCTGGTGAATATGGGTGTTTCCAACATCATCACCTTCGACGCCCACGACCCCCGCGTGGCCAACGCCATTCCGCTGTCGGGCTTCGATAACGTCCTGCCCAACTACCAGATGATCAAGGCATTGGTCAGAAGCGTGCCGGATATCATCATCGATAAGGACCACGTGGTCATGATCTCCCCCGACGAGGGCGCCATGGGCCGCTGCATCGCCTACTCCAACAGCCTGTCGGTGGACGTGGGTATGTTCTACAAGCGCCGTGATTATTCCACCATCGTCAATGGCAAGAATCCCATCCTGGAGCATAAGTATCTGGGACAGGACCTGGAGGGGAAGGACGTCATCATCGTGGACGACATGATCTCCTCGGGCGGCTCTCTCCTGGACGTGGCTACCCAGCTGAAGAAGGTCTACGGCGCCAAGCGCGTCTTCAACTTTGCCACCTTCGGTCTCTTCACCGACGGCTTCGCCGCCTTCGACGAGGCTTACAAGAACGGCATTATCGACAAGATCTTCACCACCAACCTGGTCTACCGCAGACCTGAGATCATGCAGAAGCCCTGGTACGTGGAGGTCAATATGGCCAAGTACGTTTCCTACATTATCGATACCCTCAACCACGATACCACGATCTCCAACCTCCTGGACCCCACCACCCGTATCGCCAAGCTTCTGGAGAAGCACCGCGCCGCCCAGGGGAATCAGGGTCAGATCTCCATGGATTTTTCGGTGAACTGATCGCATACCGGGCAAAGCATCATCCAAAGGAACGTCTCCCGCCGCGCGAGGCGTTCCTTTTCGTATCACGGGAATGACGAAATAGCGAAACCTGTTGACAAAAAGGGGATAATCGGATATAATGGACCCAAGGAATCCACAAATGAGAAAGGATGAACGACTATGAAAGCCATCAAGCGAATCACAGCATTTCTTCTGGCGGTCCTGATGCTGGCCGGTACCGCTACCGCCTGTACCTCGGGCGGTGACGCCACCGACACCACCGCGGGCCCCACCACCGATCCCATCGCCACCGAAGCCCCCACCGAGGCCCCCACCGAGGCCCCCACAGAGGCAGAGACCGAGGAGCCTGTGGACAGCGTCTCCTTCGTCTGTGTGCAGGCTGACACAGAGACCCTCGCCGCGGCGGCCTACGATCTGTACAAGAGCTTTGGGGAGGGAATGCGGCTGATCCTGCCCGAGAGCGGCGCGACGGCCCCCGAGAGCGGCGCGTCCATCCGCTTCGTCGAGGCCTCCTTTGAGGAGGTCGGTAACTACGGCTACGCCCTGGAGCGCACCGAAAACGCCATCGTCATTAAGGCCGCGAGCCTGGCGGGCGCGGACGGCGCGGTGGCCCGTCTGCTGGAAAATACCGTCACCGAGGGAACCTCCCTGGTCTTTGCCGAGGGCTTCCTTCCCGTCGGTACGACCCTCACCGAAAAGCGGGACTGGGCGGCGAATTACATCCTCGAGGATGACGATTTCAAGACCGAGTACGTGGACGGAATGTTCTACAACGACAAGAACGACTCGGTGGCCTACGTCTCCAACGCCATGTGGCATATGTTTGGTCTGGTCAACGACGGCCAGGGGCTGGTCTACCGCTTCGGCAACGAGCCTACCTGGTACGAGTGGATGTCCGAGAAGATGATGTGGAGCGGCGACGCGGGCTACATCAATGAGCTGAAGGGCAAGCTCCGCTCCTTCCCCCAGGTCTCCACGGGCTATATGTGGTCCTGGGGCTCCTTCCCCTACTGGCAGGTGGGTGACTGCTACTCCATCCACTACGACGGCACCTTCCGCTACATCGCCGCGGTCTACGACGTGGTCTCCTGGGAGGGCAATACCGATTTCCTGTACGTCACCGACAACGATACCGCGGGCGGTCAGTACTCCTCGGTGGACGCCTCCAATGGCCGCACGGTTCTGGACAAGACCGAGGCCTGCATGAATTACATCCTGGAGTACCTCCACGGCAAGGAGGGCTACATCCTGCTGACCGAGGAGTCCACCTACCTGGGCGCCGACGGCTCCGAGCGCTTCGACTACGTCAAGGACACCGGCAAGTACTGCTGGAACAACACGGGCAAGGACGGCTCCAACGCCTCCAACTACTGGGACAACCTCTGCTTCGGCGGCTACGACGGCTACTCCAATGCCCTTTTCTACAACGCTCTCCACTCCATGGCGGGCATCTACCGTATGCTGGGCGGTGACTATATCGCCAAGGCCGAGGAGCTGGAGGCTCTGGCCGTGACCGTCAAGGCCAAGTTCAACGAGCTGTACTGGTCCGACGAGACAGGGCGCTACATCGCCTGCATCGACTCCGACGGCAGACGGGTGGACTTCGGTCTGACCTTCCACAACTTCGAGATCCTGAAGTACGGTCTGGCGGACGCCGACCGTGCCAAGTCGGTCTTTGACTGGATCGACGGCGACCGTATCATCGAGGGTGAGGAGCGCACGGGCGCGGATATCCTGTCCTACGCCACGACCATCCAGAAGGCCATTCCCCGCCGCAAGCTCAAGGAGCTACAGGACCTTGGACTTCGTCTGGCCGCTGTGACCAACACCATTCCCATCAATAATAAGGAGAACCAGAAGCTGGGCGTGGCCTGGTGGCATGGCCCCGCCGGCATCAACGTCTGGGGCAGCGCGGCCTACGGCTTGCATCTGGAGAACGGCGGCTACATCTTCTACCCCGTGTTCTACGAGCTCATGGCCCGCACCGAGTACGAGGGGGCCCAGTCCACCATCGACCGTCTGGCCGACATCGCCAAGGTCTACGAGTACAACCGCCTGGTGTCGGATCTGGCCGGTGGCGGCTCCACCAACTGGCTGGAGGGCCTCAACGGCGAGTTCCCCGAGAGCGGTTTGGTACCCGCTACCTATACCTATAGCCTGGTTGGCGCCACCGCCTCCTACGACGGCCTCCATCTGGCTCCCGCCTGGGGCGATGCCTACGAGTACATGGGCGTCCGTACCCTCAAGTACAACGGCAAGAGCTACGACGTCAAGGTCAACCGCGACGCCTCCTGCGTGATCACCGCTTCCGACGGCGCTATAGACATGACCCTCCACTACACCCCCGCCCGCATGGCCGATCTGACCTACACCGTCACGGTCACCGCCGCCGACGGCACTACCACGATCTCCACCATCACTCCCGTGGACGGTGTCATCACCGTGGAGCTGAAGTATGAGAGCGTGGCCCGCGTCACCATTGCACCCGTGATCGGGTGACGGACGAAGGCACGGAAGCTTGTTGGGACGGTTGATGTTCGAGATAATTGCAGTTTAGCGGGCCGTTGGTTCGTGCTGACCCTGCGGTGTTGCCCTCTCACCCGCCTACGGCGGGAGCTCCCCCAAAGGGGGAGCCTTTCGTACGAGACCCAGCAAAAAACGTTCCCCGATAAGGCTTTCCCTCCATTTTAAGGCTCCCCCTTTGGGGGAGCTCCGCGAAGCGGTGAGAGGGCAAATAACGCGGGCAAGCGACAAACACACCGTTTTAAACAGCCCGACAAACCCAAATTTACCGCATTCATCAACCGCCGCCCATGATTCATCCTCCAAGGGAGTCTGCTCACGCCGACTCCCTTTTCTATGCTTTCTTTGACCTTGACAGAATGGATGTGATGTGATATAATGGGAACAGTAACCGCAATCCCCCATAAAGGAGATCCCCTATGAAGCATTGCGAATCATTCCGCAGATTGACAGCCGCCGCCTTGGCGCTGTTCATGCTGGTATCCATCCCCGCTTGCGCAAGTAAGCCACATGATCCCGTCGGCACGGATACCGATGCCCCAACCGAGGCCATCACGAACACGCCTACGGATCCCGTGACCGAAAACCGGGAGGATGAGACCGAACCCCCGGATCCCAACGAGCCCGACGTGTCCCTGACCGCCGACAAGGCCGTAGTGGTGCTTTCCCCCTACGCCACCGCTTGGGAGACCGCCGCCGCGGAGTCCCTGGCCGCCGAGCTGGGGCTTACGGTGGTACAGGACACCGCGACTACCGAGGGAAAGACCCGCCTGGCCGTTGGCTATTCGGCTCTGCACATACTCTTCGGGGTGAATCTTGACGCCTTGGGAGACCTGGGCTACGTCGTGACGGCCGTAAACGGTGATGCCCTGGTGGCCGCCAACAGCGAGACGGGTATGGCCTCTGCCCTGGCGGCCTTTCGCGCCGCCCTGACCGAGGATCATACCCTCCCCGCCGCCATCCACGAGACCGTGACTCTCTCCTCCAAGGACGGCGCGGAGGTAATGTACAGCGGTGAATGGAAGGACGCCATCGCCCATGCCGCCGCCCTGGCCAACGGGGTCTCCACCCACTACGGTGATATCCGCCGTACCCTGTGGCGGGTCTCGAACAATCGGGTCATTCTGCACTACGATATGAAGAAGGCCCACTGCTTCACCTCCATCGAGAATCAGTACGGTATGCCCTACGCTACCAACACGGGAGCCGTCTACCTTACCGACCGAGAGGGCAACCGCTACTATTCCACGAGCTCCCGGGTCCAGGGCCGAACCAATACCTACCAGATCGGCTACTACTACTACAACGCCCACATCCTGGACGAGGGCTTCGGGCTGCGTACCCACGCCGACGGGCTCGAACACTTCAGCGTGGACCGTACCCTCCACGTTTACTCCGACAAGCTCAATCTGGTCCAGCATATCACCACCACGGGGGGACAGGCCACGGGGCTTTCGGGCTACGGCCAGGTCTACGAGCTGGAGGCCGCACGGGTCAAGCGCTTGGTCATCAAGGACAAAAACGGCCTCCACAACAGCCTTGACGGGGTGGATACCGACACCTGCGAGTACGTCGGCTTCGATATGGAGCGGGCGGGCGTCATCGGTTTCATCCTGTTACCCTACGAGGAAAACGAGGGCAAGCTGAAGGTCACCCTGACCGATGGACAGTACGTGATCGATCAGCAGATCACCGCCGACACCACCGCCGTCTACCCCATCCACTCCCACCTCTACTTCGGTATGCGGATGTATACCGCCGCCGACCACGATCTGGAGGCCTTTACCAAGGAGGCTGAGTGCGAGCGGCATCCCCTGACCGAGCTGTCGGTCTTCAAGCGGCTGGACGGAGCGGCCTACGCGGGCTACGACGCTCTGCGGGGAGCATACCGCTTCGACGTCAACGGCGGTGATTTCAGCAACAACTACTACAACAATCCCAACCAGTACTTCACGGTCAACGCCGAGGTCACCGCGGATACCTACGACCGGAGCATTTACGTCTACACCCATACCTATTCGGGAGCTCTGGAGTGCGCCGTCATCACCGACGAGGACAGAACCCTTTTGCCCATCCCCCTGGAGGTTACCAAAAACTTCACGGGCGAGAACGAGGACAGTATGTACCTCCCCGGTGACGTCTCCTTCGGCGAGGTCTTCCTGCCTCTGACCCTCAAGGCAGGGGAGACCAAGAGATTTACGGTGCTGAATCTTTACCAGAATTGGGGCAAATTCCCCCTGAAGCAGCTCTCCTCCATCCGGTTCGTGGCCCCCTACTACCACCTGTCCACGGGCGTCACCGAGACCAACTGCATCGCCCCCTCCTTCGTCTACGGCAAGGATAACTGGCTCCTGCCCGACTTCCGCGCCATGTCCGCTCCCCTGTGGGATTCCCAGCCCCAGCATACCGCCATCGGCCAGCTGTTCGTGGTGCGTTACGACACCGCCGATAACGTGACGGCCAATCTGGAGAACGATCACAGCGACATCGACTCCTACGGCCCCGTCTATGCCGACGTGACCATGGATTACCTGGCCCAGGACGGCGCTATCCGCGTCAGCTACCGACACGTGGAGATGCCCCAGACCGACGAGAACCGCACCTACTACTCCCTCCGTGTCGACGTCCTGGAGGACGTGGCCTTCAAGGACTTCAAGTCGGATTTCTCCCTGTTCTGCTTCAACGGCCGCCACCCCAAGTTCAACAAGCTGGGATACCTGGACGAGAACAATACCCACCAGGTGCTGGATCTGGGGATCGCCTCCTCCAAGCCCTACGACCGCTTCTTCAAGCTGGGGGATGAGTACCCCTTCTTCGACTACTTCCAGCCACTTGCCGCCGACGCGGTCAACTTCGCCCTCATCGTCAAGGACTCTCACGTCGTCATTGACGGTAAGGAATTCACGGGAGGCTTCCTCATGAGGGACCGCTACGACGGCACCCTCAATTTCGGAGATCTGACTCTGGACCTGGGGGAGATCACCCTCAAGGCGGGGGACTGCATCTGCGTGGATTACATCCTGCTCCCCTGGGGCTACGTGGATTCGGAGAACGACCGGAACGTTCTCAACGTCCGTGAGGATTCCTGTGTCCGGCCTTACAGCCTCACCGCCGAGACGGGGACGGTCATAGAGGATGCCTACGTCCCGAAGATCCGTGTCAACGAAGAGGGAACCGCCGCCTTTACCCTGTCCGGCGGAGACAATAACGGCGTTGTCCGCGTCTACGGTCTGACAAGCTATCTCCGCCCCTACGTGGAGGAGTTGGTGGATGGCGAGTGGGTAGCCTATACCCGGGGCACCAACAAAGAGTTTGACGGCTACGCCGTCTACGCCGACCCGGACGGCACCTACTCGGTGGCCTTCGTCGTCAGTATGACCGATGCCCCCGAACAGGGAAGGACCTTCCGTGTCACCGACCGCTCCTGAGAGAATACCTCCAAAGCCTGTCCGCCATCCGCGGGCAGGCTTTTCTTTCCGCCGGGCAGGGACGCGAAAGCGGCGGCATACACTCCCGCGGATTTAATCAGATTAATTTACTTCCCCCCCTTGACAAACTGACAGAGGTATGCTATACTACAAGTGTACTACCACAAATAGTGCAGATGGAGCGGTTAAGAGAATACGTGACCGCCCCTGCCGAGAAAGGAGCCACATGCTGCTGATCGACAAATTATCGGGAAAGCCCGTCTATGAGCAGATCATAGAGGGCATCGAGAGGAATATCCTGCTGGGGATCTACCCCGAGGGGAGCGTGCTGCCCTCCTTGCGGGAGCTTTCGGTGACTCTGGGCATCAATCCCAACACCATCCAGAAATCCTACGCCGAGCTGGTTCGCCGCGGTGTCATCATCCCCTCCCCGGGAAGCGGTACCTACGTTGCCCCCGATGCCGTCATCCGGATTCGGGAGGCCGCCTCCGCCAAGCTCGCCCGGCTGGAGGAGCTGACCGCCGAGCTGGCCATAACGGGGGTCCCCCGTGAGGACCTGCTGGCCACGGTCTGCGCCGCATACGCCCGCGTGGAAAAGGGAAGCTCCCCTCCGCGCTCACCCAAGAAGGAGGATAAAACATGATCCAAGCCAGTCACGTAACCAAGATCTTCCGCTCCGCGAGCCAGCCCAAGCCCCATATCGCGGTCAGCGACCTGTCCTGCACCATCCCCGGAGGCTGCATATACGGCCTCGTGGGCTCCAATGGTGCGGGCAAATCCACATTCCTCCGCCTCCTGTCGGGTGTGTACCGCCCCGACGAGGGCCTCATTGAGATCGACGGACTCCCCGTCTGGGAGAACCCGGCCGCCAAGAACAAGATCTTCTACGTTCCTGACGATCTCTACTTCCTCCCCCAGACCAATATGCGCAAGATGGCCGCCTACTACAAGGCCCTCTACGAGAAGTTCAACCGATCCCGCTTTGACAGCCTCACCGAGACCTTCGGTCTGGATCCCACAGCCAATCTGAACACCTTCTCCAAGGGTATGCGCCGTCAGGCCGCCACCATCCTGGCTCTGTCCACCATGCCCGATTACCTCTTCTTCGACGAGACCTTCGACGGCCTGGATCCCGTCATGCGCCGCCTGGTGAAGCAGGTCATCTACAATGACGTTCTGGACAGGGGTACCACCACCATCATCGCATCCCACTCCCTCCGCGAGCTGGAGGATACCTGCGACCAGCTGGCTCTCCTCCACCAGGGCGGTATCGTCTTTGAGTCGGATATCCAGAACCTCAAGACCGCCCTCTTCAAGGTCCAGACTGCCTTCGGGGTGCCCTTTGACCGCGAGAAATTCGAGACGGTGGGCATACAGATCGTCTCCTACAGCCAGATGGGCAGTGTGGCCACCTTCATCGTCCGCGGGGACCGCATGGCCACCGAGGAAAAGCTCCGCTGTATGAATCCCCTGCTCCTGGATATTCTTCCCTTGAATCTGGAGGAGGTCTTCATCTACGAGATGGAGGCGCTGGGGTACGCGTTCAAGGATATTCTCATGTGATTGTATAGTGGAAACAGGTATGAGATCGTTATGCTTGCGGGCGACCACACAGGGTCGCCCCTACAAACGATCAATAAGTTACGCGCGAATCCTTCAAGTCATCAATTTCCATAAGAATGTATGTAGGGGCGGCCCTATGTGGCCGCCCGTATAACTCCAAACAAGGCACAAACATATAGAACGCGAGGTTTTTTATGGATCAATATCCAAAAAGGAAGCAAATTAGATTATCCGATCATGATTATTCCAAGCCAGGAGCTTATTTCATTACGATATGCACATATAAAAAAGCACGACTTTTTGGACAAATCAAAAGAGGCCGGGATGGACATATCTATTTGCAAGGCTTTTCGCATCAATCTGACAAGATGATCGATAAATGGATATTTGAGGTTGAAAACGCATTCCCAACCATCCGTATTGACACCCACATTATCATGCCCGACCACATCCACTTGATCCTCCAAATATCTGATCTCGCTAATACCATCCAGATCCCTACAGTCATTGATTGGTTCAAGACTATGACCACCAATGAATATATTCGCTTGGTCAAGGAAGGAATGTATCCGCACTTCCACAAAGCCGTATGGCAACGGGGCTATTATGAGCATGTCATACGTAATATAGACGATCTTACCGAAATACGGAATTATGTGATCCGCAATCCCCAGATCTGTTATTTCCGTCACCTTCCGAAACACATTCAAGGAGGTTTCCATGAATCGTAAAGCATCTACCTCATTCTTCAACTTCCGCCTCTTTCTCGAGGGCCTCAAGCGTCTCCGGGTCATCGGCCTGGCCACGGCTATCCTGGCGGTCACCGCCTCGGCCGTGATCCCCCTGGTCTACTGGATCGAGGTGCTGTCCGCTATGTACGACGGCCCCACCGAGATCGACCCCGAGTTCCTCTGCGTCCCCGCGGGCGTCGTGGTGGCCTTCGCTCCCTTCTTCTTCTTCGTCCTCTTCTCCTTCCTGCAAAAGCGCAAGGAATCCGACTTCTTCCACGCCATCCCCTACACCCGCACCTGCGTGTACAACAGCTTCGTAGCCGCCGCCCTGGTCTTCGTCTTCGCCATCCAGCTGGCCTGCGGGCTCGTGGCGGGGATTTTGTGGAGCGTGGCACCTCACTTGACAGTGGACCTGGGCGCCATGGCCGCCTACGTGGTCACGTCCATGCTGGCCGCCGCCATGATCTCGGCCTTCATGATGCTGGCCCTCTCCGTATCGGGCACGGGCGGCTCCTGTATGCTCCTCTTTGCCCTCTTCGCGGGCTTTGTCCGCGTCATCGCCGCCATCTTCCTCGGATGCCTGGACAACATCGATATCCTCCACGCAAGCGGGATGTGGGAGACCTCCTTCCTCTCCCCCCTGTGGTTCCTACCCATCAATATCCTCTACTACTGGGGCGATCCCAACACCGCCATGGCGATGATGTACAGACCCTCCAACATCCTGTATACCCTGGCCGTGACCCTCCTCCTCTTTGCCCTGGCCGGCTTGATCTACAAGCACCGCCGCTCCGAGATGGCGGGCAACCCCGCCCCCGGCAAGACCACCCAGGCCCTCTTCCGCATCATGTTCACCACCCTCCCCGCCCTGCTCATCCCCTTCCTGATGCTCTTGGAGGGCGGCGACCGCGCCCTGCTTTTGGTGCTGGTGGTCAGTGTCCTGCTGGTCTACTTCCTCTACGAGCTGGTCACCACCAAGCGCCCCAAGAACCTTCTGAAGATCTTCCCCGGCCTGGGCATCGTGGTGGGCGTCTGCTTCGCCTTCACCATCCTGTTCTACGGCTACCGCGGCTTCCTGCTCAATGAGGATATCACCGTCGACGAGGTCAAGGCCGTCTCGGTGGAGTCCAACGGCTTTGACTCCAACAGCTACCAGGGCTATCTGGCGAGTGACGTCCGCACCGACGACCCCGAGATCGTCAAGACCGTGGTCGCCCAGCTGGCCCACTCCCAGAAGCTGGAGCGGGATGGCGGCTGGTGGGGTACCGAGAATCAAAGCTACTACTGGGACCGCATGGCGGTCACGATCCGGCTGAAGGGCGGCCGCACCGTCAAGCGCTACGTGATCTTCGATCCCGAGACCCGTGCCGTGATCAATCAGCGCTACATGGAGCTGGATGAGGTGAAGGATCTGGTCTTCCTCCTCCCCGAGGATCGGGAGATCAACCGCATCGGCATGGAGATCGGAAGTGACTTCTACACCGACTATGGCTCCACAGACAGCGAAAAGGAGATGAAGGCCCTGCTGACCGCCTTCCGCCGTGAGTTCGGTTCTCTGACCGATGCCCAAAAGCTGGAGGTCATGACCCCGGCCTTCCGTAGCTTCCACTACGACGACAAGAACGACCCCAACCGCTCGGTGGTGCTGTCCCTCCGCGGCCGTATGGACGGTTTTGGTGAGTATTTCTACAGCGAGTATATCATCCCCGAGTATATGCCCGAGACCAGAGGCCTTCTCCTGGGCCTGTGGGGAATGACCAACCGCGAGGCCAACTATTTCGACTGCAGCGGACAGAGCTGGGGCGGATGCGCCGACGACGTGCTGGCCGCCCTGGGCAGGGAAGCCGAGGACAGCGAGTTTGGCACCGCCTTCCCCGTCCTCAAGGGGAACATCACCCTGGTGGGCATGGGAAGTGAGAACACGGGCAACAACCTGGACCACACCTTCTACCTGGAGGCCAAGGACTACGCCCGCTTCGCCGAACTTCTGCTGAAGGCCTCCATGGTCCACGCCAACACCGAGCCCGAAGACTTCACCGCCACCTCCACCACCTATATGCTGATCCTGTACACCGACATGGACAGCAAGTACAGCCGCGTCCACCTCAATATGAACAGCCTCTTCGACCTTACCGCCGAGGAGTACGCCGAGCTGAAGACCCTGCTTCAGATCGGACAGTAAACGCAAAAGGGGCTGAGTCAAAAGCTTTTCAGAAAGCGAATGGCTCAGCCCTTTTCTATGTAAGCCAACACTTATAAGCCCCAACAAAAGAAAAAGCCTCCAAAAGAGGCCAAAATGAGTACGACAAAAAGAGGATCCCAAGATC
>JAZNJA010000229.1:0-4106 GCA_045577755.1 Eubacteriales bacterium
ACACCCGAAGGGTGTATATCGACAAAAACTCCGGGTCGATATGTCCCTTCGGGACTCGATATGTGCCTTGCGGCACTCGATATATCCCTTCGGGATTCGATATGCCCCCTGCGGGGGCGTGTCGGGCTTCGCCCGATAAACCCCAATTTACATCTTCTCAAACAACTTCCGAAACGACTTCTGCCTCCAGAGCAGACACAGAAGCAAGATCTCCAGGGGCGCGATCACCAGATACAGGGGGATGCGCACAAGCACCGCCCATCCGTAGAATTGGAACAGACCGATGGGCTTGATGATCATGGAGCCGATGATATGGGCTACGGCGGCGGAGAGGACGATCTGCTTGGACCCCCGCTGACGGACGGCGTATTTCGCCATGAGTCCCGCGGTCACGCCCACCGCGAAGGCTCCGAAGGTCACCACGAGGTTGGGGGGATAGATCTGGGGGGAGAGCAGATAGCTGGTGAGGTCCGAGACCACGCCCACCATGCCTCCCGTGATGGGACCCAGAAAGATCCCCGCCAGGATGATGGGCAGATTCTCAAAGGTGACCCGCCACAGTCCCCCTCCGAAATTGAGAAAGCTCTTGCAGAACATACCGATGACCACGCTCATGGCGGCCAGCATGGCGCCCAGTACCAAGCGCTTCAGGGCGGACTTGGCGGCGGAGCGGCGGTCTCGGGTGGTGGGATTGGGAATAGACATAAAAAATACCTCCTTCCCCTGCGACATCAGGCGGGAAAGGAGGCAAAGCCCCCGATGATGGGGGACATACGACCTTATAGCCAAACGAAGCGGGATGCAAAGCGCGAACCGCAGGTTGCTTTCTGTGAAAGCCCCTTTCGTCCGACCGGCAACTCCCCGTCCCGTCGGCACTTGACGCGCGCGCTTTTACTCTTCTGTAGATTGTACCCCTATTATACATCCAACGCGCTCGCCTGTCAAGGTGCAGAGATGACAAAATATGGTGAGAGCGCAAGTTTTTTTTGTGCGGAGGGCGAAAAAGCCCTTGCAAAAGCTATTGGGCTATGCTATAATAAACAGGTACGTCCAATCCTTTGTGCTTAACTTCTGCGGAGGCTCCCATATATGGTTTTTTCCAGCTTGTTCTTCATCTTCGCCTTCCTGGTGCTGTGCTACGGGATCTACCTGTTCGCCCCCACCATCAAGGCAAAAAATACCGTCCTTCTGGTCTTCTCCCTGGTCTTTTACGCCTGGGGTGGCCCGCCGTTGGTGCTGCTGCTCTGCCTGGAGACCTTCATCTGTTACGTGGGTGCGCGGCTGATCTGGTCCGCGAATCCCTCCCCCTTCCGTAAGGAGGACCCGCGGGGGCTCCGTCGGGGTTATTTGATCCTGACGGTTGGCGCTTGCCTGGGCCTTCTGGTCATTTACAAGTACACCGGCTTCCTCGGGGATACGTTTGCGGGGATCTTCGGGGTGGAGAATCTCATCCCCAAGGTCGCCCTCCCCATCGGTATCTCCTTCTACACCTTCCAGCTCATCTCCTATGTAGCCGACGTCTACCGCGGTGAGACCCCTCCCCAGAAGCATTACGGCAAGCTTCTGCTCTACGCCGCTCTGTTTCATCAGTGCATCGCGGGCCCCATCGTGCGCTACGTGGACGTGGCCCGGGAGATCGACCGCCGCTTCATGAGCCTGGACGAGTGCTTTGGGGGTATGCTCCGCTTTACCGTGGGTCTGGGAAAAAAGGCGGTGCTGGCCAACACCTGCGCCGCTGTGGCGGATACCCTCCTGAGCGCCGATAAACTGGCGGCGGGACAGGTCTCCTCCCTGGGCGTGTTCCTGGGCATCACCGCCTATATGCTCCAGATCTACCTGGATTTTTCGGCCTACTCCGATATGGCCATCGGCATGGGCCGCATGATCGGCTTCCATTTCAAGGAGAACTTCAACTACCCCTACGCCGCCGATTCGGTCACCGAATTCTGGCGCCGTTGGCACATCTCCCTGTCCTCCTTTTTCCGGGACTACGTCTACATACCCCTGGGCGGCAACCGCTGCTCCAAGGGACGGCATATTCTCAATCTTCTGATCGTCTGGACGCTGACCGGCTTCTGGCACGGCGCTTCCTGGAATTTCGTTTTGTGGGGGCTGTACTTTGCCCTGTTTTTGATCCTGGAAAAGTACGTGTTCAAGTGGGAAAAGCACGGCACGGGGCTGACACGTCACCTCCGCCGTCTGTACACCCTGGCGGTGGTCTGGTTCGGTTGGTTCCTGTTCCGCTTTGACGACCTGGGTCTCATGGGTCACGCTCTTAAATCCCTCTTGGGCTTCGGGAGCGGGTTCGACGGTGACAACGCCCACTACACCCTCCTCAATTACCTGTTCCTCCTGGCCGTGGCCATGCTCGCCTGCTCGCCCGTCGTGCCCTTCGTGGCAGGGAAGCTCACCGCCGCCGCCGAGAAGGGCGGCACCGTTGGCGTTCTGGTCCGCGGCGTGATCAACACCGTGGCCGTGGCCGCGCCCGTCGCCCTGCTCGTCCTCTCGGCCCTGGCGCTGGTGGGTGACAGCTACAATCCCTTCCTGTATTTCCGCTTCTGATACGAGGTATCTATGAATCATCAAGACAACAACAACAAACCCCGTGCGCTCATATCGGACAAGACCAAGTTTATCGGTCTCGCCCTCCCCGTCCTGCTCCTCTGCGCGGGCTTTCTCGCGGGACTCTGCTGGTTTTTGCGCCCCGCCAGCTCCGAGACCGAGAAGCGGGAGCTGACCGAGTTCCCCGCCTTTACGGTGGAGACCTTTCTGTCGGGAGAATTCACCGACCGGGTCTCTTTGTGGTACGCCGACACATTTCCCGGGCGGGAGGGCTTCATCAAGGCCTACCACGGCATCCAATCCATCTTCGGTGTTCGTGGCGAGCAGTTCCAGCAAGGGGACGTGGGTGACACCGTCCCGGAGGGCCCCATGGATCCCAACGCTCCCGTAGACCGACCCGCAAGCGGCGGCGAGGGCGGAGAGCAGGTGGGGGGCTACTACTTGGTGGGGGACACCGCTTACGAGCTGTACTCCTTCTCTCAGGTCAACGCCCAGACCTATGCCTCGCTGATGAATCAGGCCGCAACCACCCTGGAGGGCAAGGCTAAGGTCTACGATCTCATCATCCCCCTTCACTACAGCTTCGCCCTCAGCGCCGAGGTTCAGGATCGGCACAAGCTTCCCGACGCTGACCAGGCCATCAGCTATATGTATTCCGGCATGAACGAGAACGTCCACACCGTGAACGCCTATGCCACCCTCATGGCTCATAAGGACGAGTATCTCTACTTCCGTACCGACCACCATTGGACCGCTACAGGTGCCTACTACGCCTACGAGGCCTACTGCAAGGCGGCGGGCATTACGCCCACTCCTCTGGATTCCTACGAGAAGCTGACATTCGGGGGCTTCCTGGGTACCCTGTACAGCAAGACGGGCCAGCCCGTCGCCATGGGCGGAAACCCCGACAGCGTGGAGGCCTATATTCCCAAGGGGACCAACGACGAGTACATCTACGACGCAAACGGCGAGCGGCTCCTGTACCGCGGCGGCGTGGTTCGCCGTGACACCGACAAGTTCTACCAGGCCGCGGCCTCCAAGTACAACTGCTTCCTCATGGGCGACCACCCCCTCATCGAGATCCACAATGAGAACGTCAGCGCGGATCGGAAGGGAACCACGGTTCTCCTCGTCAAGGAGTCCTTCGGTAACGCCTTTGCTCCCTTCCTGGTGGACAGCTACGAGTACGTCTACGTGGTGGATTACCGCTACTACAGCGGCACTCTGTCCGAGCTGGTGGATGCCAAGGGCGTGGACGACGTGATCTTCCTCAATAACGTGGTGGCGACCACGGGCAGCGCGAGACTGTCTGAGATGGAGGACTTTATTGGGTAATGATCCCTATGGACGATCGCAAGGTGTTTAAATTGGGGTTTAGCGGGCGAAGCCCGACACGCCCCCGAAGGGGGCATATCGAATCCCGAAGGGATATATCGAGTGCCGCAAGGCACATATCGAGTCCCGAAGGGACATATCGACCCGGAGTTTTTGTCGATATACACCCTTCGGGTGTTCGATATGCCTCCGGCATGGGCCTTCGGCTC
>JAZNJA010000230.1:0-13774 GCA_045577755.1 Eubacteriales bacterium
ACCCCCTCCTGGCCCGCATGGCCGCCGACGCCCCCGCGGACAGTCCCCACCCCCCCACCGTAGTCATGGAGGTCACCTCCCACGCCCTGCGGATGGGTCGGGTGGCGCCCCTACGCTTCGAACTGGGGATCTTCACCAATCTCACCCCCGAGCACATGGATCTCCACGGCACCATGGAGGATTACTACGCCGCCAAGCGGAGCCTGTTCGAGGTTTGCCGAGAGGCCGTGGTCAACGCCGACGACCGTTACGGGCGCAGGCTTCTATCCGAGCCTCTGCCCCTTCATCACTACCACATCTGCCACGCCGACGGCGCTCAGGCCGCCGTGTCCGACCGTATTTGTCCCGCGGGGGAGGGTGGCTGTACCCGCCTCTACGCCGAGCAGGTCAAGGCTCTGGGGGAGGACGGGGTGGCCTTCAAGCTGACCTCTCCCCATGCGCGGCTTCGCTTGCGGTGCCCTGTTCCCGGGTGCTTTACCGTTATGAACGCTTTGGAGGCCGCCTCGGCTGCTTTGGCGCTAGACGTCAGTCCCGCCGCCGTGCGGGATGCACTGGGGCATTTCGAGGGGGTACCCGGCCGCATGGAGCGGGTGAGGCTCCCTGAGACCGACATACCTTTTTCGGTGTTCATCGACTTCGCCCACACCCCTGACGCCCTGGAGAAGCTTCTGCGCACCGCGCAGGATTTCCGCAAGCGTGGTCAGCGCATCGTGCTGGTCTTCGGCTGCGGCGGGGATCGGGACCGCTCCAAGCGCAAGGTCATGGCCCGTATTGCCTCCCGCATGGCGGATTCTTTGGTCATCACCTCCGACAACAGCCGCACCGAGAATCCCGCCGACATCATCTCGGACATTCTTCTGGGGGTGGACAAGGAGAGCGAGTTCGCTGTGGTGCCCGATCGCGCCGAGGCCATCCGCTACGCCGTCAAGTACGCCCGCGCGGGGGATATCATCCTACTGGCGGGGAAGGGGCACGAAAACTACGAAATTGACCGCAGGGGGAAGCATCCCTTCTGCGAAAGGGATATCGCGGTGAAGGCCGCGGTAGAATTCCATACCAACCGACGGGGCGAGTGAGTCCCCCCCATCCTAATCCTACGAAAGGCAGGCTACCGTTATGAAGATCACCTTAGCGACACCCCTTGCCCTCCATACGCTGGCCGCCATGGCGGGAGGGAAGCTGACTCTGCGCAATCTCTCTGAGGAGACGACCGTCACCCACATCTGCACCGACTCCCGGGAGGCTGACGAAGGGACCCTCTTCTGCGCCATCCGCGGAGAGCGGGTGGACGGCCATAATTACATGGCCAAGGCCTGCGAGCTGGGCTGTAGGGTCTTCCTTTGCGAGCGGATCCCCGACCCTATGCCCTCCGAGTCCTGCGCCTTTGTGGTGGTGGAGGACACCGTCGCCGCTCTGTCGGCTCTGGCCTTGTCCCGCCGCGAGGGGGAGATGAAGGAGCTGTCGGTGGTGGCCATCACGGGCAGCGTGGGCAAGACCACCACCAAGGAAATGACCGCCGCCGTTCTGTCGGTGGGCAAGATCCTCTTCAAGAAGGAGGGCAACTTCAACAGCACCATCGGTCTTCCTCTGTCCTTCATGGAGATCACGCCCGACACCGAATGCGCCGTTCTGGAGATGGGCATGAGCGGGCGGGGGGAGATCGCCGCCATGACCCGTGCGGTGCTCCCCCGTATCGCCGTGGTGGCCAACATCGGCTCCTCCCATCTGGAGTACCTGGGAAGTCGCGAGAACATCGCCCGCGCCAAGCTGGAGATCGCCTCGGGGCTGCCCGAGGGCGGTACCCTGCTCATCAACGGCGACGAGCCCCTGCTGGCCAAGCTGGGGCAGGATTTCGGGGAGGATCTGCCCATCATCCCCGAAGGCATCCGTGTTCTGCGTCTGTCTCTGGCGGGGAGTGAGAACGCCGACTATCAAGCTATGAATATCACCCCTCGTGAGGGCGGTATGGTTTTTGATCTCGTTACCCCCGACGGGGTATGGCGGGAGTTGTATATCCCCGCCGTGGGCGGGCATTTCGTCTGGGCCGCCTCCTTTGCCGCCGCCGTGGGTCAGCTTTCGGGCTTGACCGAGGGACAAGTCCGTGAGGGGCTTTCCTCCTACCGTCCCGCCGCCATGCGGCAGGATATCCGTAAGCAGGGCGGGGTCACCCTCATGGTGGACTGCTACAACGCCGCCCCCGAGTCCATGAAGGCCGCGATGTCGGCTCTCTCCCTGATCGCGGGGAGCCACCGCCGTATCGCGGTGCTGGGGGACATGAAGGAGCTGGGAGAGAATACCGTAGCTCTTCACCGCGCGGTGGGTGAATTTGCCGCCGAGAGCGGGATCGACCTGCTGATCACCGTGGGTGAGCTGGGTGCCGAGATCGCCACGGGCGCCGTGGAGGCGGGCATGAGTCCCGACGCCATCCGCATCACGGGCGGGAAGGACACCTACGAGGGTACCGCCGATTATCTGAAATCCATCCTCCGCGAGGGGGATCACGTCCTGTTCAAGGCCAGCCGCTCCATGGCTTTGGAGACGGTGGTAGAGGCCTTGGCGAGCCGCTGACAAATCACATACACACCGTAACATACGAAAAAAAGAAAGGAATCGCTATATGTCCGAATTTAGATTCATTTTATTTCTGGGTATTTTCATTGCTTCCGCGTTTTTGTTGACTCTGTTCTTCGGGCGTATCGCGCTCCCCATCCTCCGCGCCAAAAAGGCGGGACAGCCCATCAACGAGTACGTCCATGCCCATCAGTCCAAGGCGGGTACGCCTACTATGGGCGGTATTTCCTTCGTACCCGCGTTTTTGGCGGTCATGGCAGGATTTATGATTTGGTGTGAGCTCCAAGACAGTGGCGTATACGGACCCCTCTTCGTTCCCGCTGCACTCATTTGCCTGTACGCTCTGGCCAATTCCGCCATTGGCTTTGTGGATGACTACTTCAAGCTCCTTCGCCGCAAAAACGAGGGCTTGACCGAGTGGCAGAAGTTTATTTTGCAGGTGGTGGCCGCCGCTGCATTCCTGGCTATGATGGGCATTACGGGCTTCCTGAAAACGGCTCTGCACATCCCCTTCACGGATATTCACTGGGAGCTTTCCTGGTTCGCCTATCCTGTCTACCTCATCGTCATGGTGGGCTTTGTCAACGCCACCAACATCACCGACGGTCTGGACGGTCTGGCCTCCTCCATCTGCGCGACAGTGGCTATCTTCATGGTGGCTTTTGCCATCGCCACTCAAGGGTCGATCGAGAGCGGCTGGGTGTTTTACATGGGCGCGGCTCTTCTGGGCTGTGTGCTGGGCTTCCTCGTGTACAACCACCACCCCGCCAAGATGTTCATGGGCGACACGGGCTCTCTGTTCCTGGGTGCCGTCATCATGGGCTGCGGCATTCTGGCGGGGGAGCTGCTCCTCTTCGTGCTGGCGGGCTTCATGTTCGTCATTGAGATGCTGTCCAGCCTTCTGCAACGGGTCTACTTCAAGCTGACCCACGGCAAGCGCATCTTCAAGATGGCGCCCCTCCACCACCACTTTGAGAAGTGCGGGTGGAGTGAGGTCACCATCGTGGTGGTATTCACCGCCGTTTCCGCCGTCTTCTGTATTCTGGCATTCCTTGGGGGAGTGTGACCCCAACCGATTCTCTGTGAAAGTGAGGTGAGATCCCATGAAGTGGCAATTCCCCCGCAAGGTAGCGGATAAGACCCGCGAGCTCTTCGGCAAGGCCAGGAAGCAGGCCTCCCGCTATACCCTCAACAAGGAGGGCGCTACGCGCCTGGGGGAGGATGTGGAGCAGGGGCTGACTCTCCTGGGTAACCGTCTGGATGCCGCCGCTGAGCCCGACGATCCCATCTACTCCGAGCCCGTTCACAGGCGGGACACCGCACAGGATGACGCGGCGCGGGTCCTGACCCGCGGTCCCGTGGATCACTATTTCTTATTCATTGTGATCGCTCTCTGTCTTTTCGGCGCGGTCATGGCCTTCTCGGCCAGCTCGGTCTACGCCGCTCAGTACCACGACGACCCCACCTTCTACGTCAAAAAGCATATATTCTACCTACTCTTCGGCGGCGGCGTCACCTTCTTCTTCGTTTGGAAGGCGAAGCCCTGGTTCTGGCGCTTTTTCGGGGTAGCCTCCTACGTTATCTCGGCGGTGCTTCTCCTTCTGGTGCTGGTCATTGGCTCCAGCTACGGCTCGGGCGCGACCCGCTGGATCCAGCTGGGTCCCATCTCGGTTCAGCCCTCCGAGATCGCCAAAATGGCGGTCATTCTTTGCATCGCCCTCATCATGAGCAAGCACGAGGCGCAGATCCGGAATCACCAGAGGTTTGGCGGGCAGTTCCGCTATGGTGTACTATACCCCATGGCGGCCTTTGGCTTCATCTGTGCGCTGGTCATGCTGGAGCATCATTTGTCGGGTATCATCATCATCGGCCTCATGGGCCTTGTGACCATGTACATTGGCGGCACCGATAAGAAATGGTTCCGCTGGCTCTTCATCGTGGGGGGCGCGGCGGTGCTTCTGGTGCTTTTGGTGTCGGAATACGCCATGCTTCGCGTGTCCACCTGGCTGCAGATCGAATTCCAGAGCCCCAACCTCAATCCCCTGGGCTCAGCCTGGCAGACTCTCCAGGGCCTGAACGCCATTGGCTCGGGCGGATTCTTTGGGCGGGGCCTGGGCAACAGCCAGCAGAAGTACGGCTACGTTTCCCAGCCCCAGAACGACTTTATTTTCACCATCATTTGCGAGGAGCTGGGCTTCATCGGCGCGCTGGCTGTGGTCCTTCTGTTCGGGCTTTTGATCTGGCGGGGCTTCCGCATCGCCGCCAAGGCCCCTGACAAGTTCTGCTCCATCACGGTCTACGGTCTGGTCATCAAGGTGGCTTTGCAGACCATTCTGAATATCGCCGTGGTAACGAACTCCATTCCGAACACGGGTATCGCGCTGCCCTTCTTCTCCTCGGGCGGTACGTCGCTGATTTTGCAGATCTTTGAGATGGGGATCATACTGTCGATCTCGCGGTATTCGTATCAGAAAAGATGAATTGGGGTTTGTCGGTCTCCCGTCTCCTCGTTCTCCAAATATCAGAGTGGGGTGAGGGGTCCCCGCGGGGGTTTCTAAGACGGTTTCGGGTCTCAGTTCGCTTGGTTCAAACTTTCAAGCTGTATCAATGTTTTTGGGTATCGGTAACCTCAGCCAAATAAATAATTTGTCAGAAAGTTTTAGGGGATTCTTAAGGACCCTTTTTCAAAAGGGTCCTTAAGCCGCCGGAGGCCGCTCCCCTATAAACCCAAATTTGAACTTACGAAAGGAGCGCCACACCATGCGCATTCTTATGACAGGCGGCGGCACCGCGGGACACGTGAATCCTGCTCTGGCCATTGCCGCGACCATTCAAGAGCATCATCCCGACGCGGAGATCGCCTTTGTGGCCTCCACTCAACCCCGCGACAAGGCGGCGGATCTGGTTCCCAGGGCGGGGTATGCTCTCCATACGCTCCACATCCGCGGGGTGAACTCCCCCTACTGGTCTCCCTCCAATCTGAAGCTTCCTTTCCTGATGATCAAGTCCCGTAGGGAAGCGGCGAGGCTCATTCGCACGTTCAAGCCCGATCTGATCGTGGGCACGGGCGGCTTTGCCTGCTGGCCCTTATGCAGTGTGGGCAAGAAAATGGGGGTCCCTACCGTTCTCCACGAATCCAACGCCATTTTCGGCAAGGCGATCAAGCAGCTTTTGGGGAACGTGGATCTGATCATGGTCAATTTTGAGGATACCCTCCGCTATCTGGAAAAAAAGGGGAAGCATTCTCCCGCGGTCCGGGTGGGAAATCCCATGATGCAGGGCTTCGCCACGGTCTCACGCTCCGAGGCGCGAAAGGCTTTGGGGCTTGCCCCCGACGAGCTGTACGTACTGTCCTTTGGGGGCAGTCTGGGCGCGGAATACGTCAACGACGCGGTGGTTGAGCTAGCGGCTGAGCTGGCGGCTGATTCCCGTGTGAGGCTGCTTCACGCCGCAGGAAAGCGGGAGTACGACCGCATCCGCGCTAACTGGGACAAAACCCCCGCGGGAAGCTGTGAACGGACGGTGCTGACCGATTACATCTATGATATGCCCGTACAGATGGCCGCCGCCGATCTGGTCATTTCCAGGGCGGGTGCCATGTCCATCTCCGAATTGGCGCTGATGGGGAAGGCGGTGGTGTTCATCCCCTCGCCCCACGTGACCGACAATCACCAGTACAAAAACGCCATGGCGCTGGTGGAGAAGGGGGCCGCCGTCTGTGTGGAGGAGAAGACTCTGACCGAGGGCCGTCTGATTCCTGTGGTGAAGGAGCTTCTGGAGGATGCCGCCGCCCGGGCAGACATGGGGACGCGCATCCGCGACTTCGCCTGCCCCGACGCGAATCAGCGCATTTACGACCGACTCATGGCGCTGATCCGTCCGTGATTCCAAATTCCGTCAAAGGACCATACGTTTATGAAAAAGATGCGCATACCCCGTCCGAAGAGGTACGCGAGCTTCGCCGAGAAGTTCGGTCGCGGCGTCCCCTTCTTCGGCAGTCGGGAGAAAAAGAAAAGGATATCCTACGGTCATCTGCCCCATTTGCTCTTGGGGATGCTGGGAGTTATGGTGTTGACCCTGGCGGTGCTGCTTCTGGGGCGGCTCTGGAAGGTGACCTCGGTCGGTGCTGACGACGGCCTGCTGTATACCTCCGCCGCGGTGCTGGAGCACGCCGATATCGACGTGGGCGATGAAATGCTGGGCTTTGATCGCTCCGCCGTGGAGAAGCGTCTGCGGGAGCGGCTTCCCCTGCTGGATGATATCCGAATCCGCAAGGGGCCGGGCGGCGGCGTTACCATTCACTTCACCGAGGTCACCGACCTGTACTACACCTGTCACAACGTCAACTACTACATTCTCAACGCCAAGACCCGCGAGGTGCTTTGCGTGACCTCTACCCCGAATGAGGCCAGGCGGGTGGGAGCCATTTACGTGGGGCTTCCCGAGACCGCCCGCGTACGGGTGGGGGAGACGGTAACCTTCATAAATCTTCCCTATAAGCCGGATGACGCGGAACCCGAGCTGTCCACCTACGAGGTGGAGACCTACGAGCCGGAGGTGGAGCATGCCTACGTGTTCGCGGTGGTGGAGACCCTGATGGCATCTCCTCTGGCACCTCGCGTGGTGGGCATGGAGCTGGGGAATCGGTACGATCTCTGGCTGGTGCTGAAGGGCGGGATCAAGGTACGGCTGGGCACTACCGACGAGCTGGAGCGCAAGCTCTCGGTGGCGGAGCGCTCCCTGGCCGAGAGAGAGGAGCAGGGCGGCGTCAGCGACGTGATGCCCACCCTGGTGGACGTGTCCGACCCTGCCCGGGTCATTCACAGAAGCTCCCCCGATATTGAAATGCCCGACTGGGCGAGCTGATTCGCAGGGCTCGCCCGGGTACGGGCCTTTTATGCGCGGAATATGTAAATTTTTCATAAACTCACTCAAAACTATTGCAATTTTTCCGAAAAAGTTATATTATATAGGTAAGGTATGCGTATCCGCCGAAAATGGCGGATTCAGACACGCGAACACCCCAAAAAAGCGCAGAATTTCAGCCTTAAGCGGGCGTTTCGCGCCATACGAAGTTCGTAATTGTAAATTCGGGAGGAAGAAAAAATGACCTTTGAACACGATGATGCCTACTCGTCCGGCGTAGTTATTAAGGTGATCGGCATCGGCGGCGGCGGTAACAACGCTGTGAACCGCATGATCTCGTCCAACATCAAGGGCGTGGAGTTTGTCGCCATCAACACCGACCGTCAGGTCCTGAAGGATTCCGACGCGTCCACCCACCTTGTGATCGGCGAGAAGCTGACCCGTGGCTTCGGCGCGGGCGCTAACCCCCAGATCGGCGAGAGAGCCGCTGAGGAGTCTATCGAGGAGATCAAGTCCCTGCTTGACGGCTCTGACATGGTCTTCATCACCGCCGGTATGGGCGGCGGTACCGGTACCGGTGCTGCTCCCGTTGTTGCCCGTGTGGCTCACGAGATGGATATCCTTACCATTGGTATCGTGACCAAGCCCTTTGCCTTTGAGGGCAAGCGCCGTATGGATCAGGCTCTGGCCGGTATCGCCGAGCTGAGACAGTACGTGGACTCTCTGGTCGTCATTCCCAACGACCGCCTGAAGCAGGTCACCGACACCCGCATTACCCTCCAGAACGCCTTCGAGGTGGCTGACGGTGTGCTGGCTCGCGGTACCAAGAGCATCTCCGACCTCATCAACGTCTCGGGATTCATCAACCTGGACTTCGCGGACGTTTCCTCCGTTATGAAGAACGCCGGCCACGCTCACATGGGTGTTGGCAGCGCTACCGGTAAGGACAAGGCTGAGCTGGCCGCCAAGGCCGCTATCTCCAGCCCTCTGCTGGAGTCCTCCATCACCGGTGCTCACGGTATCCTGATCAACATCACCGCTTCTCCCGACGTGGGTCTGGAGGACGTGGACGTTGCTTCTACTCTCATCTCCAACGAGGCCGCTCCCGATGCCAACGTCATCTGGGGTGTTCACTTCGACGAGGAGCTGGAGGACGAGATGCGCATCACCATCATCGCCACCGGCTTTGAGAACAACAGCAACGACGTGGCCAAGAAGGTTGCTGCTCCCGTCAAGGAGGCAGCTCCCGCTCCCCGTCCCGTTGCCAAGCCTGAGCCCGCCCCTGTCAAGAAGGAGAAGCCCCGCGCTTCCGCCGACGAGGAGCTGGACCGCCTGATGCAGGAGTTCGGTACTCCCAAGAAGAAGAAGCCCGTTCGCTGATTCCGACTTCTTATGATTGCAGAAAATGCCCCCGATGATCGGGGGCGTTTTCTTGTGGATTCAGGGGACGTTTGCGGTTTGTTGCATACGGTCTACCGTTTCCCGTTTGCCGTTAACAGCTTTCCGCAAAAAAAAAATCGCCCTCCGGGGGCGATCATAGAGCGCAGATCCTCTGCCGGGTCTGCCCGATAGAGACACAACCACATCTATCATTATAGCACATTTCAAAATATAATGCAATAGCTTTTCGGCAAAATGTTATATTTCTATTTGTTGAACAAAAATATTTTGTTAACTTCGTGCAATTTGAATATTGCAATTCCGGGAAAAGTATGCTATACTATAATCACAACAGAGGAGGTACAGTCCAATGGCAAAGTAAAGTACCGGCTTTGATCCCTCAAGGCAAGCAGAACACAAAGGGAACCGAACCGCATCAAGTCACATAGAGTCGGGTCCGAGCGATGAAAGCCAATGTGTTGTCAAGAGAATCAAAGTCACTCACCACTCGCCTTTTGCAGCCAAAGTCCCCGGTAGCAAGAAAAAACCAACGGTATTCTCGTTAGAGAAAAAAAGAAGAAAGAAAGAGGTTTTCAGGACTCAGAGGCTTACAACCGCAAAAGGTAGATTCAGAACAGGAGGTATACAAAATGATGTTAGATACTAAGATCGAATGGAAATGACCCTTGTCTGCGCTTGAGAAACGCGGGCAAGGGTCATTTCTTTTTTCGTACGGTATTCGAAACCGATGTGAATGGACGTGGGAACGCTTCGCTACTCTGTCGGCGACAGGGCGCGGGGACGGCTCTTTTTTTTCGTGCCGCTCCTTTTCGGTGTCCACCGGTTGCAAAAAAAGCGCCCGCCGGGTGGAGGCGGACGCTTCTTTCTTGCGTGTTGGGGATCAGGCGAACAGGTTGATGATGTAATCCACGATATCGATCAGAATCTTGACGCCGCCCAGGATCTTACTGATGGTCAGGGAGTAGTCGTCCATGGAATCCGTATCCTTGTAGCGGTTCAGCTCACCCAGATCCAGATCCTTGAGGCGGGTGCTGTTGATGGCGTAGGACAGGAAGCAGTCGACCACGTTGACGGGGATGGCGTAGTTCATGCCCTTGGCCGTGGTGATGCCCGCGACCAGAACCGCGATGAGCTCACCAATCTCGTTGAACAGGGGACCGCCCGAGTTGCCGGGGTTGGCGGCGGCGTCGGTCATGATGTAGGGGTAGGACAGGGAACCGACGTGGCGGTCCTTGTCGCTGATGATGCCCGAGGTGATACAGGTACCCTCACCCAGGGAGTTGCCAACGAGGTAGACACGTTGGCCGTTACGCAGAATGTTGACGTTGCCGAACTCCACGGCGACGGGGTTTTCCAGGTCCTGCACGTAGAGCAGGCAGAGATCCACGGTGTCGTAATCCTGGTTGGCGCGGGGTTCACCCAGGGCCAGGGGATAGGCGTTATGGTAGCGCTCACCGACGCGGACGTAAATGTTGTCGAAGAGCTTGCCGGTCTCGTCCAGCACGGCGTGGGCGTTGGTCAGCACCAGGCCCTTGCTCGAGACCACGAAGCCCGAGGCGGCGGCGGAGGAGGTGGCGTTGCTCACCTGGATCTCCACGACTGAGGGGATGACCTTCTCGTACAGGTCCTCTCCTGCCAGGGCGCTGTCGCCGTAAAGGCTGAAATTGGAGAGCGGAGGCTTTTTATCGGCGGGTTGGGCGGGAGCCGCGTAGGCGGTGGACTGATGGGCCGCGGTACCGGGCGCGATGATGTGAGCCGCGGCGGGGGCTGCGGGAGCCTCGGCAGCGGGGGCAGTACCGGGCGCGATGATGTGGGCCGCGGCGGGGGCTGCGGGAGCCTCGGCGGCGGGGGCAGTGTTATGGGCGGATTCAAAGGAATGGTTCTGATCCAGGACAAAGGATTGGTTCTTGCGGTTGGGCGTTTCGTCGGGCTCGACCTCGCGGCCGCACCACTTGCATCGGTACAGAGTCTTCCCATCCTTCACGGTCTCGCGGCACTCACCGCCGCAAGAGTTGCAGTAGAAAATCATAATGGCCTCCTTTATCTGTGCTCCCCCGGGGGATCGGGGAACGGTTACCTGTATTATAGCAAAAAAACCTATGATTGTCAATGATTTTCGAAAAAAAAGAGGGATCCGGCGCCTTTTATGGGGCGCTTTTCGCGAAACACTTGCATTTTCGGCGGATCTGTGCTATAATCGACGTGGAAACAACGGCTTCGGTCCGCTGACCGGATCTGTACGGAATATGAAAGGAGACGGAGCATGCGTATTATTCCCGTGATCGGAGATTCTCACACCTGGGGAGAGGGGGTCGGTGCCGAGCGGAGCTTTTCTCCCCCGGTCTGTTGTGGGGATCTGCGCCCCTTGCCCTTTACCGCGCCCTGCTACGTGAACCTGCTACGGGATCGCCTCAACGCCGAGACCGGATCCTCCTGTTCGGAATACGAGGGGGAGGCCTTGACCGCCCTATGCGAGGCGGCGGAGGGGGGCTTCGGTGTGGTGTCTGAGAAGCCTTTAGTCCTGGATGAGACTTTTACGCTGGCCCGTGTATTCTTCTATGCCGGCTCGGAAGAGGCGGTGGTCAGGCTGACCGCTCATACTCCCTCGGGGGAGGTGACCGAGACCGAGACTCTGTTCTGCGATACCTCCTTACCCAGCGCCGCCATTCAGGTGGCTCACGTTCTTGTGGGGCAGGGGGAGAACGCCCATCGGCTCACCGTAGCCTGCGAGCCGGAGTGTCACACCCTCGTGTACCGCGTGGAGCTTTACCGCGGGGAGTACGCCCTGATCAACTGCGGCATCGGGTCCTGCCCCACCAAACGGTTCGTGGAGAGCTTTTTCGACCGCTACGTGGCCTCCCTGTCGCCCTATGCCATTCTGTTCGAGGGCTGTACCATCAACGATTGGCTCCGCACACCCGGCCCTGTGAAGTATGCCGCGCATCTGAGGCGGATGCTTTCGGTGCAACGGGATCTGACGTCTCGGGTTCTGTGGCACACGGTCACCCCCATTGGAGGCAGTCAGGTTAGCGGACAGGGAACCGTGTACGGTGAGTACGTGGATACCATGCGGTCGGTTGCGGCGGAGGCCCAAGTGGCGCTGGTGGACTGCAACGCCGAGATGACGGCCATCCTTGCGGCTCTGCCCGAGGAGGAGCGGGCCCCCTATTTCTACCACGATCCCTGGCACCCCAACGGCGAGGGCCACAGGATCTACGCCGCGTCTATCTGGCCCCGTCTGCGGGCACTTCTGTAAGCAACACCCCTCGGTACTGCCACCATCCGTCTTCATTTGTCAAACCGCCTATGGAATTCATCCCAAGTCACGCAATATTCAGCACTTTATTCATTGACAAGGGAATGGGTTTCTGCTATAATTCTTCTTGCACCAACAGGGCGGGCTTGCGTTCTCGCCCTGTGGATTTTTCCCATTGCATAAAGAAAAATACCGCCACAAGCATGGCGGATAAAGGAGACGGCATGACTACCATTCAGATCCTGCTCAGCCTCGCGGTCTGTCTGTTCGCGGGACTTATGATGACCCGCGCGCTCAAGCGTCTGGGCCTGCCTGACGTGACGGCGTACCTCATTGCGGGCGTGCTCATCGGCACCTACTGCATCGGTCGATTCACCGTTGGGGGATTTACCTTCGGCTTCAACAGCGAGGTCGCCCCTGTGGGTGCTTTCACCATTATTTCGGATATCGCTTTGGGCTTCATTGCCTTTGATATCGGCAACGAGTTCCGTCTGTCGGATCTCAAGCATACAGGTAAGAAGGCTACCGTCATCGGTATCGTTCAGGCCGTGATGGCCACCGTCGTGGTGGATGCCGCTCTGGTCGGGGTGCATTTCCTGCTCATCGCCGTGACGGGGACCGATTACCTCCCTCTGCCCGCCTGCATTCTTCTGGGTGCCATCGCCTCGGCAACCGCGCCCGCCGCTACCCTGATGGTGGTGCGTCAGTACAAGGCCAAGGGCCCTCTGACCGATCTGCTTTTGCCCATCGTCGCTCTGGACGATGCCGTGGGTCTGATCCTCTTCGCCGTGTCCATGGGCGTGGCCAAGGCACTGCACGGCGGTGCTCTGAACGTGGTGTCCATTCTGGTGGAGCCTATACTGGAGATCCTGCTGTCCTTGCTTCTGGGCGCTGTTCTGGGCTTTATTCTGTCTCTGGCCGAGCGGGCGTTCCATTCCAACAGTAACCGTCTGACCCTGATGATCACCTTCGTGATGCTGACAGTGGCGCTGGCTATGCTGCATTTCGAGATCGGCGGGATCCATATCGGCTTTTCCTCTCTTCTGACCTGTATGATGCTGGGGACAGTCTTCTGCAACGTCTGTAAGACATCTGAGGAGATGATGCAGAGAACCGAGAAATGGACCAAGCCCCTGTTCGTGCTGTTCTTCGTCATCAGCGGCGCCAGTCTGGATCTGACCGTGTTCAAGACCCCTGTTTTCGTGCTGATCGGCGTGGTGTACATCCTGTTCCGTTCCCTGGGTAAGATCATGGGTGCCTTCGGCAGTGCCAAACTGATGAAATGCGACGCACACACCGTGAAGTACCTGGGTATCACCCTGCTGCCGCAGGCGGGTGTGGCGCTGGGTATGGTGTCCACCGTGGCGACCGATGACGTGTTCGGCGGCAGCGAGATCGGACGTACTGTCCGCTTCGTCATTCTCTTCGGTGTTCTGATCTATGAGATCTTCGGCCCCATGATGACTAAGTGGGCGCTGACCCGTGCGGGAGACATTACCGCCAAGCCCGAGGGCAAGTCTGCCCGTGTGCTGGATCCCCATCACCGCCACAAGGACGGCAAGGAGAAGGCGTAAGCGTTTTCAATCAAAAAAGGTGCTTGCTTCGGCATAGCACCTTTTTTCGTTACGGTGGGGGGAGTGCTTTCGCGGCGATGGGGAGGATCGGTCATTTGCGGGTGGG
>JAZNJA010000231.1:0-21702 GCA_045577755.1 Eubacteriales bacterium
GTCCCGAAGGGACATATCGACTCAGAGTTTTTGTCGATATACACCCTTCGGGTGTTCGATATGCCTCCGGCATAGGCCTTCGGCTCGATATGCCGCTTTCGCGGCTCGATATGCGCCTTTGGCGCGAGAACTCACCGACAAGCCCAAATTTAAAATCCCGCCCGTCCGGGCATAGAAAAGAGAATCACCATGAAAATCCTTGCCATCGGCGACGTAGTGGGCCGCCGCGCCATTGAGTACCTGTCGGACAAGCTCCGCAAGACCGCCTCAGCACTTCGGGTCGATCTCGTGGTCTGCAACGGAGAGAACGCCTCCGAGATCCACGGCCTTGCCCTGCGGGATGCCGAGGCCCTGCTGGACTGCGGGGTGGACCTCATCACCCTGGGCAACCACGCCTTCGGGAGTCGGGACATCTACAGCTACCTGGACGACAACACCGACCGCATCATCCGCCCCGCCAACTACCCCGCCGCCTGCCCCGGTGTGGGGTACACCACGGTTGAGGTCAGCGGTCTCCGTATCCTCTGCATGAATTTGTCGGGCACGGCTTTCATGGATCCGCTGGACAACCCCTTCACGGTGGTGGATCGCATCCTCGACCGCGAGCGAGGGGACTACGATATCGCTCTCCTGGACTTCCACGCCGAGGCCACCTCCGAGAAGCTGGCCATGGGCTACCATCTGGACGGGCGGGTGCAGATCGTCTTCGGCACCCACACCCACGTCCCCACCGCCGACACCCGCGTGTTGCCCAAGGGGACGGGCTACGTCACCGACTTGGGCATGACAGGACCCGTCAACGGCATTCTGGGCACCGACGCCCAGGCAGTGCTGACAAAAATGCGGACCCATATGCCCGCGCGGTTCACCGTGGCCGACGGGCCGATTGAGGCGCAAGGGGTGGTGTTCACCCTGGAGGATACCAAGCCCTATCGGTGTGTGAAGGTAGAGCGCGTTACCTTCTGATTTTGGAAATATGGAAAAGGACTACCGTTTTTCGTGCGGTAGTCCTTTTTGTTGGAGGAGTTAGGTGTTTAAATTGCGGTTTATCGGTGTCTAATAAAGGGTCATCCTGAGCGGAGCCGCTTGCGGCGGGGTCGAAGGATCTCCTTTGCCGACAAGAGATCCTTCGACTCCGGGCTACGCCCTCCGCTCAGGATGACCACATCAACAACTCACCGCCAAACCCAAATTTGAAATCTTCTATCCATCATCCAGTATCAACTCAACCTCTCCCGCATAAACGCCATGATCTTCTTCTCCTCTCTGGACACCTTCACCTGGGTCAGCCCCAGGAGGTCCGCCACCTGCTGTTGGGTCATGTCGCGGTAGTAGCGGAGGAGGATGATCTTCTTCCACGTGGGCGGGAGCTGCTCGATGACCTGGGCCAGGGCGATGCGGTCCATCTGCCGCGCCATCTCGTCGGCGTCGGAGTGGTCGGGGATCGTGGCGCCCAGCTCGGGAGAGTCCTCCCCGAAGGCATTGTCCGAAAAGGATGCCACGGGGGTCATAGCCTCCAGCGCCATGGCGGCGTCCTCGGGACTGACCCCCACCGCGGCGGCCAGTTCTCCTACGGTGGCCTCCCTTCCCTCCTCGGCGGTGATCCTCGCCCGCTCCCGCATGAGAAGCATCCCCACGTGGCGGGTACCTCGACTGACGCGGATGAGGCCGTCGTCCCGCAGGTGGCGGCGGATCTCACCCACGATAAGGGGGACGGCGTAGGTAGAAAAGGCGGTACCGCGGGCCGTATCAAAGCTGTGGATGGCCTTGATCATCCCCAGGGTGCCAATCTGCATCAGGTCCTCGAACTCGGTGCCCCGGTCGCGAAATTTCACCGCCACGGTGCGGACCAGCCCCATGTTGTCCACCACCAATCGCTCCATGGCGGTCTCATCCCCGCTCTGCGCTAAGGTGATGAGGGAGATATTGTGGGCGAAACGGGGGTCGGAAGTCGGCGCGGACGGGACAGACGGGGTATAGTCGAGGGCTTCGGATTCGGTCATGGTGTTTCCTCCTGTCTTGGGTTGGGAGGGGTTCAAATTTGGGTTTATCGCTCCGCGCTAAATCCAAGTGAAATGCGCTTTGCGCGTGAAATATGCGCTGGCGCGCATGTGAAATGCTCACAAGCGAGCGTGAAATTCGCCCGTTGGGCGAGTGATGGAAAGAAACCCTTCGGGTTTCTAATTTGAATTTAAAACGGAGAGATCCGAAGGATCTCCTCCTCAACTCGTCCGCAAGGACGAATTTCACACGCGCATAGCGCGTATTTCACGCTCGCTTGCGAGCATTTCACACGCCGCAGGCGTATTTCACTATTGCAGTTTATCGAAACGATAAACTGCAATTTGAACTCCTATGTACTAAATCCGTCCTCTTTCGCTCAGCTTCTTCCACATAGTCACCGTGGTCCCCTTCCCCACCTTGGAGGTGACCTTCAGGGCGTCGGTGAAGCTCTCCATGACGGTAAAGCCCATGCCGCTCCGCTCCCCCGCGGAATCGGTGGTGTACAGGGGCTGACGGGCTACCTGAACGTCGGGGATGCCGTGGCCCTTGTCCTTGATCTCGATCCTTACGGCACGTCCCGCAAGGATGGAGACCGTGATGGTGATGCTACCCGTCTCCGCGGTGTCACGGTACCCGTGAACGATGGCGTTAGTGACCGCCTCGGAAACGGCGCATTTGATGTCCGCCACCTCGGTCACGCCGGGATCCAGCTGGGAGATAAAGGCCGCCACCGCCGCCCGCGCCATCCCCTCGTTGACCGACAGGGCGGGGAGCTTGATCTGGATCTTATTGAGGATCTCCTTGGAAAACAGCGGGGTTCTGCTCATGCTTTCTTCTCCTTTCGGGGCTCGATCTCATAGACGAGACCGTTTTTCTTGCGGCGGCGGGAAACCCTCCCGGCTCCGGCCCCGGCGGGGGCGCGGCGGGGCGCGGCTTGTTTTACGGGGATGTCCGATGGCTCCTCCCCTCGCGTATATTCGATCTTCACCAGACGCTCCATCCCCGCCAGGCTCAGAATGGCGGCGGTCTCCCGCGAGGGATCACGGACGGTCAGTACCCCGCCCAGTTCCTTCATGACCGAGTAACGGCCCATAATGAGTCCCAGCCCCGAGGAGTCCATGAAGCCCACCGCCGACAGGTCGAGGATGAGGGTCCCGGGGCGCTTCTCATACAGGATCCTGTCGATCCCTTGGCGAATGGCGGAGGCGGTGTGATGGTCGATCTCCCCGCGGACGCGGATGGAGAGAATGCTCCCCGCCGTATCGCAAACGAAGTCGGCGCGGGGGGTGATGGTTGGGAGGGATTTCTGTGGCATGGCCAATTCCTTTCTTTTTTTGTTCTGCAGACAGTATACCACAGATCCCCCGCAAAGTTTGTCGCTTCGCGGAGGGGATGGAATTTTTTTCGAAGTGGCTCTCCGCCGTCCCGATCCCCACGCGGAGGCAACCGCCGCGGCGGGTCCGCGAAAAAAGAAAAATTCTGCGTTTTGCATGAAAATGCACCTTTCAATTTGTGAACTTTTTGAAAATTTTCGTTTCCACCCTTTACAAATCCCCGCGGGTATGGTATAATGACAGAGCATGACATGCGCACGGTTCGCGGATACAGCCGCAATGCGGCACTTCACCAACCGCCCTCTGTGGGTATGCCAAATATATTTTTGAAAGGTGAAAAAAACCATGACCAACCAGGAAAAGCAGGCAATCATTGCCCAGTACGCCATCCACGAGGGTGACACCGGTTCCCCCGAGGTCCAGATCGCTATTCTGACCTTCCGTATCAACAGCCTGACCGAGCATCTGAAGTCCAACAAGAAGGACCACCACAGCCGCCGCGGTCTGCTGAAGATGGTCGGCCACAGACGTAACCTCCTCGGTTATCTGCAGAAGGTAGACATCGAGCGCTACCGCGCAATCATCGAGAAGCTGAACCTCAGAAAGTAAGCAAAACAAAAAGGGAGTGCGGAACGGCGGCCTTCACGGGTTGGTCGCTCTCACTCCCTTGCGTTTCGTTTACTGAAAATTCCCCGCCCCGCCGCGTTTTTCGACACGGCACCCCAAAAACCGTATCCCAATCCGCCCGATCTGCGCAGCTTTAGTTCTTACCTTTGAGTCGGAAGCCTCCGGCTCGAAGGTAAGTGCTAAACTCCGCAGATCATCACAAAATCTGCAAAATGGAGGAAAACACAATGTACACCATTCAGAGCTCCGCTATGGAGTTTAAGAACCACAAGATCTATGAGTACACCCTTGCAGGCCGTCCTCTGGTCATCGAGACCGGTAAGCTGGCCGGCCTGGCCAACGGCTCCTGCCTCTGCCGCTACGGCGACACCGCAGTTCTCTGCTGCGCCACCGCTTCCGAGAAGCCCCGCGACGGCATCGACTTCCTGCCCCTGTCCGTGGACTTCGACGAGAGAATGTACGCTGCCGGTAAGATTCCCGGCGGTTACCTCAAGCGCGAGGGTAAGCCCTCCGAGAAGGCCGTTCTGACCGCTCGCGTCATCGACCGTCCCGTCCGTCCCCTGTTCCCCAAGGATCTGCGTAACGACGTGGCTCTGACCCTGCCCGTCATGTCCGTGGATCACGACTGCTCCCCCGAGATCACCGCTATGATCGGTGCCTCCATCGCCCTCTCCATCTCCGACATTCCGTGGAACGGCCCCATCGGCGGCGTGTTCATGGGTCTGGTGGACGGCGAGATCGTGGTCAACCCCACCGAGGCTCAGCGCAAGGTGAGCGATCTGGAGCTGACCGTGGCCGCTTCCATGGAGAAGGTGGTCATGATCGAGGCAGGCGCCCGCGAGGTGGACGACGACACCATGTTCGCCGCCATCATGAAGGCTCACGAGGTCATCAAGGACCTGCTGGTCTTCATAGGCGGCATCATCGCCGACATCGGCAAGCCCAAGTTCGAGTATCCCTCCGGCGATCTGGATCACGATATGTTCGACAAGGTCTTCGCCTTCTGTGAGAAGGACGTTATGGCCGCTCTGGACACCGACGACAAGAACGTTCGCGACGCCCGCATGGTTCCCGTCAAGGACGCCATCCTCGCTCAGTTTGAGGAGGAGTACCCCGAGATCGGCGCTCAGATGGAGGAGCTGGTCTACAAGATCCAGAAGAAGATCGTCCGCCGCTGGCTGCTGGTGGACAAGAAGCGCGTGGACGGCCGTTCCATGAACACCATCCGTCCTCTCGGCGCCGAGGTCGGCGTTCTGCCCCGCACCCACGGCTCGGGTCTCTTCACCCGCGGCCAGACCCAGGTGCTGACTGTTGCTACCCTGGGCACTCTGGCTGAGGCTCAGATGCTGGACGGTATCGACAACGAGACCGAGAAGCGCTACATGCACCACTACAATATGCCCGGCTTCTCCACCGGTGAGGCTAAGTCCACCCGTTCTCCCGGCCGCCGCGAGATCGGTCACGGCGCTCTGGCCGAGCGTTCCCTGATCCCCGTGCTGCCTACCCCCGAGGAGTTCCCCTACGCCATCCGTCTGGTCTCTGACGTGGTATCCTCCAACGGCTCTACCTCCCAGGGCTCCGTCTGCGGCTCTACTCTGGCTCTGATGGACGCCGGCGTGCCGATCTCCGCTCCCGTCGCCGGTATCTCCTGCGGTCTGATCACCGCTGAGGACGGCTCTTGGGATACCATGATCGACATCCAGGGTCTTGAGGACTTCTACGGCGACATGGACTTCAAGGTGGCCGGTACCCACAAGGGTATCACCTCCATCCAGATGGACCTGAAGATCGACGGTCTGACCCCCGAGATCATCAAGCAGGCTCTGGAGCAGACCCACGCGGGCCGCGACTACATCATCGACGAGGTCATTCTGAAGGCTATTCCTCAGCCTCGCGAGACCGTCTCCAAGTTCGCTCCCAAGATGACCGTCATGAAGATCGATCCCGACAAGATCCGCGAGGTCATCGGTAAGGGCGGCTCCGTCATCCAGAAGATCCAGGCCGAGTCCGGCGCCAAGGTGGACATCGACGACGACGGTACCATCCGCATCGCCGCTGTCAACGCCGCCCAGGCCGAGGCTTGCCAGGCCGCCATCGCCGCCATCGTCTTCGAGCCCGAGGTCGGCCAGGTCTACACCGGTAAGGTCACCGGCATCAAGGAGTTCGGCTGCTTCGTGGAGTACGCTCCCGGCAAGGAAGGCATGGTCCACATCTCCAAGATCACCAACCGCCGCCTGGAGCGCGTGGAGGACGCCGGCATCGAGCTGGGCACCGTTGTCCGCGTGAAGTACCTGGGCCTCGACAAGAAGGGCCGCATGGACTTCTCCATCAAGGACGCTGACTGATCTTCCCCCATCCCATTACCCTCCGCCTCGGCGGAGGGTCTCTGAAATTCATACAGGAGGCAGCATATGGCAACTTCCCACGAAGAGCACGGCTTCAACACCGTACATAACAGCAACGTCGAAAAGCGCGCCAAGAAGCGCGATCTGCAGCGATACACCATCCTGGCGATCATTTGTCTGGTCGCCCTGACCGTCTTCATGCTGCTGGTCATGGCTGTCGGCGGTATCATCGCCAACGTCAGCAGCGGCAACAAGGGTCCCGGTAAGGAAAAGGTGGATTGGGGCAGCTTCACCGTCACCACCACCGACACCTACCACGGTGACCTGGTTCTGGTCAACAATACCCACGAATACACCTTCCCCGCCGATGACGGTCATCTGGAGGAGATCTACGCCAAGTGGGCCACCCACTCCCCCCGCACCTACGTGCTGTCGGGCCTGTCCAAGTATATGGACAAGGATGCCCTCGCGGCGCTGGACTCCATGCTGACCGATTTCGCGGCAGTCTCCGGCAAGGACAACGTACAGGTCCGTTACGCCTACCGCACCCTGGAGGAGCAGCAGAGCTTCTCGGTGCCCGCGGGCTATTCGGATCACCACACCGGACTCGGCTGCGAGCTGAAGTACTCCATCAAGACCGGCGATAACCCCGTCGCCTACGACCTCTCCACCGATCCCGCCTACAGCTGGCTCACCGAGAACTGCTATAAGTACGGCTTCGTTATCCGTTACCCCGTCGATAAGGCGGACAAGACCGGCATCGAGGATTACAACTACTACTTCCGTTACGTCGGTGTGGCTCACGCCACCTACATGACCGAAAACAATCTCTGCATGGAGGAGTACGTGGAGCTTCTGAAGGGCTACACCCATGAAAAGCCCCTGGGCATCAACGCCGCGGACGGTAATTACTACGAGGTCTACTACGTAGCCGTGGACGGCAGCGCCACGGTGCAGCATCCTACCAACTATGCCTACACCGTCTCGGGCACCAACGAGGGCGGTGTGGTCATCACCATCTCCCGTTCCCAGGCTATCCGCCCTGAGGAGTCTACCGGCACCGGTACTACCGCAGGCTGATTTTCCAACGCCCGTGTTCCCTTCCCTATCGGATGCGGAGCACGGGCTTTTTAGCGGGAACCGTTCGTTTACCGCTATCCCGCGAAAAGAGCAGTGCATATTCAGGCAAGATTCAAAGAAATTTAAAAAAAAGTGGCGGGCTATTCACATCCCATACACATTTTTCAAGTAAACTGTTGGCGGTGAGAGCGGCATTCTGCTGTCTCTCCGTCTGAACCGTCTTTTTGATCCGCCGGCTCATGCTCCCCTGCCCCGAACAGTACCCATACAGAAAGGAATCGTATCCATGAAAAAGCTCATCATTGCCCTTCTGGCGCTCCTCCTTGTCGCCTCCCTGGCCGCCTGTGACAGCAAGCCCTCCTCGAATCCCAACGAGAGCGGTAACAATCCTCCCGTAACCGACGAGCAAGGCCAGCCCGTCGAGTCCCAGACCGGCAGCACCATCAACAACAACCCCGGTACCCCCCAAAATCCCGGTACCACCGCCCCCGCCTCCGTCGTACTGACCTTCAACGGCAACCAACTCACCACCTCGGTGCAGGATACCGGCATCACGGTGGAGGGCGGTGCCTTCGTCATCACCCGCGGCGGCTCCTACGAGCTGAAGGGTGACCTCTCGAACGGCCAGATCAAGGTGGCCGTGCCCAAGACCGAGCAGGTGGAGCTGATCTTCAACAACTTCACCGCCTCCTGCAATACCTCGGCTCCTCTCTACATTGTAAGCGCCGATAAGGCCACCATCGTGCTGGCCGCAGGCTCTGTCAACACCTTGACTGACGCCACTCTGTACCAGTTCGCTAACCCCGCTGATGACAAGCCCAACGCCTGCATCTACTCCTCCGATGACCTGACCATCAAGGGCACGGGTACTCTGAACGTCAACGGTAACTACAACAACGGCATCGGCTGCAAGAACGATCTGCGCATCAAGGATTGCACCCTGAACGTCACGGGTGTCAACAACATTCTGAAGGGAAACGACAGCGTGGAGATCGAGAACGCCACCGTTAAGCTTTCGGGCGGCGAGGACGCCATCAAGTCCGACACAGCTGATCGTACCGACAAGGGCTATATACTCATCTCCGCCGGCTCCAAGGTGGACATCAACTGCATTGACGACGCCATCCAGGCCACCATGTCTATCACCGTGGAGGCCGGCTGCACCGTGACCGGTACTTGCGGCGGTGACGTCCTGAACTGCCCCGGCACCATCAACGCCGCCGAGTCCGCCATGCAGATCGCCTCCTCCGCTCAGCCCGAGGCTTGATCCTGCTTCATCCCATGAAAAAAGAGACCGTACGGTCTCTTTTTTCTTTGTCCATCACGCGAACGCGGAGAGTGCGGCGGCCGTCAGCCCCGATAGAAGCTGTTGCCACCGATGAATTCCCGCACGATGCTGGTGGGGGGGATCTCATCATCCACATCCGCTTCGTGGATGAAGTTCAGGATCTTTACCATGGCACGCACCTGGCCGTAGCATTCGTCGGCAGGCTCAACGGCGTCCAGCAAGGGGAAAATATGCCGCTTCAGTACCGCAAGCTCGTAAAGGGTGGAGCTGTTAAAGATCACGTCGGCGTTCTCCTGGAAGGGGAAGATCCAGCGCTCCTCACCGCGGCGTACCGAGCTCCACATAGCCAGAGTCTGCTGCACCGAGGCACCGCGGGTCTCGTAGTCCCGTACGATACGGCGGAGAAGACGGAGGTAGCTGCAGGGGATGCGGCTGTGCAGATCCAGGTTCAGCGGCATCAGAGGGCTGACAAAGACCCGGAAGACCAGCTCCCGGGGAAGCCCGGCGGGGAGCAATCGGGGATTCAAGCCGTGAAGCCCCTCCACGATGATGACCGAATCCGCAGACAGGCGCAGGGTGCGCCCCCGCCATTCCCGTTTGCCCTGCTTGAAGTTGAAGGCGGGTAGCTCCACCTCCTCCCCCGCCAGAAGAGCGGCCAGATGACAGCCGAAGAGAGGAGTGTCAATGGTGTGGATGTGCTCCAGGTCCACCGTACCGTCGGGGCCGGGGAGGATACTGTCCCGATCAACGTAGTAATCGTCCAGGCTCATAAGAACGGGCTGCTTGCCATGCACCCGCAGTTGGGTGGCCAGACGGTTTGCCGACGTAGTCTTGCCCGAGGAGCTGGGTCCCGCCAGCATGACGATCCGGGCCCCCCGTTCACAGATCTGATCGGCGATACGGGAAAAGCTCTTTTCGTGGAGCGCCTCGTTGACGCGGATCAGCTCCCGCAGATCCTTACATCCCGCGGAATCGGTCAGCTCGTTGAGATCCGCCACGGTCTCACAGCGCATCAGCTCGCCCCAGTGCTTCCCCTCGGTGTAGACCTGGAGGTAATGGGGATGGTCGCAGAAATCCGACACCTTATCCGGATCGCTCCGATCGGGGTACACGAACACAAAGCCCTCGGGGGAGGGGCGGATCTCAAAGGAGCGAAGATAACCCGTGGCAGGCGCCATTTCGCCGTGGTAGTACTCCATGAAATCACCGTCACAGTAGACGTCCATGGTATCCTTCCGGCGATAGGAGAACAGTCTGGCCTTGTCAAACTGCCCCTGGGCGGTGTAGTAGGCGATGGCATCCTTGGTGGCGATACGGCGGCGGCGCAGGAGGATGTTCTCGGCCACAATGGCATCCACCTCACGCCGCAGAGCCTCCACAGAAAAACTCTCCGCGCCCGTTACGCGGACGTACATCCCCGTACCCAGAGTACAGGTCATTTTCGCGGTAGCGGCCGGCCAACGGCGGCGGATGGCCAGGAAGAGAATGAACTGGGCGGTACGGGTATAGGCGTCCCGTCCCTCGTGGTCACGGTACCGCAGAAGCCGCACGACACCGCCCGAGGCGGCCATGGCCTTCCGCATGGAGGTGCGGTCGGGGGTGAGATCCTTTTGGCGGAGGGGTATGTAGTTGAGGGTGAAGATCCGTCCCGCGATCTTGGCGGCGATAGGATCGGTGGAAAGCTTTCCGTGTATGAGCCCCAGCTCCCCCGCGATCTCGTAGAGGGACTGCTCGGGTCTCGGCATGACTTCGAATCCGTCGATAAACAGCTTCATAGGGTTCTCCTGTCGTAAGGTAATGCGGCTCCGCATGAGCCAAAAAAACAAAAATTGACTACGCGGCTTCAACCGGTAGTCAACCATTTACGGGTGGTTTGTAGAAACGCTTGCCCTTCTGCAAGCTTATACCTGTATGTTATCGATATGTTCGCAAGCTTTGCGGTACTATCAGTATAGCATATTTTCGGAATTTTGTCAATACCTGTGGCGGAGATTTCGGGCAGGGGGAGCCCGTAGGGCGGACGGACTCCCCCTGAAGCGGGAATTTACTTTCTTGCTTCCTCGTACCGCGCCTTTGCGGCTTCGATCCTCTCCTCGGCGGCGGCGATGATGATGGGGGTCTTGGCGTTGGACTTTTTGGTGTTCTTTTTCATGGTTCTATCTCCTTTTCGGTGTTTCATTTGATGCGCCTATCGTACCCCCGCCGTGTTTTCGATTCTTTTGCGAAACATTTTTCTTTTGTTAATTCCCCTCAAAACGAAAAAAAGAACGCCACCGCCCAAGAGCAGTCGCGTTCTTTTGTGTTTCGGTCGTATCAACCGCCAAGGTAGGCCTTCTTGACCATCTCGCTGGCCGCCAGCTCGGCACCGGTGCCCGACAGGACGATGCTGCCGTTCTCCAGCACGTAGGCGCGGTCCGAGATGGCCAGGGACTTGCCCGCGTTCTGCTCCACCAGCAGGACGGTGGTGCCGTCGCGGTTGATGTCCTTGATGATCTCAAAGACCTGATCCACCAGCAGGGGGGACAGGCCCATAGAGGGCTCGTCCAGCATGAGGAGCTTGGGGTGGCTCATGATGGCGCGGCCCATGGCCAGCATCTGCTGCTCGCCGCCCGACAGGGTCCCCGCAATCTGGTTCTTGCGCTCGTGGAGACGGGGGAAGCGGGTGTAGATGGCGTCCAGATCGTTCTTGAAGCCCGACTTGTCCTTGATGGAGTACGCGCCCATGAGCAGGTTCTCGTAGACCGTCAGCTCCTGGAAAATGCGTCTGCCCTCGGGGACCTGGGTCATGCCCAGGTGGACGATCCTGTGGCAGGGGGTCTTGGTGATATCGTGACCGTCGAAGGTGATGCTGCCGGCGCGCTTGGGGATGAGTCCCACCACGCTCTGCATGGTGGTGGTCTTGCCCGCGCCGTTAGCACCGATCAGGGTGACGATCTCGCCTTGGTTGACCTCAAAGCTGATGCCCTTGAGGGCGCAGATCACGCCGTAGTAAACTTCCAGATTCTTAACTTCCAGCATTGCCATGGTCTTACCCTCCAATGTAGGCCTTGATGACCTCGGGGTCGTTCAAGGCGGTCTTGGTGTCGCCCTCGGCCAGAACCGTACCGAAATTCAGCACCGTGATCTCGTCGCAAAGCCCCGCCACGAACTTCATGTCGTGCTCGATGAGCAGGATGGTCATGTCGAAGTTGTCGCGGATGAAGCAGATGGTCTTGACCAGGTCCTCGGTCTCGTGGGGGTTCATGCCCGCCGCGGGCTCGTCGAGGAGCAGGAGCTTGGGATTGGTGGCCAGGGCGCGGGCGATCTCCAGCTTTCTCTGCTTACCGTAGGGCAGATTGCAGGCCAGATTGTTGCGCTCCTCCTCCAGGTCGAAGATGCGGAGCAGCTCCTTGGCTCTCTCCCGCATGGCCTTTTCCACCTTGAAGTGGCGGGGCAGGCGGAGGAGGGTCTCCAGGACCGAGCACTTGAACTCGGGCTGATCGTGGAGTCCCACCATGACGTTGCGCACCACGGTCATGTTGTTGAACAGGCGGATGTTCTGGAAGGTACGGGCGATGCCCTTGTGGTTGATCTTGTCCTGAGGCAGTCCCTTCAGCTCCTCGCCGTCCAGGTAGAAGGTACCGGCGGTGGGCTTGTAGACCCCCGTCAGGAGGTTGAAGACCGTGGTCTTACCCGCGCCGTTGGGGCCGATGAGACCGTAGATCTGATTCTTTTTGATGCGGATATTGACGTTCTGGGCGGCCTTCAAACCACCGAAGGAGATACCCAGGTCCTTGGTTTCGAGAATATAGTCAGCCATCAGTCATCCCCTCCGTTTCCTGTATTGCCCTTGACCTCGGGGGGCACCACGTCGATAGACAAGACCTCGTTCATCTCGATCTTGGTGGGCACCACGTCCCACTTGGCCTCGTCGTCCTTGTGGGTGGCGGGGTCGTGCTTGCGGCGTATGAGCTTCTTCCACAGGACGCTCAGGCTGTAGCGGTCGCGGAAGCTCTTGAGGGCGGGGGCGTTGTTGTAGATCACGATGACGATGAGGATCAGGGCATAGAGCAGATTCTGCAGAACCGCCAGATCGCCCGTCAGCACGGTGGCCAGCTTGGTGTTGAGGAAGGTGATGAGCGCGGCGGCGATGATGGAGCCGTTGATGCTGCCCATACCGCCCAGCACCACCATGACCAGGATCTCGATGGAGTAGTTGTAGCCGAACTTGGCACTCTGGACGGTGTAGTTGCTGAAGCTGTACAAGACACCCGCAATGCCCGCGAAGGTGGCGGACAGGGTGAAGGCCAGGAGCTTGTACTTGGTGACGTTGATGCCGCTGGCGCGGGCCGCGATCTCGTTGTCGCGGATGGCGGTGACGGCGCGGCCGTGCTTGGAGCGGATGAAGTTCTGCACCACGGCCAGGGTGATGAGCACCAGGACGAAGGCGATGATGAAAAGGTACTTCTTGTCAAAGCGGGGGGTAGGGAGACCCAGGGCGCCGCCGAAGCTCTCGTCCGAGGTGTTCTGGAACAGGGACTTGACGATCTCGCCGAAGGCCAGGGTCACGATGGCCAGGTAGTCGCCGCGAAGCCGCAGGGCGGGGATACCGATGATGATACCGCAGACAGCGGCCACACCGCCGCCCACCAGAAGGGCGATGAGGAAGGTCACGATACCGTTGCCCAGAGATTCCTCCAGAAGCGCGGCCACCTTACCGCCAATATAGGCACCCACGCACATGAAGCCCGCGTGGCCCAGGGAAAGCTCACCGAGGAAGCCCACCACCAGGGACAGGGACACCGCCAGGATGATGCTGATGGCGATCTTCTCCAGAAGGAACAGAAGCGAGCTGTCCAGCCGTCCGCCCGTCATGGTGATGACCGAGAGCACGATCGTGAGGATACCGATGACGATGTAGTTGATATAGTGGTTGAGATTGAATTTCTTGAACATCATACCTTCTCCCTCCGTTTCTTGCCCAAAAAGCCCGTGGGACGGACCAGCAGGATGATGATGAGGATGGAGAACTCAATGGCATCGGTGTAGGGGGCGATGGCGGTGATCTTGTAGGAGATGCACTCCACCATACCCAGAAGGATACCGCCCAGCATGGCGCCGGGGATGGAGCCGATACCGCCAATGACGGCGGCGGTGAAGGCCTTGATACCGGGCATGGCGCCCAGGGTCGAGGAGATGCTGGGAGCCTTGAGCAGGTAGAAAAGGCCCGCCAGAGCCGCGAGAGCCGAGCCGATGGCGAAGGTAATGGTGATGATGCCGTTGACGTTGATGCCCATGAGCTGGGCGGCGCCCTTGTCCTCGGAGACGGCGATCATGGCGCGGCCGAGGCGGGTGTACTTGATGAACAGGGTCAGGGCGGCCATGACCACCACGGTGACCCCCAGGGTCACGAGAGCCGAGACCTGCATGGGAACACCCAGAATGGTGACCGAGCCGAAATCGTAGACCGTGACCATCTTGTTGGCCGAGCCGAAGATGATCTGGGCCAGGCTCTGGAGCAGGTAGCTGACGCCGATGGCAGTAATGAGCACCGCCAGGGGAGAGGCTCCGCGCAGGGGCTTGTAGGCCACCTTCTCGATGAGGATACCCAGAAGGACACAGCCCACCACCGCCATGAAGATGGCCAGCAGGGGGTTGTTCAGGGCCATGAACACGTAGATGATATAACCGCCGACCATGATGATATCACCGTGGGCAAAGTTCAGCATCTTGGCGATGCCGTAGACCATGGTGTAGCCCAGGGCGATCATGGCGTAGATGCCGCCCAGGCTCAGGCCGTTGATCAGAGTGGATAAAAACAGTTCCATAATTCTTCCTTACAAGGGAGTTTTTCGGGCGAAACCACCCAAAATAAACTCCGCAATAAAAAGCCATAACTGCATATACCGACTCCGCGGGATTGCAGGCCGATATATGCAGCTATTCTGTTCGATTGTGCGTTATGGGCCGATGGGCTTACTCAGCCGCGTTGGCCTCCTTGATGACGTACTGGATCGCGCCCTTGTTGACGTAGCCGGTGGTCTCCCACTTGATGTTCTCGCCGGTGACGCCCTTGGCCAGGGTGTAGCCGCCGTTGAACTGCTCCTTGAGGATCTCGCAGAGGTCGGAGGCGCTGATGGTCACGGGGATATCCTTACCCTCGTCCACAGCCTTCTTCATGGCGCCGTAGATGGCGTACACGCAGTCGTAGGCAGACGCGCCGAACTGGTTCAGAGTGTCGGCACCGAACTTGGCCACGTACTTGTCGATGAACTCCTTGGCCATACCGTCGGTCGCCTTGGAGTTGAAGTGGGACAGCATGGTGACCTTCTGGGGGATGGTGGTGATATCGAAGCCGTCGATGTTGTCGATGCCGTCGAAGCCGTCGCAGCCGTAGTACACGGCGTCAGCGGCCAGGATGTCCTTGGCCTGGGTCATGAACAGGGAGGCGGGGGTGTAGTAGGTGGGCATGAAGATGAAGCCGCAGTTCTTCAGGGTGTCGATCTGGGTGGAGAAGTCCGAGGTGTTGGCGTCGGTGAAGTTGGTCTCGATCACGGTCACGGAAGCGTCCAGATTGGCCTTGAACTGATCGTAGATACCCTTGGAGTAAGCCTCGTCGGACTTGTAGAAGGCGCCGATGGTCTGGCCCTTGTAGTTGGCGTTGACGAACTCAGCGGCGACCTTACCCTGGTTACCGTCGGCGAAGCACATCTGGTAGCCGTTGGGATTGGTGGGGATGTCGTCACCCGAAGCGGAGGGGGTGAGGAAGAAGACGTTGTCGTCCGCGGACAGGTTCTTGAACTCCAGACCGGGAGCGGTGGTCACGGTACCGAGAGAGACCTGCATACCGCCCTCGTACAGAGCGGAGTAGTTGGTGGAGATGAGGGTGGCGTCGTGCTTGTCGTCCATGGCGACCAGCTTGAACTTGACACCGTTCAGACCTCCGGCGGCGTTGATCTCGTCCACAGCCATCTGGGCGGCGTTGGCGACAGCGATACCGTACATGGCGGCGCCGCCGGTCAGGGGGCCGGACACACCGATGACGAACTCGGTATTATTCTCTGCATAGTTCACGGGACCGCTGCAAGCGGCAAAGGCGCTGAGACAGAAGACGAGCGCCAGGATCACGGCAAATGCCTTGGTAAGCTTCATGATGAAGTACCTCCTATTAAAAATACATATATAAGTATACATCTTTTTTTCACAATGTCAAGAGAATTTAAAATATTTTTTCAAAAAAATTTCATATTCGCATCCAAAATAGCCCAAAGCGGTCATATTTTGGGAGTCTGTTTGAATGTCGTTCCCGTTTTTCCTTCAAATCTCAACGGCTCGCTCCTCCTTGGCGGGTCAGTCACCGCCCAGGATCTCCACCGCCGTCCGCCCGAAGATCCGTCCCAGCTCCAGCTCACAGACCGAGTCGTAGTGCCCCCAATCGGGGTCTCCCTCGGGCTCCTTGTGGATGGTGAAGCCCAGGTCGATGGTGGAGAAGTAGTGGTTCAGGGGGGAGAGCTTGGAAAACCTCTCTTTGGCCTCGTTGACGGTGGGGTAGGCGGGCTCGCAGTAGGGGCTGTTGGAGATGCCCGCGTCCACAAAGTGGATGCCTCCCTCGGCGGCGTAATCGGACAGATCCTCGCGGAGGTAGGAGGCGAAGGCCACTTGGTTGTCGTAGTAGTGGTCAGCCTTGAAGTCGGTGGTGTCCGACTCTCCCTGCATCCAGCAGATGACCCCCACCCGTGGATCGGCGCCGTGGGCGCGGAGGTTGTCCAGGTGGGTCGTGACAAAGTCCATGCAAGCCTCGTAGACCGAGCCGCGCTGACCCGCGCAGAGCCAATGGTGGTGGAGGGAGTAGCCCGACATGGTGTATTTGAGGATGTAGACCGTCTCCTCGGGGTAAGCGGCGGCCAGCACCTCGGCCATGCCCACCTCGGGGCCGAAGAAGCCCGTGGTGGCGCCGCAGGTCATGTCCACGGGGACGAACTCGCCGTTTGAGGTGGCGTTGTGGTCGTCCAGGCAGTAGTTGATCCGCACCGACTCAAAGCCCTTCTCATAGACGGCGTAGGCCTCCTCGCCGATGTTGTCCTTGAGGTAGGCGTTGATGGAGCTGCCCGTGGCGTTGCTCTGGCCCAGAAGGAGGATGATCTTGACGGGCTTCCCTTCCTCGGCGGGGAGTCCCGCGGGCGGGGCAGAGGGGACGGGGTAGTCGGTGTTCATGTTGAGCCATTGGGTCTCGTCAGCGGTTTCGCCTTCGAGGGCGGGAGTGGGGGCGCAGGCGGAGGCCGCCAACAGGCTGAGGATCAGCAGAAGGAGACCGACCGCACGGAGGACGGGACGGTTGTTGGTGCACTTCATCACTCCACCTCACTCACCAGCTCGGAAAGATCCTTCCGCTTCTTCTCCCGGATCTTATCCCCCTCCTTGGCATATCCGAGGGTGATGACCATCTTCACGTCCCCATCCAGGCGGCAAACATCCTTGATCTTATCGCTGTCCAACCAGCCCAGGATGCAGGTGCCCAGCCCCTGCTCGGTGGCGGCGAGGGTGATGTGGGCGGCGAGGATACCCATGTCGATGGAGCGGTAGTCGATGCCCTTGGCCTTGGCGCCCAGAGCGGCGGTGGCGACGTAGGGCTTCTCGGAGATGACCAGCAGGATGGGGGCGTCCGAGGCGAACTTGTTCATGCCCATGCCTTGGACAGCCTTGGCTACCTTGGCGGCGGCCTCCCCGCGGCAGACCGTGATATGGTAGGGCTGGCCGTTGCAGGCCGAGGGGGAGAGGCGGGCGATCTCCAGGATGGCGGTGAGCTTCTCCGCCTGCACGGGGCGGGCGGGATCGTAGGCGCGGGTGGATTGGCGGGTGAGGGCTAAGGTGGTGAAGTCCATTTTGGGGTCCTCCTTTTTGTGAGATATGGTTGGGGGTGGTATTTCAAATTTGGGTTTGACGGTGGGTTTGAAACGGTGTGTTTTGCGGCTTGCCAGCGTTGTTTGCCCTCTCACCGCTTCGCGGAGCTCCCCCAAAGGGGGAGCCTTAGAACAACGAAAAACACTTGTCGGGAAAAAGGATTCTTGGGGTTTGACTCGAAAGGCTCCCCCTTTGGGGGAGCTCCCGCCGCAGGCGGGTGAGAGGGCAACACCCATGGGTCAGCACGAACCAACAGACCGCTAAACTCCAATTTAGTTATTTCTTCCCATCGTCCCCCCGCACGTACCGCCGATAAAACAGGATGAGAAATGGTATCGACACGATAAAGGTACAGAGATCCGCCAGGGGCTGGGAGGCTACCACGCCGAGGGTCTGCATCCCCAGGGGAAGGAGCAGGACGGCGGGGAGGAAGAAGATGCCTTGACGGCAGGAGGCCAGGAAGGTGGCCTGGCCCTTGAAGCCCAGGCATTGGTAGAGCTGATTGACGTAGGTGGAGAAGGCCATGAAGGGCATGACCGCCCCCGAGAGCCAGATGTAGCGGATGCCGACGTGGGCCACCTCGGCGTCGTCGCAGAACCACCACATGATGGGCTCGGCGAAGAGGACGGTCGCTACGGCAAACAGGACGCAGACGACAGAGCCTACCCACGTAGCGAAGGTGAAGGACTGCCAGGCGCGGCGGCGGTTCCCCGCTCCGTAGTTGTAGCCCGCCACGGGCTGGAAGCCCTGGCCGAAGCCGATGACGATATTCCGCACCAGAACGTAGACCTTCCCCGCGATGGTGATGGCCGCCCCCGCCGCGTCGCCGCCGTAGGCTATGGCCTGGATGTTCAGCACCGCCGCCGCCAGACTGCCCAAACCCTGACGGCAGATGGTGGGGAGTCCCGTAGCCACGATGAGTCGGTAATCGGCAAAGGATCGGCTGACGTGGCGCAGGCCGATGCGGACGATGGATTTCCCCGACAGGAAGATGACCAGCAGGATGAGGAAGCTGATGGTCTGGCTGATGACGGTGGCCAGCGCGGCACCGCCCGTGCCCATGTCGCAGCCGAAGATGAGGATGGGGTCCAGGATGACATTGAGGATACCGCCCGAGCTGACCCCCACGGTGGCCAGAGTGGAGTAGCCCTCGCTCCGCAGGGCGTTGCAGAGGACAAAGGTGGCACAGCTGACGGGGGCACCGATGAGGATGAAGCGGGCGTAGGGGATGGCGTAGGGCATCATGGTGTCGGTACAGCCCAGCAGGCGCAAAAAGGGTTGCAGCACCGAAAGGCCCAGCACGGCGATGACACCGCCCACCAGGACGGCGGCGAAAAAGGCGCTGGAGGCGTACCGCGAGGCGGCCTCGTTCTCCTTGGCTCCCAGCTTACGGCTGATGAGACTGCCCGCGCCCACGCCCAGGCCGAAGCCGATGGCCTGGATGATGGCCATGACGGCGTAGACCGCCCCAACGGCGGCCGAGGCGGACTTATTGATCTGGGAAACGAAGTAGGTGTCGGCGGTGTTGTAGACCACGGTGATGAGCATACCGATCACCGTGGGGATGGCCAGGGAGGTCACCAGCCGCGGGATGGGGGTATCCATCATGCGGCGGTATTGGGCCTCAGCGGCGGGGGTGGTGGGGGTCACTGGATCATCTTCTTTCTATAAAAAACTTTAATACGGTACGTTATCTACTACCACACATCGATTTCATCATAGTCGTGGTTGGGAAACCTCTCAAGCTTTTCCATGGGGATCCCATCTCGCACTTTCAGTGCACACAGCTCGATCTCCATGTCCTCGGGAAGCGTGTCCAAAAAATCCAAATCATTCATTTCCACACAAATCAGAATCAAGGATTCCAAATGTGTAAGGCATCCGATTGCCTCAATATGCTCAACATGGTCTGCCCACCCGCAGAAAAATGACTTGATTTGGGGCATATCCCGCAAGAACTGCAGATCTACCGAACCGAATTCATGGAATGTGATTTCTACCAATTGTTTTAATTCGGTCAGCACCTTCGTATGAAGTATGTCCATGCTTGAAACATCGCCACCCGAAATGAATAGATACCGTAAATTATGCAAAGGAGACAGAACCGAAAGATCCACGCCTTCTTCCAAAGTCCAACATTCCACAAACAAAGATTCTAACCTTGGCAGAGACGCTATAACAGGCAATATACCTGCATGAGAAGATACTCCTAAATCCTTTAGATTCTTAAAAACTGACAAAGTAACGTAATCTTCTTCGTAAAAGTCCACATCCGACAGATCCAACTCCTCTAACGCGAGCGCATCCTCCTTGGTGATAGGACGGTCAAATATCTGCAAGCCCGCTCGCACAACCTCCTCAAATCTCGGATTCACAAAAATTAGCTCATGATTCAACTCGATCACCTCTTTTCCCTCAACATTATAGCACAAAAAAGCAAAAACCGCAAGTCCCAATTGGAATTTGCGGTTTTTCCGGCAAATGGGCGAATGGAGACTCATTCCTCCAGCCTCCACCCATGATCCCCATGGTAGATCATGAGCCTCGTCATGCCGCCGTCGATGCAGATGTTCTCCCCCGTGATGAATCCCGCCATGTCGGAGCAGAGGTAGACTACCATGTTGGCGATATCGGTGGGATCTCCCACCCGTCCCGCGGGCTGTTGGGTGGCGTCGGGGCCCTCGTAGACGGTGTAGGCGTTGTCGATCCAGCCCGGGGAGATGGAATTGACCCGCACGCGGCCCGCCAAGCTCACGGCCAGGGCGTGGGTGAGGGCCGAGATCCCGCCCTTGGCGGCGGTGTAGCTCTCGGTCTCGGGCTGGCTCATGCGGTCGCGGGAGGAGGAGATGTTGATGATGCTGGACCCCGCGGGCATATGGGGCGAAAAGAGCTTGGACAGGTAAAAGGGGGCGGTGACCCCCACGCGGAGGGCGTACTCGAAGTCCTCGTAGCTCCCCCCGGTGATGCCCGTCATGAGGGGGGCGGCGTTGTTGACCAGGATATCCACCTTTCCATGCTCCGCAAGCACCTTTTCGGCGAAGCGCTCCAGGGTGGCCTTGTCGGCGAGGTCCCCCACAAAGTCACCATTCTCCAGCAGGTCGATGACACGGACCGTAGCCCCCGCCGCCTCCAGCTGCTCACGGATGCACAGGCCGATGCCCCGTGCGCCGCCTGTGACCACGGCGATCTTTCCCTTCAGATCTACGTTCATACCAGCTTCTTCCCCTCCGAGAAGGCCTGCCCCACCTTCTCGCCCAGTGTCCAATACCCGTGGCTGACGCTGTCGTAACAGATGGGGTTCAGGGCCTTGGCACCCACCTTACCCGACTCGTCCAGGATGCTCTCGTCGGCGGAGACATTGACGATCTCACCGATGCAGATGCCGTCCTCGTTGAACTTCAGGAGCTTGCACTCCACGGTCATGGGCAGCTCCTCGATGATGGGGGCGTTGACGAACTCGCTCTTCACGGCGTGGAAGCCCGCGCGGGCGAACTTGTCGGGGGTATCGTTGGCCGAGACGATGCCCACGTAGTCGCAGGGCACCACGGTGTCGGCGGTGGCGAAACTGATCGTGAAGGCCTCGGTCTTTTTGATGTTCTCGGTGGTCTTGTGGTCATCCGCGAGGCAGACCATGACCTGATTGGTGTCGTAGATGCCGCCCCAGGCCGCGTTCATGGCGTTGGGGGTGCCGTCCTCGGCGTAGGTGCCGATGATGAGGACGGGCATGGGGTAGAGCCAGGTTTTCTTGCCGAAGTTTTTACGCATGATAGGAGTTCCTTTCGATATGATTTTTGGGGGAGAGGGAATCAAATTTGGGTTTGTAGGGGAGAGGCCGCGTCCTTTAGCCTTCCCCAGCGGGGAAGGTGGCACCCGCTTTAGCGGGTGACGGATGAGGAGAGCGGATTGAAGTTTTGTTATCGGGTGTCTGATTGAAAAGCTATATGCGTCAATGGTTTTCTACACCAAGAGCAAAAACTTGTGTGGCTCTCCTCATCCACCGCTTCGCGGTCGGCAGGTTGTCAAGTCAAGTGCAACACTTTTTAGAGACAAAATCAAGCGGAGAGAGATAATCCAAACATTTACGAGGACGGGAATTGATGAGATGAACAACTCGAACAAGCTCGTCTTCAGAAACGAGTGAGAA
>JAZNJA010000232.1:0-42705 GCA_045577755.1 Eubacteriales bacterium
CCGTGCATCCCCATCAAGTCGCGCAGGTCTCCGAAGCTCTTATTGTATTGAGATTGGGAGATCGCGCCATTTTGCAGGAACGTATCAAGCAATTTCTTCTGCTGACGGAACAGCTCGACCTTCTGCCAGCGTTCCTTGGTCATAAGGTTAGAGTGCCCCGTGCGGATCTCGCCGAGGAGCGACACCTCGATGCCCTCGGTTTTGCGCTGATAAACAAATCCCAGCTTTTCTTGCACACGGCGGCTTTTCTCGTTGCCATCGTAATAGCCGCACCAGATGCGGCTCATGCCAAGATCCTCGAACGCATAGCGGAGCATTTCGCGCGAGGCTTCGGGAATGAGTCCCTGCCCCCAGAAAGGCTTGCCGATCCAATAGCCAAGCTCGTATTCATCGTCCGCTTCGGCAAGGTCGTTGCGGTGAAAGCCAATGCTACCAATTGGTTTACCATTCTCCTTGAGGCAAACGGCATAGGTCTCGGGCGCGGACAGAACCGTGCGAATGATCTCGCGGCTGTTCTCCACGCTCGTGTGAGGCGGCCATCCTGCAGGTGGGCCTATATCGGGGTCGCTTGCATATCTGTATAAATCCTCTGCGTCATCCTCGCGCCACGGGCGAATAATGAGGCGTTCTGTTTCAAGTATCATGTTTTTTCTCCATATAATACCACTCGTGCATCGCCGCGACTGTTGCAACGGTGCATACGATGGGCAAAGTGTAGGTCAAGTCAACAAAGCTTATCGTCGCAGGCAGAAGGAACAGGAATAGTCCCGCAACCTTATTCAGAATGGTATGAGGAGATATGATCTTTTTCGTGCGAACGAATCCCCAAACCACGTTTCCAAGCTTGATCATGGCGATAATACCGATCCATATCCACAGCCATACGGGGATATGGAGATGCGGCACGAATTTGATCAAAGCCACGGTCATAAACACGAAATCCGAAACTGTATCAAGCCTTGCTCCGAATTCGCTTGCACTTTTTGTATTTCTTGCCACAGTACCATCTATCATATCGCTGAGCCCGCAAATCAGATAGAGCACGTAAAACCACGCCGATGTCAGCGGTATGAATAGGAGAGATAGGCTAAATATAATGCGCAAGCCCGTGATGATGTTTGCGATGTGTTTTTTCATAATTTAGTTGACGTCAAAGGTTTTTGGCACTCAAAACTTTGATAGCCTCCGCTACAAATTCAGCAGTTCCTTCGCCGTATTTGTTTATGTTCTTCTTGAACCGCTCGTCGGCAACGTACATCTGTCCAAGCCCTGCAAGAATCTCGTCGGTGCAGGTGTAATAGTTGGCGGTGATATGCGCCTGGAGTTTGGCAACAAGCGCCTGTGCTTCGGCGGAATTGGCACTTGCGCCGCTATTCTTGCACACGGCAAACTCGGCAAAGATCGCCATCATGCCATCGTTTACCTCTGCCCACTTTTCTTTTGTGTAGTTCTTTGTTTTCTGCTCGTGCTCACGATAGGCGTCGGTATTGCCCCAACGGGAGCGAGCTTCGGTTTCATAGTTTGTCATTTTATTTACCCAATTCTTTCATGTACATCCATTCTTCGGCCTCTTGTTCGGGAGGAAAGAATCCGCCGACTTTGTGATAACTGAGCTTTTCATAGAACTTCCAGGCATCCTCGTCGGCTTGTGTGCTCGTCATAACGTACTTGTATCCGCGAATCGCCATGAGGCTTTCCCATTTGTGCATCATCTGCGTTCCGAAGCCACGATTTCTGTAGGCTTCATCAATGTAGAGCAGATCAAGGAACGGTATCGTCTGCCAGAATAGGCTATATCAGAGTACGCCAACGACGGGATCCTTTGCCCGATGATTCTGACTGCCATTTTTGATGGAGTCGTCCTTGAGAACGTAAACTTGACCGTTCCAAATACACTCGCCCAAACGAGGTGACGGAATGTGACTGTCCAGTTTGGCTATTTCTTGCTTGTCCTTGCCTTGTGCAAGCTCGATAATCATAGGTGTACCTCGATAATTCTCTTCAATATCTCTTCATCCGCCGGGCAGAACTCGTACTTCGGTATCTCGCTCGGCGTGATCCATTGGATATCGTTGTGCTCCAGCTTCTGCGGTTCGCCCTCGGCAATCGTGGCGTTGAACAGCGTCAGATGCACCGTCAAGTCGGGATATTCGTGGATCACATCCATGAACACATCGCCAACAGCAAGTGTTACCGCAAGCTCTTCTTGACACTCACGAAAGAGGGCTTGTTCTTTAGTTTCGCCAGGCTCGACCTTGCCACCAACGAACTCCCAAAGGAGTCCTCTCGCCTTATGCGCTGGGCGTTGGCATATCATGAATTTTTCTCCTTGCCAAATGAGAGCGGCAACCACCTCGGTCATTAGATATCCCCCTGATAAAAACTATTTTCGCTTTTTATTGTGTTCGGACAAAATATATTCTCCCATTACCTTAGCTAACAAGACGGGAACCGCATTCCCGATTTGCTTTCCCATCTCTTGCACACTACCATAGAAAACATACGAATCCGAAAAGCTTTGTAAAGCTGCCGCCTCTCTTAGAGAAATAGCTCTATCTTGCACGGGATGACCAAATCGTCCATTAGAAAGGCTAAAACATTTCACTGTCAAGGTGGGAGATGGCTCGTCCCATTTCATTCGACCATAGACATCCGTATGACCCTTAAATGTTTTGTGACACTTCAAAACTAATGAATCTGGCCAATCTGTTCTGCTTCCACCATCATGGGGGGTTGCTTGCATACGCTCTAACAAAAGCTTACTTAAATTTGCGCACTGATGATTAGGTACGGTTGCATGTTTTTCGCCTGCTTTAATCGAAGGATATTTTGAAATGGTCTGTCGAACCGTACAATACGGCTTTAATCCTTCTTTAGTTCCGTGCGTTGCTTTGGGGACAACTGGCTTAAATAACTTTGAAGCAATGAGGATATACCTTCTTCTATTCTGTGGGACTCCATAATCCTTTGCATAAAGCACTTTTTCATCCCACTCATAGCCCAAATCTTTTAGCATTTGTTTAAACCCATCTAAGACTTCTGCGCCTTTACCTTTTAATCCAGGAACATTCTCAACCAATACATGAGCTGGCTTTATATCTTTCACAAATCTGCCAAACTCAATTAGCAAATTAACCGACTTATGAGGAATCGGATTACCGTTCTCATCAAACGCTTCTCGTCTAAGCAAACTAAAAGGCTGACAAGGAGCACAACCAACAAGCATCACATTGTCATTGTCTTTCAGCTGCGGGAACTGACCTACCAAATCTTTTGGCGTTAATTCGCAAACATCGCAACACAAATATTTGCTCTGATTGTTGTTCTCATATGTTTTGCAACAATCGGGATTTGAATCTACTCCAGCTATCACTTGAATACCAGCATCAAGCAATCCGCGAGTCATTCCACCGCCACCACAAAAGAAATCTATACACCACATGGTTCCGGCTTCCTCGCTTCGCTGATTATTTTTTCTGCCTCTTCTACTATTTCCGATTGAGGGCACAATGAATCTATCCATCCCTCTACTGCAAGATCGGGAACACCTGGTCTACATGCAGTTTGCATATATGCCCATATAAGTCTTTCCTTATAAGGACTACTCAACGATACAACTTTCTGATAATTATTGGGAAGATCGCGAAGTTTAATCAAAATCAAGTTTTTCAAGTTTACAGCTATATCAGGCATAACACCCTCAATACCAGGAAGAGGCACCCATTGATTCAAAAAGCCAGTGTTGAAAACGGTTTGTAATTCTTCCTTTGTTCTCTCGTAAACAGCTCCATTGCCTTTATTAACCTTTAATATTCTCTCTATCGGGAAACATTTAGCTAATAATACCAATTTAACCTTACCGTGCGCCATATCACAAGATTGGGTGAGAACAACAAAAAAATTGTTTTCGTAATCTACATCAGACAAAGGATTTTTTAGTCGAATAATATCCGCTGTAGAAAACTCTTCATTGATGGTCGGATATATGTATTGAGACCAAATTGGCAAATCATTGTTTGAATTTTCATTATCAAAATAAGCTTTGATTCGATTTCCGCACAATGCAGCCAATTTGCTGGAATCGGTTATTCCATCTTTCATCGCCAAATTGAAAAAATCGAACGATCTACGCATTGCCTTGTATGTTTCTTCTTGCACTTCTCTAATACATTTTACATATGGCGCCATTTTTTCAATGAAATCAATAACTGGTTTTTCGTCTCCCTTTGTAATGAATTCTATCAAAGGCGAAGGGTATTGTTCCTTTTCAATCGTTGATTCATTGATTTGACCAGAAAAAACACAAGTTGGACGGAAACGATGCTCCCAAATTTTTTCGAGAATATTACATCCTTCAAAATTATCTTGGGCATTTTTCAAATCAACTATTATGATATCTGGGTCATATTCTTCTATCTTTGAAGATCCATCCACAAACTTATCATGGCAATAATCATACTCTTGATCATCGCAATAATCTACTATTCCCTGTATGTCTTCTTCTCTATCTTCAAAAAACAAAATTTTCATGTTAATTCCTCTTTCCTGGCAACAGTAATTTAAATGTAGCACCACCGTCTATCCTTCCAGGCATAACAACTGAGATATCCGCATCATATTTGCTCAACAATTCTGTTACAATAACAAGCCCCATGCCTACTCCGAACTTCTTTTTTGTAACTCCTGGTGAGAATATTCTGCCAACATCATTCTCGTCTATACCGGGACCATTGTCGCTTATTTCAATCATGATATGTTTCGCATCCTCTGATCTAACAACAATCTCAATATTGCGATCTTCTTTTTTGTTTTTTTGGCTTGTCCAATAGATGGCGTTGTCAATAATATTGATCAAAACCGTTTGCAATTCGCCTCGATGCATGCTTACAATAAGATCTTCGCCGCAGTCGATTGTAATCTTAACATTGTTATCGATCACTTTCTTGTCCAAAAGTTCAATGCTGTTTTGGATTTCTTGAAGCAAATTGCAATAGTTCTTACGCTGGCGCAGTCCTGCATCAAAAATAGGAGCAAACGTGTTAGAAACATCTATCATTCTTTGATGTGCTAACACCGCATAATCATAACTTTTTTGTATTCTCTGATTGAACGGAGAATACTCTTTTTCTGTATAATCCAAATACCTCTTAACAGAAGTCATTCTGCCTCTTATTTCATGAATAATAAAACCAGAAATAGAACCCACAGATGCAACCTGGCCATAATATACAAGCCTGTCCTTTAAGTCCTCAATTTTCTCTTGAGTGTCAGAACTGTAATCTTTAACAATTTGAACCAAATCTTCTACCGTGGCTCCTGATTTTACTTTTTCTTCAACTTCACTCAGTAATTCTTGAGAATCTACACTTGAAAGAAGATCAGTTAGAGTACGACTTCCCTCAACGCTATGATTATCTGTCTCTATTCTATCGCTTTTTCTAAGGCCTTCAAGCAATTTAACTGCAGCCTTAATGATGGTTGTAAACTCTAAGTATTCAATTGTGTCTACTAACTTTTCTCTGTCTGTGGCATCTTTTATTTGAGGATTGTACGAAGATGATATTTCAATAATACCGATGATTTGGTTAGTACTGATTCTGTCACCCACACGACCAACTCTACGCAAATCCAAGCCAATCCAATCTCGAGAGGCTTCAGATTTTGGCAATACAAGAACGCCATCTCTATATACACTTAAACCTTTGTACGCTCTCAACGCACTTTTGTATGCAGAGCGTTTCATAGAATAGAGTTCGGTAATATCCTGTATAGATTCGGCATCTCTATCCCACACACGAATTTCCATCTTGAAGGCTCCGCAAGAAGGATTTTTAGAAGATAGAATCCGATAATTCTTTTGTGAGGTTTTATTCAACTCGCTTTGTAAATCTTCCAATATTTCATTCCAAGTCAGATTTCCAGCCAAATTGTTGCTGAAATCCAACCCCTTTTTTAAGGGAGAAAAAGAGTATGTCCATTCAACATTACCATTTGAGTCCACAGATGCATTAAACAAATATTTGGGATGATTTACAAACTCGGGAACTTGGATATCTATTGGATTATCTTCGCCATTGTATTTAAAGGTTATATTAAAACGCTCATTCTTTCCAAAAGGATTAATAATTCTGGATAATTCCTCTTGCAAATCGGAGTAGTCATCGTCACCCCAAACATGGTTCAGTTTTGAAATGGTTAAAATGGTTCCAGACTCCGATTGAATAAAATCATCATCAATTTTTTCAAGCAAAAAAGTACAATCTGTTATTGCATTTGCAGAATTGAACATTTCCCAATCCAGATGAATCCTATATGCACCTTCAGCACGGGTTTTGGTGATAAGTGTAAGTTGGCTTCCTAATCTGGCTGCAGAGAATCGTCCCATTCCCTTATTTCCAGATACAGCGCGAATTTTGCCATCCCTTTCGATATAGGGATTTCTGACCTTATTGTTTGTTGCTATTACCGCCCATGCGTTAATAATAACTTCTTTTGTCATTCCCAAACCGTTATCAGCAATTGTAAGTATAGGCTCTCCGCTCTCATCTTTCGTAAATTCCACCAATACATCATACGCAAATGCATCGTATGAATTTTTTACTAATTCAATCAAAGCAACCACATCATTTGTAACGAGATCTGCTCCAAAGGCTGCAAAAGCTTTGGGATGCATTACAATTGATATCTTCTCAGTATTATTACTCATTTTTCGCTCCTATCTTTACTTGCATTATTTTATTACTTAATACGGAAGACCGCTGCGTAGTAAACACCACATCTCGGTGATATTCAAGATTTTGCTTCAGTTCTTGAGAAGCTTTTAGATTAAATGTATCGGTCGCCGATATATGTAGTTTGCTCACGACCTCCGCTGACAGCTGAGAAGAAATAAGTATTCTTCCTGAATCGGCAAAAGAAATCAAACCACAATCGAATAGCTTATCGAATGTCGGACTTAACAGCAAACCATTTTCAATGCTAAGTCGTTCAGCATTGGTGCAAACAGCCCAAGGCTTTATGTGGCTCGCTATAAGGAGTTTCTTTTCGTTTATGCCAGTAATAACACAACTGCTGTTATACTTTTTAATGAGTTCCTTCCTGAATAAACCTTGTCCGATACGCGATTTCACAATCGCGCTACGTTCAGTTTCCTGAAGGTTTTCATAATTTTCAATTACGCTTGTAACCTCATCATGATCTACAACTTCAACTGTTTCAACATTTCGGAACAATCTGTACTGTTTAAGTGCGTTGCTGTACATATGATCTCCTCTTTTGTTTTTTGCAACAAAATCGGGATCGTGTAAAATCAACGGAACGAATATATCAAGCTGCAATGCCGACATTACCAAAAGGTTTTCGGTGATTACGCCCTTCTCTTTCATTTCATTCGAAATAGTATTTACTGCTCGAGTATATTTGTAAACTGAGCTATCAGACAATGTCGAGTTCTCTCGCATCCATACCGAGAATTCTTCCAATGTAATCACCTTAATCACCTCATTCTAATTTCATTCCATCGCTTTTTTAATTTGTTCTGCTATTCTTCTGATAACGGGCACACATACTGTATTTCCACATTGTTTATATGCTTGTTCCATAGGAATTTTAGGAAAACGGTAGCCTTGGGGGAATCCTTGTAGCGCCAGGCACTCATACGGAGTTATTCTTCTTATGCCGTAATCATCCAAAAGCACAGGGATCGTGTCTGGAAATTTCCCCATACTTGCCAATAATGGAGGGCAAATGTAATAGGCTTTATAATCATCAACAGAATCAAAAAATTTGTATATGGCTTTCTTATCCACAACTATCCTCTTTAATAACTCATAGTACTTGTCACCTTCAGAAAAATAGTAACTACTATCATGTGTAACAGAGCGATCCAGTATGTCGTTTAGCTTTACGGTGCGAGAAATTTCAGATGGAAACTTAAATTTCTCGCATTTATCATTATCCAAAAAACCAACAATAAAAATGCGAGAACGGTGCTGAGGAACGTTACCATAATCTGCGGCATCCATTACACAATATTTTAGAGTATATCCTAAAGGAGCAAGCTCATTATAAACCGTCAAAAAGGTTTTCCCCTCATCATGCCCCAACAAATTCGCAACATTTTCAAGGAAAACCACCTGAGGCTTCTTCGCGCTTACAATGCGTACGATGTCAAAGAACAATGTTCCTCGTGTGTCAGAAAAGCCCTTCTGCATTCCTGCACTTGAAAATGGTTGACATGGAAACCCTGCAACCAAAACATCAAAATCTGGTATGCTCTCAGATTTTACACGTTTAATATTTTTTTCAACAAGCCAGCTATCTTTGAAGTTATGGCGGTAAGTCATGGCTGCTTCTTTATTAAATTCATTTGCCCAAACGATTTTAAACCCAGCCTGAAGAAATCCAAGATCTATACCACCAATACCGCTAAATAAGCTACAAACTCTGTTCATATCACAAAACAATGCGTCGAGGATTGTGCAATACGGATATTGTTTTATCTTCTTCAACACCTATTATAAAATCTACCAGTATAGCAGAATCCTGAGATTTCTTTTTATGCTTAATCGTAGGCAAGCCTATGCCATAGTATATATTATTCAACGCATATTCGTTTAACAATGAAGAAATTGCGGTTGTATACTGGTTGTCTACAATAAGGGCATTAACTTTTTGGTAATCCGGATAATAAAATCTGTCTTTATTCTCAAAAAACAGACCTACATCCCCTTTTACTGCAACAATGTCAGGAATTATTGAATCCTTGTTCTTTTCTCCAGATGCAGAATTAGGATGCAATACTCTTCCTGTTCCGCTCTGAGGAAAATCAAAACAAACAATATGCCAACCATTGGACATAAGCCATGCCATTATCGTTTTCGTTACCTGTTCTTCAGTCATAATCAACCATCCCTCCACAACGAGCCGTCTGGGAACAATATTGCATCAGCAAAATAGGAGTAAACGCGAATATGTTTTACTTTTGAGTAAGTCGAGCCATAACGAACCTGCATAAAATATCTTGGTATTTCCTTGTTATCAAGATCGGCGTAGTCTTTTATCAAAAGGTTATTTCGCGAACAACTTTTTACATCGTTGAAAAAATCCCTGATTGTAGATTTGTTATTATCATGAATAATAACAGTTTTATTGGCATGATCCACTTCAACCCTGCCCCAAACCATAACTAAATTATATCGCCTATCCTCAAAAGTCAAGCCCTGGCGACATGTTAAATAATCAATTGCTGCCAAACATCCAGGATATGGATCACCTCTAAATTCCGCATTCACCTGATAAAGTGCAGTTGTTTCTCTCGATTTAAGCAATTCCCCCAACATGTATCCATCGGTTTCATGTTTGGACAAATAGTTGATTAAATACTGTGTCGGAATCGTTTTAACAGCTGTCAATGGGGACATTCTATCTGCAGTTTTCCTTCCCGATTTTGCAACAAACTGCGCCTGCATATCATTTCTCTTATCTCTTATTATAATGTTTCCAAGCAGTTTTTTTCTGGCAGGAAGCACTCCCAAGGATTCAGTTGTATTAATAATTTCATCAATTGCTTTGAACATATCTTCCATGCTTCTGGCAGTTGAATCAGGGCATCCAGAATACTGGATAATGTCTGAATCATAGCGCAATCCTTCGGATGCAAAATTAGGCGAGGCCGCAGGATTCTTGTCATACAAAGAAATATCATCAGATGGGAAATAATACAGTAATGCCGGAATATTATACACACTCATTACGCCTTCCAAAGCGCGAAAAATGAGGGGATTAATCTTATCCCACTTAGTATTTGATACACCTGTTTCATTGTTGGTTCTTGTAATCAGTTTGCCTTCTGGATATATATAAATCGCAGGGACATTATTCTCCACGGCCGCAGCAATTCTTGCAAAGCGCTGAAATGCGTTATGTCCCGTTCCAGCCTCGGTTGTAACCTCAATTGAGAATACAGGTTCATTATCTTTTTCGACAATAAGATCTGGGGCATCCAGATAAAGTATTTTTCTAATATGGTCAGGCATAGTATGAAACCGCGTAGGATTGTTTGCATCGCTTTCATACATTTTGTTTTTGACAATATCAGTTCGATCAGCCAAAATAGTATGATCAATAATATAATTTGCAAAGCTTTCTGTGCTATACCAAACTCTATACATCTTCCTCTTCCTTTCTTCTTATGTCTTCATATATTGGTTTTGCTACATTGTAAATAAGCAGCGGTGGGACTGCATTTCCAGTTTGTACTCTTTCTTGAACCATCCCCCCCTCAAACACGTAGCTATCTGGAAAGCTTTGTATTCTTGCGCGTTCACGAATAGTGAGTCCTCTCGGCTGAAGCGGATGACCAAATTGGAACTGAGGTCTGATGCCTCCAGCTAATTGAGTTGGGCTTGGTGCATCTCCTCTTAGGCGAATCCTTTGCTTAAATTTAGGATACATCGGCTCACCTTGTTTTGTCGCGGCAATCCTATCTATTGTCTCTTGAGGATGATTCGGAGAAACGTGGTTGGACAATACCGTGGATTTTTCAATTCCAGCAATTTCACCCATTCCACGCATTATTCTCTGATAATCATTTTGAGGTGCGGTAGCATACCTTGTGTTTTCTTCGTCATTACCAAGGAACGGCAAATCCGATATTGCATCAGAAACTGTTCTATACTGATTTTTGAATTGTCCTATCGGGAATTGATACTCACTCTTAAGATTTCGACCTTTTTTTACACCAACAAATATCAATCTCTGTCTTACTTGAGGCACACCGAAGTCAGCTGCATTCAACAAATCCACCGCAGGAGCGTATCCTAATGACTCCATATAGGATTTGATATTTTTTTCAAACTCACCACCAGCGGTGCTCCTCATGCCAGAAACATTCTCCAGAATTATATAATCCGGATCAAACACCTCCACAAACTTCATATATTCAAGGAATAGATAATTTCTTTCGTCATGGTCATTGTGCTTTCGATTTGCTATCGAAAATCCCTGACACGGCACGCCACCAGTAATTAAGTGAATCTTATTTACGCCCTTGCTTGCTAATATATCCTTTACCACATTGGGATCAATCTTTGTAATGTCACCCAAGCAACCGATAGAATTAGGATGATTGTGACACCATGTTTTCATTGCTGGTTCGAAATGATCTATGCCAAATACAGATTGAAAACCTGCCCATCCACATCCTACAGCAAAGCCACCAGCACCGCAGAATAAGTCTAACATTGCAAGTTTGCTGGGATCCCACTTAAAGTTTTCTATGTTAAAGTACTTAATATCGTCATCACACAGGTAAGAGCTTTTCTCAACAGGAACGCTCTTATCCCAAATGTTTACGTCGGGAATAATCTCGATTATATCATCCATCGTACAACCAAGCGCCGTGCAGATTTTTACAAGCACATCACTCGATACAGTAGCTCCATCTTTCTTCATCTTCGCAATTGTTGCAGGGCTTACTTTTGCAAGTGCAGCGAGCTCTTTACTCTTCATTTCGCGATCGATGAGTAGCTTAAAAAGTTTCTTATAGCTTGCAGCCATGATCCACCTCATAAAAAAGTATTTTTATACAGATACATTATACTACTTTTTCCGTCAAATTGCAATAGGAATTTTGAAAGAATTCAACGAACTTGTAATTTGTTAAATCGCCATGTGTATGCCTCTGTCCTTTTCTTTGACTACAGCATCCCAAATATTTACCCTCGAAACCTCTTGACAAACCTCCATCAAAGAGTTACAATACGACAACCTCAGGCATCGGAATCTAAGAGAAACCGACCACATGCTCTGACCACAATTGCCATACAAAAAGTTATCCGCTCCCATGATGCTTGATCACATCAAATCGGGAGCGGATTTTATGACCACATGTTTGACCATATTCAAAGCCGGACTTCTTGGAGACAGTAGCACACAGCGGACTCTGTAGCAATCTTTTCGGACGAAAAAGCACGTATTGGACGCTATATCACGCAAAAAACTATCGACCTTTGGTTGGGGTGGTAGAGGCCGCAAGTTCAAGTCTTGTCACTCAGACCAAACCCGACCTATTTGAACTTGTAAAGAGTTTGAAAAGGTCGGGTTTTTTATATGCAAAAAGGGATTATCCGCGCGACAAAACGGATAGTCCCTCATTTTTGCTATATATTTGAACGCTGTTATTGATCTTGAAATACGCAGAAAAGACTTAAAAGGCAATTCCCCTTTAAATGCAATACAGTTGTATTTTCGTTTCCCTTTGACGATAAGGTGTGCGCTTGGTTATATACAAGTCGCCTCGCCAGCTAGCCCCCAAAACTCGCTACGCTCGTTTCGGGGAGCCCCGCAAGCTCGCCGAACCAAGCGCACACCAAAAGCAATCAAACGAAAAAAGCAAATAAAGCGCCGACGAAAGGCGAGGCTTGCCGCTGATCCGCTTGGCAAGGCCTTCGCCTTATTTTCGTCGGTGCAGTGCTTTATTTTTATGCTTGTCTATCCGTTAATTGCATTTTCTCATCTGCGCTCTGACCTCCGGTGAGTTTTGCCCTACATATACTCCCTCATCAAAGCACGAAAAGTCGTCGAACAGTATAAACTTATTTTCATCCGTCCCCGTAACACATACGATATCTTCATCTAAAATGTCGGATATAAAGTATTGATACAGCCTGCGGGAGTACACGATACGCTCTCCCGTTTTCTCGATATACTTCAGCATATACTGCAACGCCCGTGCCGTCAGATGATCGTCTATCTCTTCAAAATCGCTTCTTCCGAAATACGTATTAAAGTAGGTATTCTGAACGGTAGTTTGCCGTTTCTTACTGCTAAAGCTGTAATCGCTGACTTCCACAAGCTCGCCCGGCATCGTTCCGTCGGGAATAAAGAATATACCGTGAAAGTGCAGACGTTTCTTTTCGGGGGATCGTTCCCATACGCCGATATATCTCCATTTCTTACGGGAAGAAAACAGGCTCAGTCTGTTCATCAGGCTTTCACGAAAGCTATCTTCGGTATGCAGAGCGTCGCTATACGTAAAGGTTACAAAGTAATTCCATTTTTGCTGATTTGCTTTTCTGCTCATACGGATGCGCCTGCATATTAGATTGCGTTCCTTCCGTTCAAAGTTTTCCGCTATAAACGCAACGGCTTGCTGTTGCGTATCGAAATAGCCGGCCATATCCTCCAAAATTCTTTTCCTACGCTCGCTTTTTCTGAGGTCTATATACTTTGTATATAGCTCGTCAAAAAGCTCCTTTTTGGTCATTATACGGGGCGCAGGAGGCGGCTTATCCGTAGTCGTAGGGGTATCCTTATTTTCCGTAACAGCGGATGATTCTGACTGCTCTTTTTCATTTACCACAATGGTTTCCTCTGTTATCACTCTACGGGGCTTTGCGGGATTTGTGGTATGCTTGATAGCAATATAGTGGCTGCCGTCATAATATACCTTGCATTTTTCCTCTGCCATAGATCGCCCCCCTTATTTCACGTAATATCTGGTGTAACCGTTTGTACGGATACGCTGACCGTTCGGCAACAGAGAATTTTCGTATTTTTTATCATACTCTCTATCCCTTTGGGGAGTGCGAGGATAATATACGTCATCACTGCCAAAAACGGCGTGCTCGCCCTGTTCCAGCATAAAATAAATATGCTGTTTGACGATATAATGCTTTGTCCGATAGATATTGATTGCGACGTTGATAATTTTAGGTATAGAATGATGATTACGCACTTTCGCTTTCCTCCTTTCCCACAGCCTGCTGTAAATACTCGCATAACTGCTTATGCAGTCTGCGGATATATTCGGTCGAGCATTCTTTGTCCTCCGCAACAACGGCTTGCGTGTTATTATTGACGTAAAGACATATGTACAGATCATATAAGCGGATGGGAGCGTTACGAACGGCGGCATTGTATTTTTCCACCAGTTGAACGACCGCACTTTCGCCTATATGCTTTGCACCGCGCTCCCAGTCTGACTTCTTTTCGTAATAAAAGCGGATGGCTCTTAAATCCTCTCGGATCTGATGTAAAGTTTTCATGATTCTGTTACTCCTAAGATTTTTATTTAATCTCGGTCTGCCTTACTATTTGTTGCGGTGGCCACCTGAACAAATTTGACAACTTACATCTCGGCTTGTCCGTTGATTATATTTTGTGATCAAAATGGTTTGCTTGGGATCCGTTTGCACTTTAATTATAGAGCGTTTCAGAAAAAACGTAAGGACATTTACCCCACCGGTTCCCATCATTTACCGGGCCCAATCATAGCCTGAACCGATCATATTCCCAACCAAACCCCACCTCGTTGACTATATGATACAGCAAAGCTTTTCAAAATGCCACTGACGGGGCTTGACACTTTTGACAAATGACTGGACACTTTTTTAGTACGATATGCCGAAGCTATACTTGGGACTTACGCGCATGATTCTGAAACTTACGGAGGCTTACAAAAATACCCCTCACTATTAAGGGACAGTTACAGCTCAAAGCTAAAATGTCTGAGCCGTTTTTATATTTAGCCCTTCACCTAATAGCCACGGAAATGGCATTTTGACAAGGTGTCTTTTCGAAAATTCGCGAAAATTCATCAGCCCTCATCTATTGCCACGAAACCGGCACTTTTGGGGGGTGTTCTATGAAAAATAATTTGTGATTTTTCTGTCCCTTACTGAATAGCCATGGGAAGAGGACAAATCGTAGGTTCCATTGAGAAGGTTTTTAGTTTGTTTACATATACAAAAAGACGAGCAGAAAAATATCTGCCCATGAAAAAAAGAGTCTGTCAGACGGGGTTGGTAAACAACAAAAAATGAGTGATGCGAGGTCGAAAGACCGAGCATCACTCATTTGCTATCTTAACACATTTTTTTAGATATTATGAAGGAACATATTTGCAAGAATTGAATTATATCCGTTGCGGTGAATAATCAAAGGATGTCACCAAATACATAGAGATAGTAATCCTCCAGAGAAGGCACCACGGTCACGGAATTCTCGGTGGGCTTCACATCGGACAGAATACGCAGGATCACGCCCTGCTCGCCGTTCTGGATGTTGACCACTCGGAATTTTTCCTGCATAGCCTGTACCTCCTCGGCGGCTACCACGGTCTGCCAGACCTGGCCCTCGATCTTTTGGGTCAGCTCGTAGGGACTGCCGCTATCCGAGATCACGCCCTTTTTCAGCATGATGGCCTCGCGGGCGATGAACTCCACATCGGAAACCACGTGGGTAGCAATGATAACTGTCTTATTGAGGGCTACGCTGGCTATGTAGTTGCGGATGGCAATGCGCTGCTTGGGGTCAAGACCTGCTGTGGGCTCGTCAAGAATGACGATCTCGGGATCTCCGAGCAGAGATTGTGCGAGGGCAAGACGCTGCTTCATACCGCCCGAGAAGGAGCCGATGCGGTGGGTTCTTACATCGTGAAGCTCTACGGCGTGCAGAAGCTCGTCGATCTGCTCATCGGCTTTCTTTTTGTTCAGCCCCTTCAGAACGGCCATGTAGCGCAGGAAATCAAGAGCCGAAAAGGAGGGGTACATACCGGGGTACTGAGGCATGAAGCCCAGCTTTTCGCGGTAGGATGCACCCAGCTTGCCGATGGGGGTATCGTCCAACAGAATCTCACCATTGTCGGATTTGAGGTTCTGGGTGACGATGTTCATGAGAGTGGATTTTCCCGAGCCATTGGGGCCCAGCAGGGCGTAAATTCCGTGGTCGAAGCTGTAGGTGAACTGATTGAGGGCGAGGTTGGAGCCGTAGGATTTGGAAAGATTGTTGATGGTGAGCATGGTATTTTCCTTCTTTCTTAATGGTGTTTACGGCCCACCCACATCTGTTTGGCAAGCCATGTGAGGATCGTGATAGCAGCGGCGAGAACTGCAACCGTGAGCGTGAGATAAAGTCCGGAGTTTGCCGCCGTTGTGAGGAAGCTTGTGCCCTCCAGCAGGTAGGTAAAATCGAAATACTGTGCCACGGCCAGGCCGAAGCGGCGAAGCAGGAAAGGCATGAGGGTGGCGGTGGCGACGATGGCCATGGTGTTCAGTACCTTACCCGACAGGAGAGAAATACCCGTGAGGGCTGTGACGAGCAGAACGACAGCCAGCCACTTAACGGTAATCCAAAGGACGACGAACTGTGCCACGGTCATGACAGGTTGAGCACCGAACATAGTGAGACTTTGCACAGGTGCATCCCACGCGGGGAACTCAAAGGACTTCATGGCGGCGTTCAGATCGATAATAGTAAAGGCGGCAAACAGAATGGTTGCGAGGGTCAGAACCGCCGCGTATTTAGCGAGGAACAGACGCCATCTGCCCTTGCCCGTGGCCTTGAGGATGTTGTGAATGCCGCCGCGAATTTCGTTGGCAAACACGCCCGCGAACAGGAGCAGGACAAGACCGTAGAGCAGGTAGTCAAAGCCTTGGGAGAACAGGGTATTCCAACCCGTGTCATAGACAAAGTAGGAGTCCTTTCCGGCGGCTTGGACGGACAGGATGTAGTCCCGTCTTGCCTCAATGCGGGCAAAATGGCTGTCACGATCCTTGGCGTAGTCGTATTCGTCCACGAAGGCGAGGTATTCCTGCTGGGTGATCTTGCCTTGGTGGTAATCCGCCACGACCTGGTTAAAGCTGTTCTTGGCGGTGTCGATGCGGTCACGCTCGGCCTCCATGTAGGCCAGCTTGCCGTCGGTAATCTCGCCCTCCAGAAGAACCATGTACTCTTTGTAAACGCTATCCGTAAAGGATTCGGTATAAGTAAAGGTCTCGGCGGCGATAAAGCCCTTGGCCAGCAGAACGACCACCACGATGATGATGAACTTATTCGCCAGCAAGAGCTTACCCATCTCCGCGCCGAACAAGGTACGGCAGGGCATGGGAATCGCTCTTGCGGGGAGCTTGATGGGCTTCTTGGTCTTGATCTTGACCGCGCCTTGGGTGCGGCAGAAGGCGAAGGCCGACAGGGCGGCGAAGACTACGGCAAGGACAGCGAACAGGCCGATGGACAGCGGAATATAGGGCACGGATTCCTCAAATACGTTGAGGGAGTAGTAGCGGGTGTAGGCTGTTTTGGTGTCCATGACCGTGAACAGGTTGAGCATATCGAAGGAGCCCGTCTGCTCCAGAGAAATGAAGAAATACAGCACGAAGTTGACCGCGACCGCGCCGAGGGAGGCCACGAAGGTCAGGGCGTACTTCTTGATGAATACCGAGAGCAGCATAATGAGGGTGCCCAGCGCGAACAGAACCAAAATCTTGGTCAGCACCGACACGGCCAGCAGCTCGCCCACGGTGATGATCTCGGGGCAGAACTTGAAGTCCTCAAATACCTGGACGAAGTTGCCGAGGGAGGAGAAGCCGTAGCTCGCGCCGTAAAAGGCCAAGGAGGTGGCGGTGAACAGTACCACGGCGAGGGTGGTGAACAGAGCCAGCGCGCCCAGTTTGTTCAGGAAGGTGTGTAACCGTCCCTTCTTGGTGGCGTGGAGGATGGGATACATGCCCGAGGAGAATTCCTCGATGCACAGCCCGGGGGCGAGGACAAGCATGAGCATGACCAACAGGACGTTGCCGCTGGTGTAGGCGTGGTATTCGTCCCAGCCCACGGCGTACTCGTAGTCGATGGGAATGAGGGAGTTGACCTCGTAGATGTACTCGATGTCGGACTGGTACTTGTATTCGTAGTCGTTTTCAGTCACACCCGAGGCGAGGTAGTCTTCTTTGGCGATGATGGCGGCTTTAACGACGCGCTTCAAGTCCTTGGGGTAGGAGTCCAGCTCGGACATATACTGTTGGGCATACCGATAATTCCAGTACTTGTCGGCATCCTCGTCCAGTTCCCAAGTATAGCCGTTCGCATTGGGATTCTTCTCAAGGAATTCCTTCATTTCCTGCTGTACCTTGGGATAAAACACCTCGTTATAGTAGGTAGTCAGGCGGTCATACTCTACTTTCCATGCCTCGGGATCGTCGTTGTAGGCTTCCAGGGCGGTAAGCACGTCCTCGGACAGGTCGGTTGCGGGATCGTGCTTGGCCTCGGAGTAGGACAACAGGGCGTTCAGGAGGAACAGGAGGATGAACAAGCCGAGGATGAATTTGTTGCTGATGAGTTTTTTACATTCGTACCTAAGCATGGCTTATTCCTCGCCCGAAAAGTCAAGGAAGGTCACCGTACCCCTTTGCAGGTCAACCACACAGCTATGGGCATCGTATTCCACCGACTCGTCAAAATCGCCGTGGTTGTAGAAGTTCTCAAATTCCTCGTGGTTGCGGAAGGATACGTAAACCACCTCGCCGTCGGGCTCGTAGTACTCAATGCGCACGGGCACGTCCTTGTACGTGAGCTGTAGGACACATTCGCTCTCCCCCGTGGTCATATTCACGCGGTAGAGCTTTCCCGCACCGTCGGTTCTGGCGGTCTTGTTGCCATTCCACATAAAGGAATAGTAATCCGCAAAGGGATCATCCGTCAGCTCCTCGCCCATGACGCGGTCCTGGTAGTATACGTAGTTACCGGATAGCTTGAAATTGTACTTGTCATCTCCGCCCGGGAGCTCGGTCATCTGACCGGTGGACACATCGTATACATAGTACGGGGTGTACCCGTTTTTTTGTACGTACCCGCGGAGAACCATATGGGTATCGTTATAGGACGAGATCTTCATGGCCTTGAACACTTCCTCATGAGCTTCAAAGGACAGATCGGTTTTATAAATGATCTGTTTCGTCCCCTCTTGGTTTCCGTAGTGATAGTAGACGTCACCGTCCATAATGGCCACAACAAATTGGTCGGACTTTCCCGTGTACAGGACAGTCACCTCCTTGGTGGCAAGGTCAAGCACCTTCCAGGCAAACAAGGAGCTTTTCCCCGATTCATAGGCTTGCCCCGCGAAATACAGCTTCCCATCCACCTCATAAAGCGACTCAATGGATTCCCAATATCCATAGCCCCCGTTCTGACCGTCGCTTTCATAGAATGCGGGGATCTCGTACAGGAATTCGATGTTGTTTCTTTGATGGTCACAGCGGTACAGTCCGTATCCGTGGATCTGGTTTTCGACCGAAAAATAGAGCCAATCATGACTCACGTACAGGATGGAATAGCCATACGCCCAAATGCAATCCTCGCTGTCGCATTCGCACAGAGGATCGGCGCACCATTTGCTCATGTTGCCCGTGAGCTTATTATAAAAGGTATCCCCGAAAACCTTGCCCGTTGGCAGGATGCTGATCTCGGGGCGCACCTCGTTTTTGAGCCACATGGTCTTAAGCTCGTCTTCGGTCTTACCCGAAAAATAGGGCGTTTCTCCCGTCTTTTTGATGATGGGAAGGGCGTAGTCCTCCGAGGGGCTGCCGATGAAGCCGTTCAGGTCTGTCTGTTCCTCCAAGGGGAGTTCGGGTTGGGTGTCCTTTATGCTCTCCAGCTGATCCTCGTATTGCCCTCTGCGGGAGCAGGAGGTGAGGGAGGTCACCAAAAGTGCGGCAGCTAAAGTAATCAACAAAGTTTTTTTCATGATACGTTTCCTTTCTTAGGTTATAGATATGGGCAGCCTATCTTATCCCAACTACATTGTAACACAATCTGAAAAATCGCGAAATACCTTATCGGCACGATTTTCATTGACAGGAAAGAAAAAGAACAGCCGTAAAAACGACTGTTCCGATAAGGTATTCTATTCATGTGCGGCATAGCATCCCGGGTCCCCCGCAGTAGCCATTTGCAGCTTGGCAAAAGCCTCCTTCCGTCCTGCCACGGTCATTTTGCGAAAATCGGCGGGTGCGATTCCCGATTCCCGTTTGAAAAAACGGTAAAAATGCTGTTCGGTGCTGAAACCGAGGCGAAAGGCGATCTCCGAGAGCTTCAAGCCCGTGAAGGCCAGATAGCTTTGGGCACGTTCCACACGGGCCTTCTTGATGAAATCGTGGTAGGATAATCCGCTGTATCGGCGGAAGATGACTTGGAGCTTATTCTTGTTGATGCCAAAAACGTGGCAAACGTCCTCAATGCGCCCTGGGTGCATGAGGTCGCCGTGGATGAGGATGACGATGTTGCGGTAGGTCGCAAAGGTCAGGGAGTTGTCCCGCCGCCCCTCTATCTTGTGGGTGTACTGTGCTTCCAGTCCCGTGAGAATATCCATGAGGCCCGCACGGATGCGGCAGGACCAGCACTTGTCGGGGTCTTCCTCCTCCATGGCGGCTACAGTGGCATCACAGATACGGAAATAAGCATCCATCTGTTCATCAGTCATGTCGATGCGTTTGAGTTCCGTATGGGTCTCCATGAAGGGGGCAAGGCGGAACAGGTGGTAGGTCTCGGCCAGCACCTCGTAGACGCCCTGCTCCATGACAGCAGGCTGCATATTCACGTTGATGAAGGTGGGGGAGAACACCATATTATACACGTCCCACAGTTCACCGTCTGTTGCGGAATAAGTCAAGGTCTCGCCGTCCCGAAGGCAGATAGCCATAGGCGTGGATACTTGAAATGAGGCAGTTTCGCCACTCTTGCAATGGATGGTTATGATCCCTTTGCCGCTTTTGATCAGAATGAGGGAGAAGTAACCCGAATCTATAGGCGGGACAAAGGTGGATTCTCGTCGTTCGGCATTGAACAGTATGGTGCGTTTGAGCTTGTCCGAGGTGCGTGTCAGTTGCATGGGAGACCTCCTTGGTGGGGTGTGCAACCATTGTAGCATAGTTTTGAGCAATTTACAATACCTTTTTGGCACGATTTAGGATGCTATAATCATCATATAAAGAATCTCCCGATTTTTCGCCTCTCGGCGTGTCCAGTATAGCATAGCTCTCGCAGCTGTCAACGTGAAAAATTATCGCTGAAAAATGAAATAATAGCAAGAAAGCCAGGTAGCAATACCTGATTTTTCTATATCCATAAGCAATATTTTTTCGTGTACTGACAAGGGACTATACCTCTCGTTGACATCTGCACACTTCACTTGCAATAATCCCGATTTCCTCCCGACCTATGCTCCCCCGACCCTGCCGAAAGGCTCAATAAAAATCGGGAGGTATAGAAAATGAAAACCCAAAACCAAGAAAGAATTACAAACGAAAACGTAAGGATTACCGCAGAAAACGTACAGCATATCGGTGAGTGTATCGCATTGTCTGCCATCAAGAAAATGATGCGGTTTGCACACCATCCGCGTTCTCTTGACAAGCTTTACGCCGGCCTCGTAGAGGACATTTACGGCAATCGAGGCTATTTTCCTGATGTGGTGGAGGTGTCCCGTTGGGATAAAAAAAGAATATAAATGTTTGGATAAGGTTGGGATTATCTGCATATCAGATCATGCTTTGGACAGATAAAGGTCCGAAACAGGCTATATGGATGTTCTTCAAAAACATCCGACATTCTTGTATTCTAAAGAAAAAACAAAACAGGAGGTTTATACCACTATGAAAACAGCAGTCATTTACGCAAGATATTCCAGCGAACGGCAGACAGAGCAATCCATTGAAGGTCAGATTCGTGAATGTATGGAATACGCAGAGCGCAACGACATTGTTATCGTTGATACGTATATCGACAGAGCCATGACAGGCACAAATGATAACAGAACGGATTTCCAGCGTATGCTGAAGGACGCTCAAAAAAGCGCTTGGGATATCGTTCTCGTTTACAAGTTCGACAGATTTTCCCGAAACAAGTATGAAGCGGCTATCCACAAAAAGACGTTGAAGGATCACGGCATTACGCTGGTGTCGTGCAAGGAACACATACCCGAAGGACCCGAGGGCGTAATACTGGAATCTCTGCTTGAAGGAATGGCAGAGTACTATTCACTGGAGCTTGCACAAAAGGTCAGCCGAGGACAGAGAGAAAGCCGTATCAAGGGCAATTATGCCGGTGGAGGTGTCCCCTACGGCTATAGAGTGGAAAACAAAAAATTCGTGATTCACGAGGATGAAGCGGCCATCGTCGTCCGTATCTATGAAATGTACGCCGCTGGCACATACGGAAGAAACATCATCAAAGCATTAACGGACGAAGGAATTATGCACCGCAAGGGTAAGCCGTTTACAAAAACGATCATATACGGAATTTTGCAGAATACCCGATATGCCGGTGTATATGTTCATAAATCAGAAGGTGAATACACCAATACATTCCCCCGCATTGTTCCGCAACATCTGTTTGAGAGCGTTCAACGGATCGTTGAAGAAAACCGCTATGGCCGACATCCGAAGGAGCACGTTGTGTATCTCCTAAAAAACCGAATGCGTTGCGGATACTGTGGTAAGCCTGTAACTGCCGACGCAGGGACTTCTTCAAACGGCGAGGTTATGCGCTATTACAAATGCGGATTGAAAAAGCAGGACACCACGCTATGCCGCAAAAAATCCATCCGCAAGGAAATACTGGAACAGCTGATCGTCGATACGACGATCACGGTACTCGACAATCCCGAAACGATTGATCTCATTACCGACAAAATCTTTAAAGCCCATACACAAAAGCTCAAAGTTACATCTGCTTTGAATATACTTGAAGCGGAGCGGAATAAGCTCCGTAAGGCGTTGAACAATATGCTGGATGCCGTTGCCCAGGGTATTATCACAAGCTCCACCAAGCAACGCATTGAAGAAATAGAGGCAGCTCTTGAAATAGCGGAAGGGAAGGTACTCTCGGAGAAAGCGAAAAATCAAGTACAGATCACACCCGCCGATATCAAGCGGTTCATATATAAAGCGCTGAAGAAAGAGCCGTATTCGATGATCCGACTGCTCGTGAAAGAGATCGTCCTCTATGACGACAAGGTGGAGATCTACTACAACTTCATAGACAAGAAAGGACCTGGTGATTTAGATCATCAGGCCTTTTGCATGTATACGCAAGAGTGCGATATCGACCCGAAAGACTTTGGATTTCGATATAACGCCAAGCGTGCGAAATTTGTTCTCAAAATGTATTTCTAAAGCCATGGCAGACGATAGGCTGTTTAATATAGGGTGTATTATTGAGACCAGTTCGGAGGTTCATAACTTATGTTTAAAATGCCATCGCGATTGTAGCAAAGTCACTATTCTGTCAAGCATAACGCTTGGGAAAACAGCCTTTGAGGATGGAGAACGTAAGTTAGCGGAAAGAAAGTATTTTTCCACCCTCGCTTACACTCTCACGCATACGCTCAATAAGACGTATCGTGGTTGCGGCGCTGGACGCAGGATTTTTATCGTTCTTTATTTTACCTTCAATAACATCGCAGAAATAGTCGATCTCACCCTGATACCCGCTCACAGCGGCAAGCTCAACATCGTACGGCTTATCGCCGTTTTTGGGATAGACCGTGAGCGCAGCACCGTAGGTTACGGTTGCAAACTCAAAGTCGATAAGGCAACTTGCGTTGAAGGGAAAACCGAAAAGCGACCAATCGCCGATAGCGGTGATGGGAGTATTGCCGTAATAGAAGGAAGTGTGGACCGTGTCGTTTACGCAAACGCTTGTGGATGCGCGACAGCTTACGGCCTCGGGCTCGCCCAAGAGATATCTGATAATATCAACGTCGTGGACATGAAGGTCGGCAATGCATCCGCCGGAAAGCTCGGGATTCATAAACCAATTTTCCCAGCCCCAGGTGGGGGGCGCACTCAAACGGCTGAAGAAGCCGCCAATGACCTTACCGAATCTTTTGTCGTCAACAGCCGCCTTTATGTAGTCAAATGCGGGATAGAATCTGAGACACTGACCGATCATAAGCTCCTTTCCCGCATTCTTGGACGCTTGGATCATTTCTTCACAATCCGAAAAGCTCAGCGCCATGGGCTTCTCACAAAGAACGTGTATTCCGCAGCCAAGCACCTTTTTTGAAAGCTCGGCGTGGAGGAATGTAGGGGCGCATATGTCAACAAAGTCAAGTTTTTCTTTATCAAGCATTTCGTCAAGATCGGTATAGAAGCGGATCTCCTCGTCAATCTCACTTGCCTCTCCGTCTATATTTGTCACGATCCTTCGCTTAACCGCCTCGGGGTCGATATCGCACGCACAAACAAGCTCAACCTTGCCTTGCGCCTTAAGATTTGCATAACCCATTCTGTGCGACCTGGCGATCCCGCCAAATCCTACGATAGCCGCCTTCAACATTTTGATTTACCTCTCTTGTCTCAAAATACTCTTAAGAAATGCGAGCGTGTCGATGATATCCTTGGTCTGCTGCTCTCCGCTGATCTCACGCTCAATAATATAGTTACCCGTGTAATTCACCGCCTGCAGACGCTTGATCACCTCCGGAATGTCCGCAAGGCCACTACCCACAGCCACCTCACGTCCAAGCCGCATTCCTTCGGTGGGATAAAAGCCATCCTTAATATGCGTATCCATCACGTATTTCCCAAATACCAAGATCGCATCAGCGGAATTTGCCTTGCCGTACAGAATCAGATTGGCGGTGTCCATGTTGATTCCTACGTTGTCAAAGCCAAGCTCCTCGATTACGCGAAGCAGGGTCACAGGGGTTTCCTGTCCCGTTTCAAACAGAAAGTTGATACTCTTCTTCTTGCAATTCTCCACGATATAACGCAGGATCGCGATCACGCCACCATACTGTGGATCGTTCACGTTCTCCGGCAGGAAGCCTACGTGCGTTGCCACACGGGAGCATCCGATTTTCACAGCAAAATCGACACCCGCAAGAACCTCCTCGGTGCGCTTCATGCGATATGCCTCAGGAACAAGTCCAAGGGTCACGGGACCACCCGTGAAATTCCATTCCTTAGCACCCGACCAGCCTGCCCAAAGAGTGGAGACCTCAATCTCGGTTTCCTTAGATGCGCCAACGATCTCCGCTGCTAATAAATCGGTATATAACGTAGGATCCCAAACGCAGAGCTGACAGCACTCGCAACCGATCTCCTTCGCCTTTTTCATTTCCAGCAGAATATCCGTACCTGCAGTCAGCACAATCATTACACCGAGCTTATTCATAAAATATCCCCCCTCAATATCACAATTTTGTCAATTTTTATTGACAGCTCTATTATACATGGTGTATAATAGGGATGTCAATGATAAGTTCTTGCGATTCATACCATATTTTTGCGAATGAGGAAAAAACCGTGAGTCAATACGAAAATCACCATTTGGAGCAAACACCGCTTCCGTTTATTTATAATACGGGATCGGTTCGACCAACCAACCATATGTTCGGATCATCTAACTGGCACGAAAATGTTGAGATCATTCATATCATCGATGGTGATGGCTCGATTTCAGTAAACGGTCAGGTTTTGAAAGTTTGCAAATGTGACACCGTGATGATCAATTCCAACCATTTGCACGCGTTATCAGCCGGAGACGTGAAAATGGTTTACTGCTATCTGATCATCGACCGCTCCTTTTGTCTTGAAAACGGCTTTGACAGCAACAAAATCACCTTTGATATCAAGATCGAGGATGACTACGTTGCGAGAATTTTGGAGAGTCTGCGCGATGCCTACGAATCCCCAGCCGATACCCCCTATCGGACGTTGACGATCCGCAGTCTTGTGTCACAGCTTTTGCTGTTGCTTTGCAAGCATCACAGCCACCCCTCGAAGCAAAACGATTGCCATGACCGCCATGACCGTGGCGTTTTGTACACCAAGCAAGCCATCGACTATATCCACGCAGCTTGCGACAAGGATTTTTCCCTGGAGGATGTTGCCTCCTTCGTTGGAATCAGCAAATACTATCTGTCGCGCGAATTTCACAGATATACAGGCTATCCTTTCGTTGCCTACGTCAACCGGACACGCTGCAAAAAGGCACAGCAGCTGCTTGCCGACGAGCGATTGGAAATCCAGGAGATCGGGAAGCATTGCGGCTTTGAAAGTGCCTCCTACTTTGCACGCACTTTTCGTCATTATATCGGAATGAGCCCCACAGAATATCGAACCCTGCTGCTGAAAAACCAAAAAATAACAAATCATAGTTAAAAAAGAGAAAGACCTTATCGACGAAGTCGTTGGTCAAATTCAATAAAAGAAGGAAAAACCGCTATCGCGGCGTAGTAATCACGCTTTGATAGCGGCAATATTATGTTTTTTATCGCGTATTTTTTCTTGGATTTTCTTCCTCGCTTCTGATAGTCAGCGTTGATTTCAACGCTCCAATCAGCACCGAGAGGTGCACTTGCTCTAGGCTGTTCAATATAGGGTGTATTATTGAGACCAAGAAAAGCCATTGAGCATTCGCCCAATGGCTTTTCTTAGTTTCAGCGTCAAGCGCGGGCTTCCGCCAAACATTCCGCGCGGTTCCGCATCAAAAAAGCGGAGCCACCCGCCGGCCAACGCCGCGGATTTCTCCACTTTTTCAAATGATTCAGGGGCAACACCAAAGCAATGTGTCGCCCCTTTTCTGTATGATGGGATCAGACTGAGGAATGCTCCTTGGACCTCTTGCGGGAATCGCGGTCGGAATCGTCCTCGTCCTCGTCGCGGTCACGACGCTCGTGGCGGTCGCGGCGATCGTCCTCGTCGCGGTCACGACGTTCGTGGCGGTCGCGGCGATCGTCCTCGTTGCGGTCATCATCGTCGTCGTCACGGTCTCGCTTGGAACGCTTATCGTCGTCCTCGTCCTCGTCCTCGATCTCGTTGCGGACCACGTGGATGAGGGAGACGCGGTGGTAGTCGGTCTCGGTGACGGTGATATCCAGATTCTCAAAGCTGAAGCGGTCGCCGCAGGCGGGGATCTTGTCCAGGACCTCCATGATCCAGCCGTTGATGGTGATGGAGTCGGACTCGATCTCCAGATCAAAGAACTCACTGAAGTCGGAAAGGTTGCCGCCGCAGTCGATGCGGAAGGTGTTCTCGGCGATCTCCTTGTAGTCCTCGACCACCTCGTCGTGCTCGTCCCAGATGTCGCCCACCAGCTCCTCCAGGATATCCTCCATGGTGACGATACCCAAAGTACCGCCGTACTCGTCCAGCACCACAGCCAGGTGGGACTTGTTGGTCTGGAGGTCGCGGAGCAGGTCGTCGATGCGCTCACCCTTATGGATGAACAGGGGAGGGGAGATCAGCTCCTCCAGGGGCTTGTCGGTGAGGCCCTTGGCGGTGAAAACGTCCTTGGAATGGAGGACGCCCACGATCTTGTCGATGCTGTCCTCGTAGACCAGCAGGCGGGAGAAGCGGGACTCCTCAAAGAGCTGGCCGATCTCCTCCATGGGGGTCTCGATGTCGAAGCCCTCCAGATCCACGCGGTGGGTCAGGATATCCTCGGCCTTCTGCTCGGTGAAGTTGATGGCGTTGCGGAGCAGGTCGCCCTCCTCGTCGTCGATGGTGCCTTCCTCCTGGACCTCCTCCACCAGCATGAGCAGCTCCTCCTGGGACATCTTGTTGTCGGCCTTGACGCGGAAGATCTTGGCCACCAGCTTGGTCCACAGGGAGAAGAGGAAGCTGAAGGGAATGAGGATCCAGATGAAGAACTGCATGAGGGGCGCCGAGAACATGGCAAAGCCCTCGGGGCGGTTCTTGGCGATGGATTTGGGGGTGATCTCACCGAAGATCAGCACGATCACGGTGACGGCGGCGGTGGAGATCAGGGTGCTGTAGTTGTCGGCAAAGGTCTGATCCTTGGCTTTCACGCACAGGGTGATGACGAACACCGTGGCGATGGAGGAGAGCAGGATGTTGACCAGGTTGTTACCGATCAGGATAGTGGACAGAAGTCTGTCGTAGTTCTCGCTCAATTTGAGGGCGAGGGAAGCACGCTTGTTGCCCTTGTCGATCATGGTCTTGAGCTTGGTCTTGCTCAGGGTCGAAAAGGCGGTCTCGGTGGCGGAAAAGTAAGCGGACATCAAGAGGCATACGGCCATGATGATGATCTGTGCTTGGGGGCTCATATTGTTTTACTCCAATTCAAATTCACAAAGATTTAGGGAACACATTTCGCAAGCGAGGGGAAAAATGAACGCAAAAAGGCCTACCTGTCCCGTCGGGTCAATTCCGAGCAAAGCAGGCACGCCACAAGATCGCGTATGGGGGCATACACGAGCAAAGATATTCCGTTGTGATGTAGTTGCGGTTACACGCGCGGGTGATCACGCACATGCAATTATCCCCGTCGGTACTACTGTCTCCGTCCATGGTTGGCTACCATCTCCTTTCCGAGTTGTAACTCATATTACTCTATATTGTAGCAGACACAGGGAGATTTGTCAAGGAAATAGGGGGTTTGTTTACAATTCGTTTACTTGTGAGGGAGAAAAGTGTTCGTGATTGTGAGGGAGAAAAGTGTTCGTGATACGATTGACAACAAGGGTGAGTAGGAGTATAATAAAAGAGAGAATGGTGGCAAGGAGAAGCATGATGGCAACAAACCAACAAGAAAAGATGATTCTGATCGAGATGGGAGACGGAACGAAAAAGTTGATTCCCGAGAGCAAGCTGCGGGAGGCGCATGAGATGTCTGATTGGTTGATTGAGACAGCAATCAAGGCTGGGACACCAAGAGAAGTCGCGGAAAAAATGTTCATGATTCGGGTCTCACATGACAACAGTTGAAAGAGAATCAAGGACAGTCAGTGGATAATAACATATTGAAAAACAAAGATGCGAAGGAAACTGAAATTATTGAGGAAGCAATTCGCATCAGCGAGATGGAAGAATCATAACCGAAACAAAAAGAACGCCCCGAATCCGAGGCGTTCTCTCATTTTATTCCGATCAGATCACTCTGACGCGCAGCACAGCCTCCAGCGCCGTGAGGTCGGCCTCCACGGTGGCGGGGACGTTGCCGGTGACGTCGAAGATGGTGTAGGCGGCGTTTCCGCGGGACTTGTTGGTCATGTTCTCGATGTTCAGACCCTCGTCGGCCATGACGGCGGTGAGCTTGGTCAGGATGCCGGGAACGTTCTCGTGAAGCACGCAGATGCGGGCGTCACCCGAGCGGGGCATAGCCACGGCAGGGAAGTTGACGCTGTTCTTGATGTTACCGTTCTGCAGGTAATCATCCATCTGGAGGGCGGCCATGACGGCGCAGTTGTCCTCGGACTCCTCGGTGGAGGCACCCAGGTGGGGGATCAGGATGGCACCGGGAACCCCGATCAGCTCCTGAGTGGCGAAGTCGGTGACGTAGCGGGAGACCTTACCGCTGGCCAGGGCCTCGATCATGTCGGCGGACTTGACCAGAGAGTCGCGGGAGAGGTTGATGATCTTGACGCCGTCCTTCATGTTCGCCATGGTGGCGGCGTTGATCATGCCCTTGGTGTCGGCGGTGGCGGGGACGTGGATGGTGATGTAGTCGGCCACCTTGTAGACCTCCTCGTAGGAGGCGGCGTGGGTGATGTTGTGGTTCAGGTTCCAGGCGGCGTCCACGGACAGGAAGGGATCGCAGCCGACTACCTTCATGCCCAGACGGACGGCGATGTTGGCCACCAGACCGCCGATGGCGCCCAGACCGATGACGCCCAGGGTCTTGCCCTGGAGCTCACAGCCCGCGAACTTGGACTTGTTCTTCTCCACGGTCTTGGCAGCGTCGGGATCGTCCTTCAGGGTGCCGACCCACTCGATACCCGCCACGATGTCACGGGAGGCCAGGAGCAGAGCGCAGACGGCCAGCTCCTTGACGCCGTTGGCGTTGGCGCCGGGGGTGTTGAAGACCACGATGCCCTCGGAGGTGCACTTGTCCAGAGGGATGTTGTTGACACCCGCACCGGCGCGGGCGATGGCCAAGAGCTCGGGGTTGAAATCCATGTCCAGCATATTGGCGGAGCGGACCATAATGCCCTCGGGGGCGGTCACGTCGGTGCCGACGTTGTAGAGGGCGGCGTCCAGCTTGTCGGTGCCGACCTTGGCGATCTTGTTGAGCAGTTGAATGTTTTTCATGATGGATGTTCTCCTGTATCGGTAATGGTTTGGGCGCACCTGTACGCGCCCGTGAAATGAAGTCGGGCGGACACCGCCGAGCAAGCTCGGCAGGGTGCGCCCTACGGTTGTGCTGTTATGGGTTGGGGGAACGGAGATCCTTCGACTTCGGGCTTCGCCCTTCGCTCAGGATGACTCAGATCAAGAATATTTTTTGAAAGTTTTGGAGATTCCAAAGAACCTTTTTCAAAAGGTTCTTTGGTGGGGGTAGCGTAGCGGCGACGCGGTAGTGAATGACTGCATCCGCAAAAGCGGGGGGCAGTCAGAGCCGCGGCGTGACTGAGTCGCAACGAGACCAGGGGCAGAGCCCCTCGTTCCTTATGCCTTGGGGTTCTCGGCGGCGAACTTCTTCATGAACTCCACCAGAGCGGCCACACCCTCGTAGGGCATAGCGTTATAGATGGAGGCACGCATACCGCCCACGGAGCGGTGACCCTTCAGGTTCTTCATACCTGCCTTAGCGGCCTCGGAGGCGAACTTCTTGTCGAGGTCGGCGTTGCCCGTGACGAAAGTCACGTTCATCATGGAGCGGGAGTCGGCCTTGACGGGGGCGATGTAGTAGTCTTGACTGTCCAGATAGTCGTACAGGAGCGCGGCCTTCTTGACGTTCTTTTCCTTCATGGCCTCAAGACCGCCCTGCTCGAGCAGGTACTCGCAGACCAGACCCAGCATATAGATGGTGTAGCAGGGAGGGGTGTTGTACATGGAGTCGTTGTCGGCCATGGTCTTCCACTCCAGCATGGTGGGAGCCTTGGGGTCGCAGTAGTCCAGCAGATCCTCGCGGACGATGACCACGGTCACGCCGGCGGGAGCCATGTTCTTCTGGGCACCGGCGTAGATGACACCGAACTTGGTGACATCCACGGGCTCGGAGAGGATGCAGGAGGACATATCGGCTACCAGAGGCACGTCACCCGTGTCGGGGATGTTTGCGAACTTGGTGCCGTAAATGGTGTTGTTGTAGCAAACGTGGACGTAGGCGGCATCGGGGCGCACCATGTCCGCGGTGATGGCGGGGATGTGGTCGAAGTTGTCGTCCTTGGTGGAGGCGATGCACTTCACGTCATAGCCCATCTTCTGGGCCTCCTTGTAGGCCTTGCCCGAGAACTGACCCGATACCACGTAGTCAGCCTTACCGGTTCTGCCGATCAGGTTGATCGGGACGGATGCGAACTGGGTGGAAGCACCGCCCTGCAGGAAGAGCACCTTGTAATTGTCGGGAATGTTCATCAGCTTGCGCAGGTCAGCCTGCGTCTTTGCGATGATGGCCTCGTAATCCGGAGATCGGTGGGACATCTCCATGACCGACATACCGGACTCGCCGTAACAGACCAGCTCAGCCGCTGCCTTCTCGAGTACGGGGACGGGGAGCATAGAGGGGCCTGCCGAAAAGTTAAACACTCTGTTCATAACTGTTACCTCCGAATGGAAACAAAAAATGTGAACTGCCCGTGGCATATCGTCACGGGCAGTATCGTGAAAACGATTGACCCTATTATAAACCATTTGCAAGAAGATGTCAATAGGTTTTGCAAAATTTCTTCAAAAAAATGGTCAAATAGGGAAAAAAACTCCAAAATTTGCTTGAAATTTCGGTTGCGGGTTGCAAAAATTGGCTTTTACGCGTTCTTTTTGACGCAGTCGGCCACGCGGGTCGCCAGGACCTCGACGCCGTAGGGAGAGGCGTGGAGGTAGTCCTCGGAGATCATGCGGTCGATATCCTCGGCCACGGGGGTGAAGAGATCGTCAAAGAGGATCCCCAGAGGCTCCAGTGCGGCCATGACGGCGGCGTTGTAGGCGCGGACACGATCCAGATCGTGACCCCACATCTTGGGGGAGGGGGGCGTGGTGGCGGCGAAGACCACCACGGGGGCGTAGGTCTTCAGGATCTTGGCGATGCGCACCATCTGCTCCACGTAGATCTCCATGGGCGTGAAGGGGCCGTCGCCGAAGAGGTCGCACATATCCCAGAGACCGCAGTTGAAGTGGATGAGGTCGGCGCCCTTCAGCACCTCGCGGTAGTCGTAGAGCATACGCAGGGTATAGGAGGCGAAGCGGCCGTTGTCGTCGGGGCCCCAGACGGTGTAGCCGTCGCCCAACAGCTCGCTGACGCGGTTCTGATAGCTCAGGCGGATGGAATCGCCGAGAAGGATGATCTTTCTCATGGTGTATTCTCCTTACAGTATATTCATTCTACGATTGAAAGTGCTTCAAATTTGGGTTTGACGGGCTGTTTGTTTGCAGCTTGCCCGCGATATTTGCCCTCTCACCGCTTCGCGGAGCTCCCCCAGAGGGGGAGCCTCAGAACGGCGGGAAAACACTTGTCGGGAAACAGGATTTCGCTGGGTTTAGTACGAAAGGCTCCCCCTCTGGGGGAGCTCCCGCCGCAGGCGGGTGAGAGGGCAACACCCATGGGTCAGCACGAACCAACAGCCCCATAAACTGCAATTTAAACCTTTAGCAATCAGCCGGTATATTCATTCCGCGACCAGATGCCACATCACGGCATACAGTCCCTCGGTGTCGCTCTCCACGGAAATGCCCTTGCGAAGCTCCTCACCCGTGAAGGTCTTGCCCGAAATCGTGTCCTTATAAGTCTCGCCCTTGAGAGCGCGGCTGATCTTTAAGGTGTAGACCGTCTTCTTGGGGTCGCCGTAGTTTTGCAGGTAGGTCACCAGCAGCTCGCGGCTGTCGGGGGAGGCGAAGTAGTAGGCGTAGCGGCCGCAGGCGAAGGGATCCAGCAGGCGGTAGAAGTCACCCCGCAGGATCAGATCCTCGTAGGCGCGATACTCCTTGATCTGCCCGCTCATGGTGGCCTTGGCGGTGTCGCCGGCCCCCAGGATGTTCAGCTCGTAGCCCAGAGGGCCGTTGAGGGCCACGCGGAAGCCGTAGTTCAGCTTGCGGGGATCCTCAATGGAGGAGCCGTGGTTGGCCACGTGACAGCTCATGGTGGCGGTGGGGTAGCCCAGGGTACTGCCGTACTGGATGTAGGTGCGGGAGACGGGGTCGGTGTTGTCACTGCACCAGATCTGGGTGGAGTACTTCATCATGCCCAGATCGTAGCGCCCGCCGCCGCCGCTGCAGTTCTCGATCATGGCGTTTGGGAACAGAGCATGAAGCCTGCGGAACAGCTCATACACACCGCACATATGGCGGAAGGAGGCCTCCTTCTGCCGCTCGGGAGGCAGGATATTGGAGTAGACGGGGGAGAGATGGCGGTTCATGTCCCACTTGAAGTAGTCCAGGGGGACGTCCTTGAAGCAGGCCGCGAAGGACTCGGACAGGTAGTCCACCACGGCGGGGTTGCCCATGTCCAGCACCAGCTGCTGGCGGGACTCCAGCGGTACCCGCCCGGGGGCGGCCAGAGCCCACTCGGGATGGGCGCGGTAGAGGTCGCTGTCGGGGTTGACCATTTCGGGCTCGATCCAGATGCCAAAGCGGACTCCCTTGGCCTTGACCCGCTCCACGAAGGCCTTCAGACCGTCGGGGAAGAGGGAGGGATGGGGGTACCAGTCGCCCAGACCCGCCCGATCGTGGCGGCGCTCACCGAACCAGCCGTCGTCCATGACGGGCATATCCATGCCAACCTCGGCGGCTCCCGCGGCGAAATCCTCCATGAGCTTGCCGTCGATGTTGAAGTAGAAGGCCTCCCAGGAGTTCAGTACCACGGGACGGCGCTCAAAGGGCTCGGCGGGGAGGATGTGGTCACGGGTGAAGCGGTGGAGGTTGCGGGAGACCTCGCCGATGCCGTGGGCCGAGTAGGTCATGACCGCCTCGGGGGAGGTGAAGGACTCGCCCGTCTCCAGCCGCCAGGAGAAGGTCTCATCCCCCAGACCGATCAGCACGCGGGTCTTCTTGGAGGGATCCACCTCCAGCTCGTCCAGGAAGTCACCGCTGTAGACGATATTGAAGCCGTAGGCCTCGCCCCTCTCCTCGGTGGCCTTGGGGTCGCAGAGGAGGATGCAGGGGTTCTCCATGTGGGAGGAGGCACCGCGGCGGCTGGTGATGCGGTGGACGCCGTAGGAGAGCTTGTAGCGGTCCACGTGGCGCTCACGGGCGTGGGCGCCGTAGGTACTGATGAGATCCAGGCCGTACTTGGTTTCGGGGATATCCAGACACAGGCTCATGCACTTTTCCAGGGAAACGGGAGCATGACCCTGATTGATCAGGGTCATGTGGCGGGCGATGACGTCGGACTCGGGGAAGACGGTGTAGTAGAGGTGCAGCTCACAGCCCGTGACCTTGTCGTCCAGGATCATTTCCAGGGTCTCGGTGCTCTCATCCGCCTCGGCGTAGGGAAGCTCACCGTAAATGGGGGCGTTGATGGCTACGCGGCCCTTGTGCTTCTTCATCTTGCGGAAGGAGAACTCGGTGGCGTCGCTCCCCGTGGAGAGATCGCGCACACGGATGGCGGCGGCGCGGAATTCACCCATACCGAAGGTGGGGAACTCGGAGGAGACGGTGGTGGCCATGTAGCCGTCGCCGTACTCGGGGTAGTAGGGGGAGAAGGCACTGCCCCGGGAGCGGTAGGTCAGGTCGGCGCTGCGGGACTTCTTACCGTAGTACAGATGAAGGGGGAAGCGATCCGCGAAGATACCCAGGGCGTACATGGTGTTCTTGGTGCGGATGACGGCTTGGGCGGTGATTTGGGAGTTTTGCGGGTGGGTGATGGTGATGGACATGGTTTGGCTCCTTATGTGGGGGCTAATTCGTAATTCGCAATTCGTAATTCGTAATTAGATGAAAATTCGCCATTGGTGAAAATGTGATCTCATGGAGAGGGAACGTATATTGGATCGATCAGAGATGCCCTATCGTGTGCGTTGCCGCCGTTTCAGTTGAACGGGGACTGCTTTCAATACGCGGTTTCCGCAATTACGAATTACGAATTGCGAATTACGAATTGAAATGTGGTCTGTTGAATGCTGTTCAATCCTTAACGCAGATCCATTCCTTGGCGCAAGGCAGGGTCAGGATCCAATCGCACAGGGTATGCCACTCGGCCAGCTTGTGGTTTCTGCGGGCGTAGTAGATGTTGATGAGGTTTTCGTAATTGAGGGTCACGGTGCGCATCTGGTTGTAGGAGGAGGGAAGCATCTGGATCATGTTGTGCCAGGGCTGACGATCCTCCTTGTCGGCGATGAACTTCTGCCGCTCGGCCTCCAGGTAGGCCACGGTGGCGTCCAGCAGGGCCAGACCGCTCTCGTCCAGACGGTCGTGGGAGAAATCGTCCCGCTCAAAGGCCTTGGCGTGGATCTTGTGCATGGTGGAGCAGGAGTTGGCCACGGTGCCCACCTTGTAGGTGTCGAATTCCTTCCACCAGTACAGAGGGGCGGTGATGTCCACCGTCACGAAGACCTGGCGAAGGAACTTTCTGTGGTCACTCCCCGACACCGCCAGGCGGTGGCCGAAGTCCATATCCACGGGGCCGAGAATGAATTTGCCGTTCTCATCGTAGTAGCTGTCAGACTTTGCCCAGCTGTTCATGGGGTTGCGGGCACCGCGGATGGCGCCGTCCAGATTCATAACCGCGTCGCGTTCAATTTTCAGCATGATCGATCTCCTATATGTATGTATTTTTCAGTTCAGCTTGGTGAGGGTATAGCCGCTCTCTTTCCATATGACCTCCCCCTCGGGGGTGTAGCCTTCGGGCCACAGGGCGTAGGCTACGGCGGTTTCATGAGTGTCCGCGGGGCGGGTGACCGTCAGCCTGCCGTCCTCATAGACCGAGGAGAACAGGCCTATGCCCATGTAGATGTTGGCGTCCGAGCCCGCGAAGGCGGGCTGATCAGAGGGCCTTTTGAGCAGGAACATGGCGGCAGAGTGAGGGTTGGCGTTCTCAATATGGATGGTATCCTTGAAGCCCAAGAACTTGCGGGTGAGGCAGTCGGCCACCAGCGCGCCCTTCATGCCTACCTTATCCAGGTCGAAGTCCAGATCGGTCATGGTGTCCCCGAAGTGGTAGAGGGCCAGGAACTTGGTGTTCTCGTCCACATCCAGAATATAGGCTGTGGGGGCGGGACGCTCAAAGTAGTCCACGGGACGGCAGGGAATGTCCAGGGGGGGCAGGGACTCGGTGTAGAGGGCGCGACGGGCGTCGCTGAGCTTTTCCAATTCATCGTTGGACAGCACCGACCCGCCCGACATAGCGATGGCCACCGTCCAGAGCCGGGCCTCCGACCAGGTGCAGTTGAAGCCGTCCCCCCGATCCCAGTCACGGAGCACCAGGCCGTCGGGGTCGTTGACGTAGACCTTGCGGTGGTAGAAGTACCGCCGGCCCACGGTGTGGAGGCAGTTCTGCATGATCTGCCAGTAGGTGGGATGGTTCTTGCTCTTGCCCCAGATGATGTCGCAGGACATCCGCGCGCCGTTGAAGATGCCCGCGCCCAGGAGGGTCTGGGCACCGCAGGCCAGGAGGAAGACCTCGTCCCCCACGGTCTCACGGATGACCGAGAGAGCCTTTCTCTGCACCTCGATGCAGTAGCCGTCGGGGAACTTCACGAAGTGACCCTTTCCATTGAAGTAGCGCACCGCGGCGGCCAGGAAGTCCAGCTTGAAGTAGGTGGCGCCGAACTCGTCCACCATGCGGCGGAAGGTCTTGCGCAGATGGTCGTGGTAGGCGGGATCCCCCAGGTTGAAGGGGTGGTAATGCTCCCCCAGAGTCACCTCGGCCATGGCCAGGTGCTTGAGGCTTTCGTAATACTCGGACTGATCGTCCAGAAGCAGGGGAGACAGCCACAACCCGAAGGTCAGCCCCAGCTCGCGGACGTAGGCCGAGGTGGCGGCCATGCCCTCGGGGAACTTCCCCTCGTCGGTGACCCACTCACCGCAGAAGGAACCTGACCTCTGCCAACCGTCGTCGATCTGGACGAGGTTGGGTTTTCCCTCATGAGCGTACATGACCTGCATATCGGCGGCGGTGCGGATGCGCTCCTCGTTGACGTCCCCGTAGAAGCAGGACCAGGAGCACCAGCCCACGGGGAGATCCCCTGTGGGGATGCAGTGATTGAGGGATGCCACCGCGTCGGCGTAGGCCTCCAGAAGGGCATTCTCACCGTTCTCGGTCCCCTCGACCACCGTGAAGCGCTCCATGGTATAGGCTTCCCCCACGGCCAGCTCCCGTCCCTCCAGCTCAAAGCGGAAGGTGACGGTATCATTCCGCAGGAAAATGGCCGACCAGAAGCGGTGCATGGTGCAGAGACCGTACAGGAGGGGCTGCCCGCTTGCGAGATTCTTGAAAAGAGCCAGCTGGGCGATCTCACGGGTACGGTTCTCGGCGTAGGGGAACACCCCCGACACGTCGTTGGTGTGGGCGGCGTCATCGTAGAAGTAGAGGGACTCCACGGGGGAGAGGAGGGTTTCGGGTATGGGGAAGGACACCTCCAGAGCCTCGGGGCAGATGCCCGCCTCATAGGCGGTGAGGGTGACGGTATGGACGCTTTGATCCACAAAGTGGGTGACGGTCACGCCGTGCTCCGCGGCATTGGGGGTCAGGATGGCGGTGCTGTCGGGGAAAAACAGACGGATCTCCATGGCGGCCTCCTCGGGAAATGATAATCATCCTTATTATACAGGATTTCATGCAAAATGTAAAGGGGTTTTGTGAATATCGTATGTGAAAAAACGTGAGTGCGGTGACACCAAGAAGCAAAAGGGCCCTCCCCTTGGGAGAGCTCCCGCCGAAGGCGGGTGAGAGGGCATTTTTCTTGGGAAGCAGCCCTCTCAGTCGCCTTGCGGCGCCGGGTCCCCCAAAGGGGGAGCCTTCCATTTTTTTCTGAATGGTATTGCGCGGAAACGGGGGATGAGAAGAATTATTCCTTGCGCTTGCGGAATATGACGGCGGTCATGAGGGCGGTCACGAGAATCCCCGCGGAGACCGAAAGAGTGGATCTACAGCCCTTCTTCTTCGGCTCGTCGGTGACCTCCTCGGTGGGAGCCTCGGTGGCGGGAGCATCGGTGGGTGCTTCGGTCACGGTGTTGGATTCTGACTCGGACTCGGTGTCCTCGGTGCTCTTCCGCTCGTCCTCGGTGGTGGAGGCGGTGTAGGCGAAGACGAAGCGGTCGTTGGGAGCGGTGTCGCCCAGCTCCATGAAGGCCATGATATCCCCGCGGATATCGGCGTTGTCCGCCCACTTGAAGTTGAGGGAAGCGGCCTTGCCTGCCTCCAGCCCCAGAGCGGTCTTGGGGATCTTGATCGTCATGGAGGACTCGCCCAGGGTATACGCGCCTTCGCCCACAGCCTCGAAGACCCACTTGCCGTCCACGAACTTCTCGATGGACACGGTCTTATCGGTGCGGGAGCGGTTGACCAGATAGTCAAAGCCCTCCCAGCCCGTGGCGGGGTTTCCGTCGGCATCGACGTAGAGGTTCATCCACAGATGGTCGTCGGCGGTGATGAGGGGGGTGGCGGTGGTGACGTGGAAGTAGAGATGGTCGGCATCCTGGGAGACCTTGGCGGTGTCCAGATCGTTTCTCGCGGTGCCGTTGACGTAGAGGAATTCGGAGCAGAAGGAGGCGAAGCTGCGCAGGTCGGTGTCACCGATGACGTCGGTGAAGGCGGGGGTAACCTTCTCCCAAGCGGCAGGGTCAGCGGTGTTCAGCGCACCGCCGTTGACCGTGGCGGGGGCGGCATCCAGCCCCTTGAACTTGCGGATGTAGGTGACCATCTGGTAGTAGTAGTTGTCACCAAAGCCCACTCCGTCGCGGAGGCGCATGGGCTCGCCGTCACGGCTGTACTCGGGGGACATCTGATCCACCATGTAGTAGTTGGGGGTGGGGGTCTGCCCGCAGGTCTGGTCGGCGGAGGGGGCCTTGTGGACACCCGCGTACCACTCGTTCCAGCCCGTGATCATGACCACGTCCACGTCCTGTTTGAGGGCATAATCGAACTGCTCGGCGAAGAAGTAGCCGTACTTGGCGGTGCCGAGGGAGAAGCCGAAGTCCCCCTTGGGGTTGTAGGTGCTGTCACCCTTGAGATAACTGCGGCCGCGGCTGGTGTGGGCGTGGACACCCATGGACACCGAGATCTGCTCGGTCTTGCCCTCAAAGTCGGTGCCAAAGGCTTGGGGGGACTCCTGGAGCCAGTCCCAGTAGCCCTCGCGGTTCCTATTGCCCGCCTGCCATGCCCAGCACTTGCGGACGGTGAAGGTCTCGTTGATGAGAGTCTTGTAGGTATCGGTGTAGAAGGTATTCAGCGCGGGGTTGTTCTTCAGCTGCTCGCGGTAGTATTCACGGGACTGGGGAGTGGTGTCGGAGACCGTCCAGGGCCGCTCGTCGGGAACGTCCTTGTTGCCCAGCACCAGAGGCTTGCCCTCCCACTTGAAGAGGAGATCCTCATAGTCGGGGTTGTTGTAGAAGGGCTCCAGCAGGGTGTACAGACCGTTCAGCAGGGTGAAGGGCATATCACCGAACATGAAGGCGATCTGAGGGGTCTGCCCGCCCTCGTCGCGGATGGCCTTCCAGGTGTCGAAGAGCACCTTGCTCTGCTCCACGTAGAAGCGGTTGTTGGATACATCCAGGAAGATGAAGTCCACCCCCGCGGCGTCCAGCATATAGGCGTGCTTGCGGTAGACCCAGGTATCGTGGCTGGAGTAGTAGCCGAAGTAGGGCTCGGCCCAGTAGGCACCGTTGCGCCCCGCGAAGGAAGAGAGCTTGGCCGAGACGTTGGACACACCGCCCTCCAGGTAGAAGCGGGTGACGTCGTTGACGTAGCGGCTGCCCATATCGTCGGAGTGGATGAGGAAGTAGAACAGACCCACGTACTTGTCCTTGCCCGCGCCCACCTCGGCGAAGGTGGGGGTGGTGCGGTCCAGATCGTCGGTGGCCACCCAGGTGGAGTAGTCCACGGGACGGCCCGTGACGGACTTGGGGACAATATCGGTGTAGGTGTAGGTGACGTTATCCAGATAACCGCGGGTGCGGGTGGCGCGGAAGGCGGCGTAGCCCGCGTTCGGCACGTGGATGGCGGGGTAGGACTTGCCTGAGGGCGCAGTCAGGGTCTTGGCCACGCTGTCCCACGCGAGGGTGTAAACGGCGGTACCGTCGATCACCAGAGACAGGGAAGAACCTTTATCGGCAAAGGAGAATTTGTGCTCCTTGGTGAGATCGGTATCCAGCTTCACCGTATCGCTATAGCCGTCCCGCTCGGTCACGGTCAGGGTGCCGTCGGCGGTGAGGGTGAAGCGGATGCCCGACTTGCTCTCGTCGTCGTTGGGCAGGATCTGGCGCAGGGTAACGGCGATCTCACCGCTCTCCAGTACCATGTCGAAGTCCAGAGAGCCGCCGCGGATGCCGTACGCGTCACCGAGGAACTTCTTGGTGTAGATCTCGTAGGCCGAGAAGGCCTTGCAGTACAGGCGGCCGTCCTTGACTACCGCGCTGTCAATGGAGGTGAAGGCGAAGCCTCCCTCGGGGAGGTACTCGGCGGGGGACTTCTCAAAGTCCATGGTGTAGGGGTAGTCCTTGTACAGATACCCCAGCTGTCCGTTTGGGGTGAGCTTGCCCTCCGCCTTGTCGGCGGGGGCGTCAGCCGAGATATAGGTGCTGTAGTCGGGGGTCATATCGGTGTCCTCCTTACCGTCGTCGGGGACCGCGTCCTTGAAGTCCTCGAAGTTATCGTGGAAGGCCTCGGCGGCCTCGCGGGTCTTGAAGAGGGCGATATACGCAAGGTCGAGGTGGTGAGCGCCCTGACAGGACTGGAAGTAGTCGAAGCGGAAGGTCTTGAGCTGACCGCTGTAGTTGTTGTTGGCACCCAGATTGACAATGACGTACTGCCAGTCGGTGGTATTCCGATAGCCGGGGCGGGTGGAGGCGGCCTCGCTGAGAGCGGTCTCGTCGGTCATGTAGAAGAGCTGGGACTGGGTATTGGAGCCCTCGGTGCGCCGCAGCTTCAAAAGAGCGAACTTGTACTCGCTGCACTTGATGAGGGTATCGGGGAAATTGATGAACTGGTACGGGTCATTCGCGTCCTTATCGGCGGTGAGGCGGAGGAAGGACTCACCGCTCTCGGTGACGTAAGTCCCCTTGGTCTGGTTACCGCCGCCCAGGTAGGCGGTGGAGCCCTCCTTGCGGAAGTCCAGCACCGCGCTCATGAGGGGGGCGTAGTCGATCTCCCCCGAGGTAGCGGGCTTGGTGGGAATGCCGTAGAGCTTGGCGGGCTTTTCCTTGTAGGCCACCCGCACCGAGAAGCTCATGTCCGACACGAAGGAGCCGTTGAGGTAGGTGCGCTGACCCTCGTGGGGGGCGTAGCGCCACATACCGATGCCCGTGCCCGAGCCGCCGTTTGCGGTGGGTGTGGGATCGTGCATATCGTAGAGCACCAGCAGGTACTCTCCCGCGGGGAGGGGACTTGCTTCGGTGAAGCGGAAGCAAAGATCCGAACCGTCGCGGAAGTCCACGAAGGTATGCTCGGCCATGGGGGAGGCCAGGAGGGAGGTGTCGTAGTCGGTGTCAAAGGCGAAGAGAGCCGCCGTCACCGAGCCTGTGTCGTTGCTGTAGCTGGGGACGTTGGTGGAGACCATGAGGGCGTCGGCGGTGGTGACGAACTGCATGGCGATGACGTCCATATCCGAGGAGGGGCGATGGCCGTTGCTGCTTCCGCAAATGGTCACGTCCGCAGGGGAGGGCGGGTAGAGAGCCTCGGCGGTGTAGTCGATTCCTTTGGCGGCGGCGGGCAGGGCCAAGGGAAAGGCGGGGATCACCGAGCCAAGCAGGATCAGGGCAAAGCTCAGACAGAGGGCTTTGGTAAACGGGGCGTGTTTCATGGGAGCGCTCCTTTCGTGATATGGGTATATTGTAGCACAAAACGGGCGTTTTGTCTATGGGGTTTTGGTGAATTTTTCATTGTATTCGATCAAAAAAGGAGAGTCGTACTCTCCTTGGGTATGATGGGGTTAGTGCTTGACGCGGATCCGCTTGACCAAGTGGTAGACGGCGCGGATCAAAAGCTCCCCCGCGAACATGACCGCCACCATGACAAAGGGCATGACAAAGGGCGCGACGGTCTCGGGGAGGATGTAGAAGGGGTCTCTGACCACGAAAAACCAGTTGAAGAACCGCCCGTCCAGCCCGTTGTAGAGGGCGTTGCCTACCCAAGCCCAGGCCGTCATGACACAGAGAAACACCAGATCGCGGGGGCATTTCTTCCATTCCAACCGCACCTCCCCGAAGCACAGAGAGAACAGCCCGAAGGCGGTCATGGCCCCGTGGTAGAGGAGGGTCTGCCACACGCGGTAGGATAGGGGATGGACGAGGTACCAACCCACGCCCGCGGGGTAGATGACGTAGATCAGATTGGTGAGAAGTCCCAGGAGGACGAATTGATCCTTGAACCTACCCAGAAAGCGGTTGTGTCGGGCCAGCACGCACAAAACGCAGGTGGCGGTGCAGGCGTGGAAGGGGAGCTTTTCAACGTCGATTCCGCCGTAGGCGAAGGGCATGAGGAAGAAGTCGGCGGCGTAAAGCCCCGCGGCGACGTAGAGGGCGGCGGCGGTAGCACGGCCTTTGGCGGTGGCGGACTTGTTCTTCAAGAGGAGGATGACCGCAAGGATCACGCCGAAAATGAGTGCCAGATAGATGAGGTGGTAGGGGCCGAAGCAGGTGAAGATCGGGCCGCTTTTGCGGTCGGAGAGGAGATTTTGCAGGATCTGGTGCACGGGGGGGCCTCCTTGGGGCAAATTTGGGTTTGTTGGTGAGGTGACCGAGACCTTTGCCTTCTCCAGCGGAGAAGAGGGACCGCGAAGCGGTGGATGAGGAGAGCATTTGTAACCTAACTTATCGGGTGTACAGTTATGTTCCTACAACCATACGGATAGAAACGACAAAATGGTTGATA
>JAZNJA010000233.1:0-2136 GCA_045577755.1 Eubacteriales bacterium
CCTTGGGACGGCGGAAAACACTTGAGGGCAAATGGGATCTTTGGAGTTTGGCACGAAAGGCTCCCCCTCTGGGGGAGCTCCCGCCGCAGGCGGGTGAGAGGGCAACCCCTAAGGGCAACAAGAATCAACATCCCCTATAAACCCCAATTTGAAGTGAAGCCAAATCATTACATCATACTATCAGGGGGCGGGCGACCGTCCCCTTTTCCTTCAGCGGTGAGGCATTCACCCCCAAAAATAGGATTTCCACGAAAAACTGCGTTATAGCAAGCGAATCGATGGATATTTCATGCAGTTCGCAGCTTTTTTTCCGTGAATCCCACCCCACAATATGGTACAATACACTTGCAAGACACCAACAGCGCGTGTGGATGAAACCACAGCGGTGCGCGAGGCTCTGCCAAAGCGTATGCCGGGGGTGGCTTGCACAGGGCAATCGAGTGGACTGAGGCTTTCGTCAAGGTCCTGTTCGATGGGGTTCAACTCCCCGTTTACGTTTATCGCGGGTTCGAATCCCGCCGTGCGTTGGAAAACGTATCGCCAGTGGATTGGTTTTGTCCTTCGGGACGCGAAAGATGCGTGCGAAAGCCCCCTTTCGTGCGCAAGCACCATCAGAAAACAAAGTCATGGGCAATGGCGGGACAGCACTCCTTTCCCGTCGGAGCCACCCAAAAGCGGCCCTGCCCGAGGGCGGATGCCGTGCCTCCCCGATCGGCGCCAAAAGCCCCCTTTCCGCGCCGTGACGGGGACACTCAAGCCCACGGCCGCCGCTTTTGCGGACATGACGGCGTGACACAGACTACCTTACAGGAGGATTACATATCATGAAGAAAGTGATCATCAACGAAAACCAAAAGGGCTTCCTCTTCAAAAACGGCAAATATATCAAGCTCCTCGACGCGGGCAAGTACCACGTGTACGGCGACCGCGAGATCATTGTCAGCAGCCTGGACCAGCCCGTCCTCTGCCCCAGGTGCTCCCTGGAGACGTTGCTTGCGGACAAGGCCGTAGCAGACCAAGTGGCCGTGGTGGAGGTGGGAGACGAGGAGCTGGCTCTCCACTATATCAATGGTAAATTCTCCTCGGTGCTCCACCGCGGCCGCTACGCCTTCTGGAAGACGGTGAATGAGCATGAATTCAAAACGGTGGATATCTCCACCCCCGCCGTAGACGAGTCTGTTCCCACCCACATCTTTTCCAAGATCCCGCTCGCTCTCTACACCAAGGTGGAGGTAGCCGAGTATCAGAAGGCAAGACTATACTTCAATAAGAAATTGGAGCGCATTCTGGACGCGGGCACCTACTACTTCTGGAACACCTCGGTCAAGGTGGACGTGGACTTCGTGGATACCCGCCTGACCCAAATGAACATCACGGGCCAGGAGATCCTCACCGCCGACAAGGTCTCCATCCGCGTCAATTTCGTCTGCACCTACCGCGTGACCGACTGCGTGAGGATCCTCACCGAGATCGACGACTACCAGGAGCAGATGCACGTGGCGGCCCAGCTGGCCCTCCGCGAGTACGTGGGCAGGTACAAGCTGGACGACATTCTGGAGAGCAAGGAGCAGATGTCCGAGTTTGTATTCAACAGGCTGAAGGCCAAAGAGGACACCCTGTTCGTGGAGATCACGGATGCGGGGGTCAAGGACATCATCCTCCCCGGTGAGATCCGTGAGATCATGAACACCGTCCTTGTGGCCGAGAAGCAGGCCCAAGCCAACGTCATCACCCGCCGCGAGGAGGTGGCCTCCACCCGCTCGCTCCTGAACACCGCCAAGCTCATGGACGAGAACCAGACCCTCTACAAGCTCAAGGAGCTGGAGTACGTGGAGCGCATCTGCGAGAACGTAGGCCACATCTCCTTGAACGGCAACGGCAACATCCTCTCCCAACTCACAGCCATTCTGAACGGAAGCAACGTCTGAATCCGATGACGGTCGGGGGGCGTTGAGAGGTTACACAGCTGAAAGCATAGATATTAAGATGAACTTCAAATTGGGGTTTGTCGGTGAGTCTGATAACCTCAGAAAGTGGAAACCGTTATGCACGCGTACTCCTTCACCCGCCTGCGGGCGGGAGCTCCCTCCCGGAGGGAGCCTAAAGAGCGCGGGCAAAAACCACTTATCGGGCAAA
>JAZNJA010000234.1:0-3007 GCA_045577755.1 Eubacteriales bacterium
CGGTGTATATTAAGGGGTCATCCTGAGCGGAGCCGCTTGCGGCGGAGTCGAAGGATCTCCTTTGCCGACAAGAGATCCTTCGACTCCGGGCTACGCCCTCCGCTCAGGATGACCACATCAACAACTCCCCGACAAACCCCAATTTGAAATCCCATTCCGCTAAAAAAGGAGACCCGCTTTTGCGGGTCTCCCGTAGGTTATGAAAAGGATCAGTCCTTCTTCATCTCGGCGAGGATGGCCTTGAGCAGATCCTCGGTGGTGGGGTTGGCCAGGCGGTCCAGGCGGGCCTGCTCCTCGGCGGCGGCGGCAGCGGCGGCAGCCTCGGCGGCGGCCTTCTCAGCGCGGGCGGCGTACCAGGCGGCGACGGCGGCCTTGTCACGGACGTTGACGCCCTCGGCCTTCATGGCCTTGCGGTCAGCCTTCTTAGCCTTTTTGCCCTGAGCGGCCTCGGCGGCTTCCTTCTGATTGTCACGCATACGGTTGAAGACGCGGACGATGCAGAACAGCACGAAGGCGATGAGGAAGAAGTTGATGATGGCGTTGATGAAGGAACCCCAGTCGATGTAGATGGAGTTGGCCAGATCCAGCACCTCGGCACCGGCCTCGTCGGTGGTGTAGGCAGGAAGCAGCATGGTGTGGATGCCTGCCAGGGTGTCCTTGCCCAGGATGAGGGCCAGCAGGTAGTTGATCAGGGGCTTGAGGACGAAGTTGCTGAGACCGTTGACGATCGCGGTGAAGGCGCCGCCGACGATGACACCGACGGCCATGTCCATGACGTTACCGCGAGTGATGAACTTCTTGAATTCAGCGAAAAAGTTCTTCATGGGAATTCTCCTTTTTGATGTTTACCGTCTCTTACGGGCGGTTTTTTGGTGATTCAATTATACTACACATCTCGGGGTTTGTCAATATATTGTGACAAATTTCGCAATAGAAATTGAACGAAAAATGACCCCGCCACGGAGGGATTCCGAAGCGGGGTCTTGCTTTTTTCTTACAGCGGGGCGTCCTCGGCCACGAGGTGGCTCAGGGTGTCGATGCCGTTCTGAGCCAGAATGCTCTCGGCGGCCTCGTTGTCCTCCACGCGGAAGACCACGCAGGCCTTGCCGTGGGAGCGGGTCATGAAGGCGTAGGTGTACTCGATGTTCACGCCGTGGCTTGCCAGAATGCTGACCACCTTGGCCAGTCCGCCCGGCTCATCGGGGATCTCCACGGCGGTGACGTGGCTGACGTTCACCAGATAGCCCGCGTTACGAAGAGCCTCGCAGGCCTTGGTGTTGCCCTTGACGATCATACGCATGATGCCGAACTCCTGGGTGTCGGCGATGGACATGGCGCGCATATCCACGCCTGCCTCGGCCAGAATGTTGACCAGCTTCTCCAGAGAGCCGGTCTGGTTGGCTACGAATACCGAAATCTGCTTCAGTGCCATTGTACTGTTTCCTCCTGTTGTGTTTGGATCGGGAATCCCTCTGTCGTAAAAATTCCCTTGTTGAAAGTTTTGGGAGATTGTCAAGAACCTTTTTTCAAAAAGGTTCTTGCCCGGGTGCAGGGCACACCCCTCCCCGTTCCCCCGTTCTCAATCATGCAGCTTTCTCTTGTCCTTGACGCGGACGGCCTTGCCCTCGGAGCGGGCGATGGTCTTGGGAGCCACCAGATGGACAGCGGGGTTGATGCCCAGCATGGTCTTGATGGCGCCGGCCAGAGCCTTCTCGGCGGCGGTGACGGCCTTGACGGTATCCGAGAACTGATCCTCGGTCAGCTCCACGTAGATATCCAGGGTGTCGGTGTTGTTCACTCGGTCCACCTCGATGAAGTAGTTGGGGGCGTAGCCCTCCTGGAGCAGGACGGTCTCGATCTGGGAGGGGAATACGTTGACGCCGCGGATGATGAGCATATCGTCGGAGCGGCCCATGGGCTTTCTCATGCGGATCAGGGTACGGCCGCAGGAGCACTTCTCGCGGGTCAGCACGCAGATATCGCGGGTGCGGTAGCGCATCATGGGGAAGGCTTCCTTGTCCAGACAAGTGAAGACCAGCTCGCCCTTCTCGCCCTCGGGGAGGACCTCCTCGGTGTCGGGGTCGATGATCTCGGCCAGGAAGTGGTCCTCGTTGATGTGCATACCCGCCTGAGCGGTGCACTCGAAGGACACGCCGGGGCCGGAGATCTCGGTCAGACCGTAGATATCGTAGGCCTTGATGCCCAGGGACTTCTCAATGTCGCGGCGCATCTCCTCGGTCCAGGGCTCGGCGCCGAAGATACCCGCCTTCAGCTTGTTATCCTCGGGCTTGTAGCCGCGCTCCTTCAGGGACTCGCCCAGGTAAGCGGCGTAGGAGGGGGTGCAGCAGAGGATGGTGGCCTCCAGATCCATCATGAACTGGATCTGACGCTCGGTGTTGCCCGAGGACATGGGGAGGGTCAGACAGCCCACCTTGTGGGAGCCGCCGTTGAGGCCGGGACCGCCGGTGAACAGACCGTAGCCGTACGCAACCTGACAAACGTCCTCATTGGTGCCGCCCACAGCCATGATGGCGCGGGCACAGCAGTCCTCCCACAGATCCACGTCGTGCTGGGTGTAGAAGGCCACGACACGGCGGCCGGTAGTACCCGAGGTAGACTGGATGCGGACACACTTGGACTGGTCAACGGCGAGGAATCCCTTGGGATACTGGTCGCGGAGGTCGTCCTTGGTGATGAAGGGGAGCTTGTGGAGGTCCTCGATACCGTGGATGTCGTCGGGGGTCACGCCCTTCTTCTCCATCTTGGCGCGGTAGTAGGGCACGTTGTCGTAGATGTGGCGGACCTGCTTGACCAGCTTCTCGGACTGCAGGGCCTGCATCTCCTCCAGGGACATGGTTTCGATTTCGGGTTGGTAGTAACGTGCGTTACTCATGCGGATCACTTCTTTCTTTATGGATTTTATGGGGGTATTAAGGATCACAAATTTGGGTTTGTCGGTGAGTTCTTGCGCCAAAGGCGCATATCGAGCCGCGAAAGCGGAATATCG
>JAZNJA010000235.1:0-9363 GCA_045577755.1 Eubacteriales bacterium
CACCTTGCCCTCGGCGGGAACAGGCGTGAAATCGTACTCGTAGGCTTCGGTGGGATCGGGCTTGGGGTAGTAGTTGCAGTGATCCGCCAAGGGGGTGATGTGGACGCGGTAGGTCTTGGCCTTGTCCAGAAGGGACACGGGGACCTTGATCTTATGGACGTCGGTATCCGAGCGCATGACGCCGTTGATATTGTCGGTGAAGGTGCGGCCGGCCACCACCACCGAGGCCATGGCGGGCTTATCACAGAGGAGGATGATCTCGTAATCCTTTTCCACCAGGAACACGCCGGGGTGGCAGGTGAGGGAGGCAGTCTCAACGGCATTGATAGGGGTGGGGGTGGTGTTCATGTTACTCCTCCTTGCTATCCAAATAGGGGGTAATGTCGATCCTCTGCAGCTCTGCGGGGGGGATCTTGGACTTCGCCCGCTCGTGGTACTGGATGGTGTTGCGGAGCATGAGGGTGAACTGGGCCTGAGGGGTACGGCCCTCGGCCTCGGAGATGTAGATGAGCTTGCGGAGAAGATCCTCGGAGAGGCGGACGGGAACGGTGTAGGACTGTTTCATGGGGTGACTCCTTTCAATGATACGCAAAAGGACGGGAAAAGCTCCCGTCCTTCGGTGGTTGGTTTTCAGTTGTCGGATTTTTTCGCGGTCACATCAACGGGAGACCTTGGTGACCACGGTGACGGGGTTGTAGTAGCGCAGGAGCTTGAGGGTCTTCTCGGTGGCCTCGAAGTAGACGACACACAGCTGGCCGTTCTCCTCAAAGGTGGCGTAGTACTGGTCCTCGGCGGTGGAGTGGGAGGCGAACATGAAGGTCTTGCTGACACCCTGCATCTTCAGCTTGGCGTCGGACTCGGCGGTGCGGGGGGCGATCTCACGGAAGTCCTTGATGGTGACCTCCAGGATCTTCTTGCGCTTCATACCGCCGTAGATGCGGGAGAAGGTCATCTGGCCCGAGACCATGGAGTACTCCAGCTCGCAGTTGAAGATCTTCCAGAAATACAGCACGAGACCCAGAAGACACAGGGGGAGGACGGCGAGATAGAAGATGGTGCAGAGGGAGACGATGACCCAGATGGTGACGAAGGCCAGGAGGGCGAAGCGTCCCCAGAACTTGAGGGCCTTGCGTTTGCCCTCGGGGCGCTCGTCCACGACGAACTCAAAGGTGTTGAAATCGCTCATGATGATGTACCTCGTTTATTGATTTTTGTTTCCCCCATTATACCATATCCTCTCAAAGATTGCAAGTCAAAAAAGCGGTTTTCGGCAAAATAATTTTCTTCTCACGCCAAGGTCGGGGGCGGGGGTGGAAGTTCGTGAAAAAAAACGGATAAATTTTGAAAAATTCATAATTTACCTCTTGCATATCCACAAGTTTTATAGTATAATATAATGACTAATAGCATCCCCCCAAAAAGGAGTTTTCCTATGAAAGCAGTCATTACCGTTACGGGCAAGGACAGCGTGGGCATCATCGCCAAGGTGGCGACCGCCTGCGCCGAGTTCGGTGCCAACATCGTGGACATTTCCCAGTCGGTTCTGAGTGACTATTTCGCCATGATCATGCTGGCGGATATCGACTCGCTGACCATCGAGTTCTCGGATTTCGTGGACAAGCTGGAGGCACTGGGCAAGGACAACGACCTGGTGATCCACACCATGCATGAGGACATTTTCAATACCATGCACCACATCTGAAGTCGGCTGAGGCCGCCTTCAGTCAAACCTTTCCTTGTCGGCCTGAGAGGCCGCCACTGCCCGAGGGCAGATCGGAAAGCTTTGGCATAGAACACGAAAGGCAAGTTACCATGCTTGATACGAGAGATATACTGGAAACCATCCAGATGATCCGCGAGGAGAATCTGGACATCCGCACCGTCACCATGGGCATCTCCCTCTTTGATTGCGTCAGCGACGACGGGAACCGCCTGTGCGACAACGTTTACGACAAGATCACCCGCAAGGCTGAGCATCTGGTGGCTACGGGCCGGGACATTGAGAAGAAGTACGGCATCCCGATCGTGAACAAGCGGGTGTCCGTCACCCCCATCTCCCTGGTGGCGGGGAATATGTCCCCCGATGTCTTTTTGAGGCTGGCTCACACCCTCCAGCGGGCGGCCGATACCGTGGGCATCAACTTCATCGGCGGCTACTCCGCCCTGGTCCACAAGGGCATGACCCAAGGGGACCGCAACCTCATTTCGGTGATCCCCGAAGCCCTGGCCGAGACCGACCTGGTCTGCTCCTCGGTGAACGTGGCCACCACCAAGGCGGGCATCAACATGGATGCCATCCGCCTCATGGGCTCCACCATCAAGCGGGCCGCGGCCCTCACCGCCGATCGCAACTCCATCGGCTGCGCCAAGCTGGTGGTATTTGCCAACGTCCCCGAGGATAACCCCTTTATGGCGGGTGCCTTCCACGGTGTGGGTGAGCCGGATACCGTCATCAACGTGGGCGTTTCGGGCCCCGGTGTGGTGAGCTCGGCTATAGCACGTGCCGGTGACTGCGATCTGTCCGCGCTGGCCGATATTATTAAGAAGACCGCCTTCAAGATCACCCGTGTGGGTCAGCTGGTGGCCTCCGAGGCCGCGGACCGTCTGGGCGTTCCCTTCGGTATCGTGGATCTCTCCCTGGCACCGACCCCCGCCGTGGGTGACTCGGTGGCACTCATTCTGGAGAATATGGGTCTGGAGTCCTGCGGGGCTCACGGCACCACCGCCTGTCTGGCCATGCTCAACGACGCGGTCAAGAAGGGCGGCGTTATGGCGTCCTCCCACGTGGGCGGGCTGTCGGGCGCGTTTATTCCCGTCTCCGAGGACGCGGGTATGATCGCCGCCGCCAAGCGGGGCGCTCTGACCATCGAGAAGCTGGAGGCCATGACCGCCGTTTGCTCGGTGGGTCTGGACATGATCGCGGTGCCGGGTGATACCTCCGAGGAGGTCATCTGCGGCCTCATCGCCGACGAGATCTCCATCGGCGTGGTCAATACCAAGACCACCGCTGTCCGCGTGATTCCCGCCGTCGGTAAGACGGTTGGCGACGAGGTGGACTTCGGAGGCCTTCTGGGTACGGCTCCCATCATGGAGCTCAAGCCCTACTCCCCCGCCCGGTTCATCCATCGCGGTGGCCGCATTCCCGCTCCCATCCACAGTCTCAAGAACTGATGGGTCACGGCTTCGTAACCAAATTCAATCATACAGAAAGGCAGGAAACAATCATGAAAAAGATTTTCAAGGTATTCGGCGCGCTCGCCAAGCTCGGCGGCAAGATCGTGGACGTGTATGAGAACGTGCTGGATTATGCCGATCATCTCATCCACAAGAAGGAATACGAGCGCCGCGCTAAGCAGCGCAAGCTGTTCTGGACCATTTTCCTCTCGGTGCTGGGCGGCATCATCGTGGTGATTCTGTTCCCCTATAAGCTCATCGTCAAGCGCAACGGCGATTTCGAGATCCGCACCCTGCTCCTCCGCGTCTACCGCAGAAGCGAGGACTACGACATCCCCGAGGGAGGTAGCGACAGCTTTGAGATCGAGGCCGCTGCCGAGGAAGAGGATGTCTTCGAGGTCTGATCCCGCTTCCAAAGGAGTCACACATGGAGCTTTCGGACATCACTACCCCCGCGCTGGCCTACCTGGGTGACAGCGTGCTGGAGGTCTGCGTCCGCACCTATCTGGTACGGGAGCGGGGGCTGACCACCTCGGCGCGTCTCAACAGCGCGTCCTTGGATTTCGTCCGCGCCACCGCTCAGTCCGAGGCTATGGGGCGGATCGAGCCCCTTCTGTCCGAGGAGGAGGCCATCTACTACCGCCGCGGGCGGAATATGGGTCACGGCAACGTACCCCGCTCGGCCTCTGTGGCAGAGTACCGCCGCGCCACGGGCATGGAGACACTCTTTGGCTACCTGCACCTCACGGAGCAAAAGACCCGCCTGGAGCAGCTGTTCCGCGCGGCCTACGGGCTGGACGCGTCCGACCCCCAAACACAATCATCAGGAGAGTAACCGACATGAGTCAATTTCCCAAGATCATTCTGTCCGTCTCGGAGGTCAGCGGTAGCAAGCCCGAGCCTCTGGGCAACATTACCGTCGAGCTGCGCCCCGATAAAGCACCCAAGACCGTGGAGAACTTTCTCTCTCTCGTGGAGAGCGGCTTCTATAAGGGCCTGATCTTCCACCGTGTCATCAAGGGCTTTATGATCCAGGGCGGCGGCATGACCCCCGAATTTGAGCAGAAGCCCTGCAAGCCCATCCGCGGCGAGTTCATCGCCAACGGCTATATGGGCAACGACCTGAAGCACAAGAGAGGCGTGCTGTCCATGGCTCGTACCAGCGACCCCGATTCCGCCTCCTCTCAGTTCTTCATCATGCATGAGGACGCACCTCATCTGGATGCCCAGTACGCTGCCTTCGGGCAGGTCGTAGAGGGCATGGAGGTGGTGGATAAGATCGCCGCCTGCAAAACGGGACGCTACGGCTTTTATTCCGACGTTCCCCGCGTGTGCATCATGATCACCGATGCCGTTGTGGTGTCCGACTGATCCCGCACCGCAAGATCCAACCGCTTTTTGCCGCGTGATCCCACGCGGATAAAGAAATGAAAAAAATTTATGGAGGATACAACCATGAAGTTCGAGTTCCACAACAACAAGAAGGCTAACGATGTGACCGCTGACGTGGTCCTGATCGCTGCCGCCGCCGGCGCCGCTGCTGCCGGTGCTGTCATCGCCGCCTATGAGGCTCTGAAGTCCGAGAAGGGCCAGGCAGGCATCGCTAAGGTCAAGGGCGCTACCGTCGCCGCTGCCGGTAAGGTCAAGGAGACCGCCGTTGCCGCTGCCGGTAAGGTCAAGACCACCGCTGTTGGCGCTGTTGACGCAGTCAAGGCTAAGCTGCCCAAGAAGGCCGCTGCTTGCGAGTGCGCCGAGGAGGCCGTTGAGGTCGAGGCCGAGGCCTGCGAGTGCGAGTGCGCCGCTGAGGCTGTCGAGGCTGTCGAGACCGTTGAGGTCGCTGTCGAGGCTTGATCGACAGGTGTAGCGGATCCCCGTCTACATACCCAATCCAAGAAAAGCGAGAAGGGAGGGTGTCGATAAAGGACCCCTCCCTTTCGTTGTCGGCTGAGTAGCCGCGGGTCGCTGAAAAAACTCGCTGATGGGGGATCCCCCATCGGCGGGGAAGCTCCTCCCCGGGCGCGAGCGAAGCATTCCTTTGCCGCGAAAGGGAGGTGATCATCGGAGAAATGGAGATCGCCATGAAAAGAATCGTTGTACTGGACGCGGGAACCCTGGGGGACGACCTGTCCCTGGCTCCTCTGGAGGCCGTGGGAGAGGTGACCGTTTACCGTGTTTCTCCCCCCGAAACCGTTCGCGAGCGCATTGCGGGCGCGGATGCCGTCATTCTCAATAAGGTCAGGATCGGAGAGGACCAGCTCCCCGCTGAGGGCGCGCCCGGCATCATTTGCGTGGCCGCCACGGGCTTTGATAACATCGACCTGGCCGCCTGTCGCCGCCACGGCGTAGCCGTCGCTAACGTGCGGGGCTATTCATCCGAGAGCGTGGCCCAGGTCACGGTGGGCTTGGTGCTGTCACTCATTACCCATCTGCCCGCCTACTGCCGCGCCACCGCTGAGGGTACCTACACCGCGGGCGGCAACGCCAATATCCTGACCCCTACCTACCACGAGATCGCGGGACTGACCTGGGGAATCGTGGGTGCGGGGCGCATTGGCTCCCGCGTGGCCGACGTGGCCCGTGCCCTGGGCTGTCGGGTGCTGACCAACCGCCTCCATCCTGACGGCGTCAGCGTGGATCTGGATACCCTTTTGCGGGAATCGGACATCGTGACAGTACACACCCCCCTGACCCCTGAGACCCGCGGACTCATCGGGGAGGCTGCCCTGGCGACCATGAAGGAGGGGGCGATTCTGGTCAATATGGCCAGAGGGGCCGTGACCGATGAGGCTGCCGTGGCCGCGGCGGTGATATCGGGGAAGCTGGGTGCTTTGGGCTGTGACGTGTACAGCACCGAGCCCTTTCCCAAGAACCACCCCTACTATGCCATCCGGGACCGCGAGAACGTTCTGCTCACCCCCCATATGTCCTGGGGGGCCTATGAGGCCCGGGAGCGGTGCCTGGGGGAGATGATCCTCAATATGCAGGCCTTTTTTGAGGGGAAGACACGTAATCGGGTGGATCTGTGATGCTTTAAGCGATGAAATCAGGAGACCTGTCCTAAGCGGCGGGTCTCCTTTTCGGTTGCGGAGGCTTGCTTGGGCTGTCAGGCTCACCGTATAGGGGAAGCCTGTCGTTTTTTGGTACCTCGGAGGGCGGACGGGCATAGAATGGGATGGGAGGGAACCCCGCGCGGTCTCCCCTCCCGACCATTATGTGAACAAGGAGAAACGACATGGCAACCTTTACCAATCAAGCCACGCTGACCTACGGGGACACCGTGACCACGTCCAACGTGGTGACGGGAGAGCTTCTGCAGTCGATTGCGGTGACCAAGTACTCCCTGAGCGACACCTACACGGCAGAGGAGGTTCTGACCTACGTCATCAGTCTGGTGAATACGGGCAGTACCCCGCTCTCGGATCTGACCGTCACCGATGACCTGGGTGCCTACACCCAGGGGGGCGAGCGCTTTGTTCCTCTGAACTATGTGGAGGGCTCGCTGACCTACTACCTGGGCGGGACTCGTCAGGCCACCCCCGTGGTGACCGATACCGATCCCTTGACCGTCACGGGCATTACCATCCCCGCTAACAGCAACGCCTTCCTGGTCTACCAGGCCAGAGTCAACGATTTTGCGCCTCCCACTACAGGGGGGAGCATCACCAATACCGTGCAGGTCACCGGTGACGTCCTTCCCGCGGCCATCGAAGCGCAGGAGACGGTCACCGCCGCCTCCGAGGCCTTCCTGACCATCGCCAAGTCCCTGAACCCCACCACGGTCTCCGAGGGTGACCGCCTGACCTACACCTTCGTGATCCAGAATTTCGGCAACACCCCCTTGGTGGCTACCGATGACGCCGTAATCACCGACACCTTTGATCCCATCCTGTCGGATCTGACCGTGACCTTCAACGGTGCTGTCTGGACCGAGGGTGTCCAGTACACCTATGACGAGGCCACCGGGGCCTTTTCCACCATCCCCGCCAATATTACCGTGCCCGCCGCCACCTACTCCCGCAACCCCTCGACCGGGGCCTGGACCGTGGTGCCGGGGGTGAGCACCTTGGTGGTGGTGGGGACTGTCTGAGTTCCGACCTTGGGAAGATAAAAATTTGGGGCTGTCCTGCGGGATGGCCCTTTTTTCTGTTGCGCGCGGGTGAAAAATGTGCTATAATAAATAAAAAACGAGAAGAACTTTACAGCTTTTCGGAATTCTGTCGACTATATGAGTGAAGGCACTATCAAAACATCTGTAAAGGAGGTGCGGCATGGAGCTTCAAGGCAAAGGGACTATGAGTGATGAGCGGATCGTGGAGCTGTACTGGCAGCGGGATGAGCGAGCCATTCAAGAGACCGACCTCAAGTATCAGCATTTTCTGCTGACGGTCGCCCACAACATTCTCCGCGACGGGCGGGACTGCGAGGAGTGTCTGAACGATACCTATCTGGGGGCGTGGAACGCCATCCCGCCCGCGCGGCCGAAAGTCTTGCAAGCCTTTCTGGCCACCATCATGCGGCGGACGGCCATCGACCGCTACAAGGCGGGAAAGCGGCAGAAGCGGATCGACTCCGAGCTGACGGTGGCTCTCTCCGAGGTGGAGGAGCTGCTGACCGACGGGAGCGACCCCGCCGCCGAGGTGGACGCCCGTGAGCTGGGGCGGGTCATCAGCGCATACATCCGCTCCCTGCCCAAGCGGCGGAGGTACGTGTTCATGAGCCGCTACTATATGGCGCGGCCCATCGGGGAGATCGCGAAGCTTTTGGGCTGCAGCGAGTCCACCGTCAACAAGGAGATCGCCGCCATCAAGCGGGGACTCAGGGAAGTCTTGGAAAAGGAGGGGTATCCGCTATGAGAGAACAGGAATTTCTGGACGCGGTCAGCCACATTGAGGCGGACGTGGTGGAGTCCTTCGTGGCCATGGATGCCCGACTGCAAAGGAAGGCGGGGCGCTCCAAGGCCGGGATCATCTGGACGAGGATCGGGGCGGTGGCGGCGTGCTTCGCGGTGGTCTTGTGCGCTGTCATGATCCTACCCATGCTGGGTGTGGGGTCACCCGAGGTCTTTGACCCGCCCTTTGAACTGCCCTTCTGGGGCGGTTCCTCCAACGAGGATCCTGCGCCTCCGCAGCATTCCTCCTTTGATTTTGACAGCTACCGGAAGATGATCCGCGGCTTCAAAATGAGCGGTCTTCTGGCGGGCTCCAATTCCATTCAGGGCATCAAGGACAGTATGGGGGAGACCTACACCGCCTTCGTGGACAAGGTGGCGAAGGACGGCGAATTTCCCCAACCCATGCTGAACGGTCAGCCCATCCCCTACCAGAACCGGGAGGGCTTTTCCAACATCACCTTCTTCCCCAGCGAGCTGTACGGTCTGCCCTGGGTGTGGTACCATTGCCTGGTGGAGGGGGAGCGGGTCAATATCCAGATCACCTACCCCGCCTGCAAGGGTGTGGCGGTGGATCCCGCCGAGGACGTCTCCGAGATGCTGAAGGCCATCGCGCCGAATGCGGTGAACGTGGATAACTTTGAGGACAGACCCTCCTACAAGGCGGTGTACCTCCAGAGTATCCCCATGGAAGCGGGGGAGGTCGGCGTGCTGGTCTACGAGATCAAGAACTCCAACAAGAAGATATACACCTTCTTTGCGGGGGAGGCCCTGGTCATGGTGACCGACTACGAGGGCGTGATGACCCACCCGCTGTGGAGGCGGTTCTCCGTGGGAACGGGTGAGATATCCGACGAGGCGGAGGAGGACGCTCTTTTGCAGGCGGGGTACGTGACGCAGGTCGCGGTCTCCTCTCTCCCCGAGGGCTACGCCTATGCCTATGAGGGCGAGGACGCGATGGCCATCGTAGATTATCTGGACAGTCTGTCTCTTCAATCACGGTTCAAGGAAGATCCCGACGAATACACCGGCATGACGTGGGTGATCTCCGTAGATTACGCGGACGGAAGCACCGTGACCGTATACCATTCCGGCAATATGTTCATCCGTACCGCGGACGGGCCGTGGTACAGGATGGAGTATGAGGAGGCGGACCGCTTCCATGCTCTGTTGGATGAGCTGAACGGTGAATGATGGTTTCGGAAGGAACTGTGTCCTTCAAATTGGGGTTTAGCGGGCCGTTGGTTCGTGCTGACCCTGCGGTGTTGCCCTCTCACCCGCCTACGGCGGGAGCTCCCCCA